>JAFQEE010000006.1 GCA_017399175.1 Clostridia bacterium | reverse complement strand
GTACTTATTCAATGACACCTGCAGCTACAGCTGTAACAGCAATGAAGTATTATAAGTCACCGGGTTCTGCAACAACATCAGCTAACCTTGCTGCAACAGCATTTGATAACTCACAGGCTGTTGCTACAGCTACAGTTGGTGTTGAACCTTGTGAAACACACACATGGGACAATGGTGTAGAAAAAGTAGCTCCAACTTGTGGTGAAGCAGGTGAAATGCTCTATACATGTACAGTTTGTAAGTCAACAAAGACAGAAACTATCGAAGCTACAGGCAACCACACAGCTGGTGACCCAGTTGATGAAAACGTAGTTGCACCATCATGTGACACAGCAGGTTCAAAAGAAGTTGTTGTTAATTGTTCAGTTTGTGGCACAGAAATCAGCCGTACAACTGAAACAATCCCTGCTACTCAGGAACACAACTATGCTACAAAGAAAGTTGTAGCTGAACCTACATGTACAGAAGCTGGTAGCTATGTAATGGTTTGCGGTTGCGGTGCAGAAGATACTCCTGTAACAGTTGACGCTCTCGGTCACGACTTCTCAGAAGTTGACGCAGAAGCAGTTGCACCTACATGTACAGCTCCTGGTTCAGAAGCTCTTATGGGTTGTTCAAGATGTGACGCTACAGAAGGCGGCGCAGAAGTTGACGCTCTCGGTCACAACATGGTAGCAGGCGATGTAGTTGCTCCTACATGTACAACAGACGGTTACACAGTTTACACATGTGCTAACAACTGCGGTACAACAGAAAACAGAGATGTAACTCCAGCTACAGACCATGACTATGAAGCAGTAGTTACAGAACCTACTTGTACAGAAGGTGGTTACACAACATACACATGTCCGGCTTGCGGTGACACATACACAGCTGACGAAGTTCCTGCTACAGGTCACTCTTATGAAGCAAGTGTTACAAAAGAGCCAACATGTACAAGAACAGGTACTATGAAGTACACATGTGCTTGTGGCGACTCATACACAGAAGAAATCCCTGCACTTAATCATACTAACCCAGACGGCACATCTGCATTAGAAACAATTCCTGCAGTTGAACCTACATGTACAGTACAGGGTTACACAGAAGGTAAGCTTTGCACAATATGTAATGCTCAGGCAGTAGTTCCTCAGGGTGTTCCTGCTACAGGTCATACTAAAGACCCTAACAACGCTGTTGTTACAGCTCCAACATACACATCACAGGGTTACACAACATACACATGTTTCTGTGGTGACACATTTGTTGATGATTATGTTCCTGCATTAACTGTTGAATTTACATTCGAAATCGCTGCACCAAGTGTTACAACACTTAGAGCAAAAGATACAATCATTCTTCACCCTGTGTTCACAGGTGAAGTTGCTGAAGGCGTAACAGTTGAATGGACAGCTGACAACGAAAACTTCAAGGTTGTTGAAGTTTATGAAGATGGTTCAGTTAAGGTTCAGGCAAAGAAGGTTGTTAAGGGTACAGACGGTATAACAACATTCACTGCAACAGCAGTTGATGCTGAAGGAAATGAAATTTCATCTGATACAGTTGAATTAACAGCAAATGCTAAATTCTTCCAGCAGTTCCTTGGATTCTTCAGAGCAATCTTTGGACTTGCAAAGCATTATGAAGCATAATTAAAACTGAATAATACAAATTAACGGGGAAGGAGCAACATCCTTCCCTGTTTTTTATTTAAATTTAATTCCAAATTTTGTATATAATTACACTGTATATTCTTGACACGGTGTCCTTTTTTGTGTAAAATAATAAAGATAGTATGGGAAAGTGGTATCCCATACTTGGTAAAATTAATTTCCTTGCATATTTTATATAGAGCGAAATTAAATATTTATTATTGGGAGGGACAAACCTATGAATACTGTAGGTGTGGCTGTTATTATTGCCGTTGTCTCTGCTGTTGTATTTGGAGCATTAGGATTTGTAATCGGCGGTGTTTACCGTAAAAAGGTTGCAGAAGCTAAAATTGGTTCCGCAAACGAAGAAGCATTAAGAATCGTTAATCAGGCAGTTCAGACTGCTGAAAGTAAGAAAAAAGAAGCTATTCTTGAGGCTAAAGACGAAATACACAAGTTAAGAAACGAAGTTGATAAAGAACTTCGTGAAAGACGCGCAGAGGTTCAAAGACAAGAACGCAGAATCGTACAAAAAGAAGAAAATCTTGACAAGAAAACAGAAAATCTTGAAAAGAAAGAAGAAGTGCTTGCTGAAAAAATTAAAGCTGCTGAAACAAGAGTTGAAGAAATTGAAATGCTTAAACGCAGTCAGTTGGAGATGCTTGAGAAAATCAGCGGATACAGCAAGGAACAGGCAAAAGCATTACTTATGCAGGAACTTGATGAGTCACTTACTCATGAAAAGGCTCTCAAAATCCTCGATTTCGAACAGAAAACACGCGAAGAAAGCGATAACCTTGCACGAGAAATTATTTCGGGTGCAATCCAACGCTGTGCAGCAGACCACGCTGCTGAAGCAACGGTTTCTGTTGTTGCTCTTCCAAACGATGAAATGAAGGGTAGAATTATAGGTCGTGAAGGCCGTAATATTAGAACTCTTGAAACAATTACAGGTGTTGACCTTATTATTGACGATACTCCTGAAGCAATTACTGTTTCAAGTTTTGACCCTGTTCGTCGTGAGGTAGCAAGACTCACACTTGAAAAGCTTATTCAGGACGGCAGAGTTCACCCTGCTCGTATTGAAGAAATGTATGAAAAATCAAAGCGTGAGGTTGAACAGACAATTAAACAGACAGGTGAAAGAGCAGTTGTTGACGCAGGAGTTAACGGTGTTCATCCTGAACTTGTTAAACTTCTTGGTAAACTTAAATACCGTACAAGTTTCGGTCAGAATGTTCTTAACCATTCTCTTGAGGTTTCATACATAGCAGGTCTTATGGCACAGGAGCTTGGTGCTGATGTTAAACAGGCTAAGCGTGCAGGTCTTCTTCACGATATCGGTAAGGCACTTGACCGTGAATTTGAAGGTACTCATATTGAACTTGGTGTTGAAGCTGCTAAGAAATATAAGGAAAATGACAGGATTGTTCACGCTATTCAGGCTCACCATGGTGAAATTGAAGCAAAGACAATTGTTGCAGTACTTGTTCAGGCAGCGGATGCTATTTCTGCAGCTCGTCCGGGTGCTCGTCGTGAAAATGTTCAGAATTACATCAAGCGTCTTGAAAAGCTTGAAGAAATTGCAACATCATTTGACGGTGTTGAAAAATCATTTGCAATTCAGGCTGGTCGTGAAATCAGAATTATGGTTAATCCTGATAAGATTTCTGACGAAAAGATGGTTATTGTTGCACGCGATATTGCAAAGAAGATTGAGGATGAACTTGAATATCCAGGTCAGATTAAAGTTAATATAGTGCGTGAAAATAGAGTGATAGATTTCGCTAAATAGTAAATACCAACTGCCCCGATGTCACAAACGGCTTCGGGGCAAAATAAATTAAATCCATATATAGAAACGGTGTGCTTATGTCACGCAAAATAAAAATTCTCTCTGTAGGAGATGTTGTAAGTCAATCGGGATGCGACTTTTTGCGAAAAAAACTTCCTGAAATAAAACGCGAACACAATGTTGATGTGTGTATTGTAAACGGAGAAAATTCTGCTGTTGGTAACGGTATGTTGCCGAATTCCTGTGAGCATATTTTTACAAGCGGAGCAGATATGATTACAGGCGGTAATCATTCATTAAAAAGACGAGAGATATATGAATATCTTGATAGAAAAGAAAATGTATTGCGACCTGCCAATTATGGTGACGGAGTCTGGGGAAAAGGATACGGAATAATTGATAAGGGTGCATATAAAATCGGTGTTATAAACCTTTTGGGCAGAGTGTGGCTTGAAGGTCATGGGGACCCTTTTGAGGTTGCAGGAAATATTATTAAAGAACTGAAAAAAGAAACTAACATTATTCTTGTTGATTTTCACGCAGAAGCAACATCAGAAAAAAAGGCTTTCGGATATTGCTTTGATGGGGTTGTGAGTGCTGTTTTTGGTACACATACCCATGTGCAGACCGCTGATGCGCAAATTTTATCGGGTGGTACAGGATATATTACTGATTTAGGTATGACAGGTCCTGAAGAATCTGTTTTAGGTGTGAAAAAAGAGATAATTATAGATAAATTTAGAAAAGGTTTTTCAAGTATGTTTGAAACAGCCGATACTCCTGCATTTTTACAGGGATGTATTTTTACTATTGATAAGGACAGCGGAAAAACCGTTGAAATAAGTGCTGTTACTGTGAGGTGAAACAAATGAAAATTGTAAAAAGAGCAACTGCATTACTTTTATGCTTTTGTTTGATTTTCCTTTGTTGTGCTTGTGGTGGCAAGGAAGAAACCCCCGAAGATAATAGTGAACCATCAACTGAAAATACAGAAATAACAGAAAAACCTGATAAAACAGGTGACAAAAAAATCGTCTTACCTTATAACGAAGAAGATGGTCTTAATCCTTATTTTGCAAAAAGTGATGAAAATCTTTATCTTTGCGATTTAATGTATGAACCGTTGTATCAGTTGGATAAAACATTTTCTCCGACAGGAGTTATTGCGGAAAGTGTTCATGTGGTTGACAATGTTGCAACGGTGCGACTTCGTTCAGGTGTATCCTGCAGAGGCTCATCTGATATAAACGCAGAAGATGTGGTGTATTCGTTCAATATGGCAAAGGCATCACACGGTTGGTCGAATACCCTTAAAAGTGTGATTTCTGCGCAGGCTGTTGGTCAGTATGCAGTTGATTTTACTCTTGCATATAAAGACATATATGTTGCAGGAAAACTCGATTTCCCTGTTGTAAAAGTTGGTACAGCCGATGTTGTGGATTCCATACCGACAGGTAGCGGTGATTATTACTATTCAGAACAAAAGCTTATAAGCATAATGAATAGTAAAAAAACAATCAGTCTATCTCCTATCGGCAACAGAGAAAGTGCTGAAAATGCTTTTAACATTGGTGTAACCGATGTATTCTTCAGTAACCTGTCAAATTGCGATTATACCGTTATGGCAGGAACAACAAAAGAAGTTGTTCTCGGTAATATGGTATATCTTGGACTTAACAGCGCAAGAGGTGCACTTACAAACTATATAAGAAATGCTATTGCAGCAAAGCTTGACAGTGATAAAATTGCTGTATCATCATATCAAGGTCATGGTGTGGGTGCAAAGCTTCCCATTATTCCTGAAAGTAGTTTGAGTGATGAAGTTACTCCTATTGAAATAAAGGGTAACACGACACTTGCTAATAATATTATTGACCGTTGCGGATATACACGATATTCCGGCAAAGCCAAGACAAACGGTGCATATACTCTTTCCCTTTCCTTGATTGTAAACAAGGACAATAAATTCAGAGTAGCAGCGGCATATAATATTGCTGACTCTTTGGCAGAATGTGGCTTTTTAATTACAGTTAAAGCACTTTCGTTCAAGGATTATGAACAGCGAATTGAATCAGGAAACTATGATATGTATCTTGGTGAAATTAAGCTTGACGGTTCAATGGATATTGAACAATTTTTCAATGACAACAGTCCGTTAAGTTCAGGAATTTCAACGACAGAACTTGTCGCAAAGGAATATTACAGATATCGTGCAGGAGAAATTACACCTGCCGAGTATTATGATTTATTTGCAGAGTATTATCCGTTTATTCCTATTCTTTTCAGAACGGGTTATGTATCTACATCGGGTGATGTGGAATTAAAACTTAAACAAATGCCATTTAGCTTATACAATGGAATATAAGGTGAAATTATGAAGTTCTCCGATGATATTAAGTACATCAAAGGTATCGGCGAATCCCGTGCAACGGCGTTTCGTTCTGTTGGTGTGTCTAATGTGGGAGAGCTTCTTCGCTTTTATCCTCGTGCCTATGAGGATTGGAGCAAAATAGTACCTATATCACAATGTATTTTAGGTGAAAATGTGTGTATAAAAGGCGTTGTAATGTTCCCTGTAAAGAATGAGCGTGTACGCGGTGGAATGCTTATTGCAAAGGCTACCGTAACAGATGGGGATTCTGTTGTTGCAGTCACATTTTTTAATAACAAATACATTGATAAGATGCTTAAAAGCGGTGAGGAATATCTTTTCTTCGGTAAAATTACTCTTGGTAAATATTCTGCTCGAGAAATGGTTTCACCAATGTTTATGAAAGCAAATCAGAGTGTGGATATTAAACCAATATATCCTCAAACTAAAAATGTTACATCAAAGATGGTGCAATCAGCGGTACAGAATGCCTTAAATAGTATTGAAAATATACCGGAGTATCTGCCTGAAAATATTATTAAAAGATACGACCTTGTTTCTCTTGATACTGCAATCAGGGATATTCATTTTCCAAAAGATGATGATGCTTTGCAAAAAGCAAGGGACAGACTGATTTTTGATGAATTGTTTATTTTGCAGTTAAGTCTTCTTTGTCTTAAAAGTGAAAATACTGAAATTACAACAAATAATATTGTAAAAGAATCATATACACAAGAATTCTTTGGATTGTTACCGTTTGAGCCAACAAATGCACAGAAACGAGCAGTAAATGAAGCGGTCTCTGATATGCAAAGCGGAAAACAGATGAACAGACTTTTACAGGGTGATGTTGGTAGCGGTAAAACAGCAGTTGCAGCGGCAATCGTTTATACAGCATCAAAAAATGGTATGCAATCCGCACTTATGGCACCGACAGAGGTGTTGGCTGTACAGCATCATGAAACATTTAAAAAACTGTTTGAAAACACAGGCATTAAATGTGAACTTCTTGTAGGAAGCACAAAAGCAAAGGACAAAAAGGAAATCAAAGAACGACTTAAAAAAGGCGAAATTGATTTGATTATCGGTACTCATGCCATTATTCAGGAGGATGTGGAGTTTGATCGATTAGGTCTTGTTATAACCGATGAACAGCATCGTTTTGGCGTAAAACAGAGAACAGGTCTTTGCAGTAAAGGTGAAAATCCTCATGTGTTTGTTATGTCAGCAACACCGATACCGAGAACACTTGCTCTTATCTTTTTCGGTGATTTAAAAGTTTCTATTCTTGATGAACTTCCGCCGGGAAGACAAAAAATTGATACCTATGCAGTAAAATCAGCAAAACGAGGTTCGATGTTTGAGTTTATAAGAAATCACCTTGATATGGGGTATCAGGCATATATCGTTTGTCCTCTTGTGGAAGAAAGTGAATTAATGCAAGGCATTATGTCCGCAGAAGAATATTATAAAAAAGCACAGGCACCATTTAACGGATATAAACTCGATTTGCTTCACGGAAAAATGACACCGAAGAAAAAAGATGAAGTAATGATGAAATTTAAAAATGGAGAAACACAGCTTCTCATTTCAACTGTTGTTATTGAAGTTGGTGTTGATGTGCCAAATGCCGTTATAATGGTTGTTGAAAATGCAGAACGATTCGGATTGTCACAGCTTCATCAGTTGCGTGGTCGCGTGGGTAGAGGAAAAGCAAAGTCACATTGTATTCTTGTAACGGATGCAACAGGTGACGAAGCAACTGCACGAATGAAAATTATGTGTGAAACAACTGACGGATTTAAGATTGCCGACGAAGATTTGAAACTTCGCGGTCCCGGTGATTTCTTTGGTACTCGTCAGCACGGATTACCAAAATTACGAATTGCAGACATCCTTACTGACACAAAAATTTTGATGCAGACACAGGAACTTGCAAGAGAACTTATGGAAGATACGGACAGCTTTAAAAAGCAAGAAAACCGACAAATAGCAAGGCTTGTATCAAAGAAAATCAATAGTTTACAGGTTTCTAATACTGCAAACACAATTTAGCAATATTTGTAATATATAATAACATAATAAAAGGCAGGAGGTTTAATATGAACGAAATAAAGGGTTATTTAAGAGATTTCAGAATAGATGTTCCCGAGGTAATATATACTTGCAGAGGTCTTAAAATTTTTGGTCGAAGAATAAAATCAATCGTTTTTTCAACAGATGTGAGTATTATCCGTAACTGTAACGCAGATGCTGTTATCGCTGTTTATCCTTTTACACCTCAACCTGTTATTACACAGGCTGTTATGATGGCTGCCGACTGTCCCGTTTTTGTGGGTGTTGGCGGAGGTCTTACAAAGGGTGAGCGTGTAATTAACCTTGCACGACACGCTGAATATCAAGGTGCAACAGGTGTTGTTCTTAATGCACCAACATCAAATGATTCAATCCGTGAAGTGTCAAAAGTTGTTGACTTGCCTATTGTAATAACCGTTGTTAAAGAAGATGATATAGGGGCACGACTTGACGCAGGCGCACAGATTTTAAATGTTTCAGCGGCAGCAAAAACACCTGAACTTGTGGCTAAAATTCGTGAAAAATTCCCTGATGTGCCAATAATGGCAACAGGCGGACCAACAGAAGAAACAATTAAAGCAACTATAAATGCGGGTGCAGATGCGATTACATGGACACCACCTACAAATGGTGAGGTTTTCCGTGATATTATGGAAGCATACAGAAAAGGCGAACCACATCCGTAGGTTGTATTGAAGGGAAAAGGGGTATTGATATGTATATTTTTAAACCAATTCTTGAAAAAAACTGGGAAAACACTGCGAAAATGGATGCTAAAAGAATTGCATCACAAACAGAACCCGAAGGATTAGAACAAATCCTTGATATTCCGTATATTGATGACGGAGAAAAAGGTCATCTTCTTGATATTTATTATCCACAAGGCACAACTGAAAAATTGCCTGTAATAATCGATATTCACGGTGGCGGATGGATGTACGGATACAAGGAAATCAATAAATATTTCTGTCTTAAACTTGCACAGAAGGGATTCCTTGTGGCTTCAATAAACTATCGTCTTGCAGGTAGTGTGCTTTTTGACGAGCAGATAAGAGATATTTTTGCTGCCCTTAAATGGCTTGGTGAAAACTTATCCCAATATCCTGCTGATATGGATAATATATTCCTTGCCGGGGACTCAGCTGGCGGACATTTCGCTTGTGTTACAACAGCTGTAAATCTTAATGAAGATATGCAAAAGGATTTCTCGGTTGAATATATAGGATATGATTTTCGTGGTGTGGCTGCAATTTGCCCTGCTGTGGATTTGTTAAGCCCTAACTTTTTAATGAATGTGAATATTCCTATTCTTTTGGGTGAAAAGTCACATAAAAGTCCTTACAGAAAATATCTTGACGTTAACAGAATTGCATCAAAGGATTTTCCGCCATTCTACATAAATACTGCAACGGGAGATTTCTTGAGAACTCAGGTATATAAATTAAAGAAAATTTTTGACAAAAATGGAACAGAATACCGTTTCCATGATTTTACAGAAAAGCTTAACGGTAAAAATCTTACTCATGTTTTCAACGTCGTTGACCCTTTTTCTGTATATGGCGATATGGCAAATGAAGAAATTGCAGAATTTTTCAAAAGCAGAATTAAAAAGTAGAACGGTGTCGACCTGCTTGACAAAAAATACATATTATGATTTAATAAAAGTACAAAAATAATTAACTGAAAGGTTGATAAATATGAAAAAGGTCATTTCTGTTCTTTTGGCAATTATAATGGCATTTTCTTGCGTTGTAGTTGCTTGTGCGGCTGAGGATGAAATTTCTTGGGAAGAAATTAAAATGGGTGGTAAAAGAGGCGACGTTAATGCAGACGGTAAGATTTCTGCTGTGGATGCCCTTATGGTTCTTAAATATGTGGCAGGAACACAGGAGCTTACAGCAAAACAAATGCTTCGTGCGAATATGAATCAGGACGCACAGGGCAATGTTTCAGCAATTGACGCACGACAGATTTTACAGGTTGCGGCAGGTCTTACTCCATCATAAACAACAAAAAATTAAACCGACGGTCTTTAAAAATCGTCGGTTATTTTTATTTCTATTTTTTCATTATTAAGTACTTTCTGTGGGTTTACAATCAGGCATTGTTCAACCATTTCTTCCGTGATTTCATCAGGAAGTTCGTTTAATTTTTCAATAAGACGAGTGTGACGATATTCTGTATCGTGAGCATCACTTGCTATAAATTGAGCAAATCCCTGTTCAACCAAATCTATTGAAAGAATCTGCGGTTGAAGTCCGTTTAAGCCTATAAGGCTGTCAAGGTTGACCTGAAACAATACACCTCTGTCGATTAAGTCCTCAAGAATCTGATAATCATTGTGAACTTCATAATATCTTTCAGGGTGCGCAAGAATAGGGATATATCCTCTGTCAAAAAGATTATCGAACCATCGTGTGATAAATCTTGTGTCAAAGGGAATTAAAGGCATTTCGCAAAGCATATATCTTGACCCGTTGATTGTGAGTTTATCAAGGTTTTCTGCCTCGAAAATGTCATCGCTTAGAAAAAGTTCTGCACCGGGATGAACTCGCAAAGGTATGTTTTTTTCTGATAACGCATTACGGAGTATCTCTATTTTCTCGTTTCTTTCTTCCACGAAATCAGATATGTTGTCGTATTCAAAAAAATGAGGGGTGAGAACAAGGTCATCACAACCGTTGCGATAGGAATCAAGACACAATTGAAGTGATGTTTTTAAGTTTTCAGCACCATCGTCAATTTCGAACAGAACATGGGAATGAATATCAATCATTCTTCAACCCCCGTTTCTGATTGCTTATAGGTTATGTTGATAATTCCTTCATCATTGAGAAGTTTGAGCATAACTATTGTAATAGGAAGAATAAAAATTCCGATTACGCCGAAAATCTGTGAACCGATGAACATTGAAACGATTGTAAGGAATGCAGGAAGTCCCAACTGTGTTGCAACAAGCTTTGGCTCGATAACCTGTCTTATAACGGTGATACAAGCATAAATCACAAGAAGTCCTATTGCAAGGGAGTAATTTCCTGAAATAAAGTTATAAATTGCCCAAGGTATAAGTACTGTACCTGTACCAAGAACGGGCACAATGTCAATTATTGCTGTGAGTGCAGAAATAACAAATATATATCCGCCATCATAGATGTTAAGAAGTTTTAATAACGATAAACCTAACGATAATTCGCAGAATGTTATAGTGATGATAATCGCATAAGCTTTAACCATTTTGCCAAGGGAAGGGAAAAGAAGTCTTTTTGCACGGACAATTTTATTTTGTGTTTCAGGTTTAAAAAATCCTAAAACGAGATTTTTTAATGAATCAAAGTCAGCGGTCATAAAACAACAAGCAACAATCGCAACAACAATTGAAACGAGTGTGGTAGGAATTTGTTTTGCAGTGTTCCAGATGCTTAAAAGTGGTGTTGAAAGAATAGAAAAATCAAAATCAGGTGAGGTTACAGGAGCATCACTGTTTGAATTGAGCAATGCATTGATTTTTTCGTTTATAAAACTCATAACAGCTGTTTCTGCTTTTTCAGGAAGAAAAGTGAGAATATTTGCAAGATACCCTCTCACCTTTTCAATAAGGGCTGGAATGTCCTCAAGCTGTACCATAAAATATTGGAAAAAGCCTTTGAATTCGGAACCAATCCATACAAGGATAAGTCCTAAAATTGCAACAATGAAAAAGAAACTGAAAAGAACAGAAACGGCAGAAACAAATCCCCTTTTTATGTGTGTTGTGCGACTTATAAAATTAACGGGTTTTTGTAACACCATCGCAACAATGGCAGCACAGATTATAGGGAAAACTGTACCCAAAGCATATTTGAAAAAAAGGTAAAAGAGGGCAATGATAATTGCCGCATATACTGTGTTTATTATAAAGTGTCTTTTCTTTTCAATTCCTGTCATAATTTTTCTCCAATATAATTTAGTATTTATATAATAAACTATTTTTCTTTAAGTATCAATTAAAAAATATGTTTTTTATGTAAATTTTTCTAAAAAATTGTGAAAAATTATTATAAAAATATTGTATATTACCCCTTTATTAAAGTAAAGTTTTGTGATAGAATATGTAAAAGTATTTTTATAATGCTTGATTATACCTTTTTTTGAGAAAAGGTCTGTTAGTTAGGATGTGAAAAATTCATGTATGTTGCAGTAATGGGGTACGGTACAGTCGGTTCAGGTGTAGTGGAAGTTATTACAAAAAACCACGACAGTATTGTAAAAAGAAGCACACAGAATGAAGTGGAAGTTAAATATATCCTTGACCTCAGAGATTTCCCAGGCGACCCTCATGAGGATAAAATGATAAAGGATTTTAATATAATTCTTAATGACGATGATGTTAAGGTTGTTGTTGAAACAATGGGCGGACTTCATCCGGCTTATGAGTTTGTTTCATCTTGCCTTAAGGCTGGTAAAAGTGTTGTAACATCAAACAAAGAACTTGTTGCAGCAAAAGGTTATGAACTTTTACAGTATGCGTCAGAGAATAATGTGAATTTCTTGTTCGAGGCATCTGTTGGTGGCGGTATTCCGATTATCCGACCAATGGCACAGTGTCTTGCAGCAAATGAAATTGACGAAATAGCAGGTATTCTTAACGGTACAACAAACTTTATTCTTACAATGATGATTGAAAAGAATATGAGTTTTGAGGATGCACTTAAACTTGCTCAGGATAACGGATATGCAGAAAAAGACCCGACAGCAGACGTGGAAGGTCACGATGCTTGCAGAAAAATCTGTATTCTTGCATCTCTTGGTTTTGGAAAACACGTTTACCCTGATTCAGTTTATACAGAAGGAATTACAAAAATCACTCTTGATGATGTTGCATATATCAGCTCATACGGTGGCGTGATTAAACTTCTTGGCCGTGCAAAGAAAATGGATGACGGAAAGATTTTCGCTATTGTTTCTCCTGCAATCGTTAAGAATGGTAGTCAGTTGGCATCAGTTAGTGATGTTTTCAATGCTATTCTTGTTCGTGGTAACGCAACAGGTGATGTTGTTTTCTATGGTAAGGGTGCAGGTAAGCTTCCTACTGCTTCAGCAGTTGTGGCTGATGTTATTGATTGTGCAAGAAATCTTGACAGAAAGAAGCCTTTCGGTTGGGACGATGCAGAGGAAAATTATGTTGTTGATTACAAGTTAGCAGTTAATCCTCTTTATATCCGTGCAGAAGTTGCTGACAAGGCAAAGGCTTTAGAAGATGTTATCGCTGAAATCGGTGAGATTGAAGTTCTTGCGTTTGACGGTTGCAAGGAAAATGAACTTGCGTTTGTTACACCTGCAATGACTGAATGTGAACTTACAGAGAAACTTAACAATATTTCTTCAATCAGCATAAAATCTCTTATAAGAGTTACTGATTATTAATTATATAATAGTATTTATTCCATTTTAGGAGGACATATATGGGACTTATAGTTCAGAAGTTCGGCGGTTCAAGTGTTCGTGACGCCGAAAGAGTTATGAATGTTGCCCAGATTGTTACTGATACTTACCGTGCAGGTAATGATGTAGTGGTAGTTGTATCAGCACAGGGTGACACAACAGATGATTTAATTGAAAAGGCTTATGAAATTAACTCTAAGCCATCAAAAAGAGAAATGGATATGCTTATGGCATCCGGTGAACAGATTTCAATCGCTTTGCTTGCTATGGCCATTGAAAAATTAGGTTGTCCTGCAGTTTCACTTCTCGGATGGCAGGCAGGCTTTAACACAAGCTCTGCTTACGGAACAGCAAGAATTAAAAATGTTAAGGCTGACAGACTCCGTTCTGAAATTGACCGTCATAACATTGTGGTTGTTGCAGGTTTCCAGGGAATCAATAAATATGATGACCTTACAACTCTCGGTCGTGGCGGTTCGGATACAAGTGCTGTTGCTATTGCTGCCGCTCTTCGTGCTGACCGTTGCCAGATTTTTACAGACGTTGAAGGTGTTTATACTGCTGACCCAAGAAAAGTGGAGAATGCAAAGAAGCTTCAGGAAATCACATATGATGAAATGCTTGAACTTGCAACTCTTGGTGCACAGGTTCTCAATAATCGTTCAGTTGAAATGGCTAAAAAGTATAATGTTGAATTAGAGGTTCTTTCAAGTCTTAAGAGAGTTCCCGGTACAATCGTTAAGGAGGTTACCAAAATGGAAAAAATGCTCATAAGAGGTGTTACAAAAGATACTGATGTAGCACGAATTTCAGTTACTAAAATCCCAAACACTCCAGGTGTTGCTTTCAAACTTTTTGATGTTCTTGCAAAACATAAGATTAATGTTGATATTATTTTACAGTCTGTTGGTCGTGACGGCACAAAAGACATTACATTCACAGTTTCAAAGAGTAACGCAGACGAAACTCTTGAATGTGTAAAGAAAGTTTTCGATATTGAAGACGAAGATATTATCTGTGATACAACTGTTGCGAAGATTTCAATCGTTGGTGCAGGTATGGAATCTCATCCGGGTACAGCATCAAAGATGTTTGAAGCTCTTTATGAAAGAGATATCAACATCGATATGATTGCTACAAGCGAAATCAAAATTTCAGTTCTTATCAACCTTGAGGATGCTGACCGTGCAGTCAGCGCAATTCACAAGGCTTTCTTCCCTGCGGAATAAAGGGTAATCACTAATTCAAGCGAGGGTAAAAGACTTGACGGATAAAATTTCCATATTCCGTCCCAAAATCCTCGTTAATACACAAAGTATTGCCTGCGGTTTTGAAACAGAATATGCAAAATTTTCTCTCGCCAATTCAAATTACCACGTTTAAATCAGCGATTACAAGTGGCGATAAAAATTAGTTAGAGAGAAACTTTAAAGAAAAAAGTTTCTCTCTATTTTATAAAGAATTTTAATGTGAAGGAGATATAAAAATGACAGACAAGTTTGTAAAAGAAGGTCTTACCTTTGATGACGTGCTTCTCATTCCTGCAGAAAGTGACGTTCTTCCAAGTGATGTTGACATTTCAACTCAGCTTACTAAAACAATTAAGTTAAACACACCTGTTATCACAGCAGCGATGGATACTGTTACTGAAAGTAATATGGCTATTGCTATTGCTCGTGAAGGTGGTATCGGTATTATTCATAAGAATATGTCAATTGAAGCACAGAAGGCACAGGTTGACAAGGTTAAGAGAAGTGAAAACGGTGTTATCAACAACCCATTTTTCCTTTCTCCTGAAAATACAGTAGAAGAAGCTGACAATCTTATGCACCGTTATAAGATTTCAGGTGTTCCGGTATGTGACGAAAACGGCAAACTTGTTGGTATCCTCACAAATCGTGATATGAGATTTATCTCTGATTACAGTGGTAAAATCAAGGACTTTATGACAAGTGAAGGTCTTGTTACTGCTCCTGTTGGTACAAGCCATGACGAAGCAAAGAAGATTCTTATGAAACACAAGATTGAAAAACTTCCATTGGTTGATGAAGCAGGTTTCTTAAAAGGTCTTATTACAATCAAGGATATTGAAAAGGCAGTTAAATATCCAAATTCAGCAAGAGACGGTATGGGCAGACTTCTTTGCGGTGCTGCTGTTGGTGCTACTGCTGATGTGCTTGACCGAGTTGCTGCTCTTATTGAAGCAGGTGTTGATTTGGTTACTCTTGATTCAGCACACGGTCACAGCCATGGTATTATCAATGCTGTTGCAAAGGTTAAGGCGGCATATCCTGACCTTCCTCTTATCGCAGGTAATATTGCTACTGCTGAAGCAACAAAAGCTCTTATCGATGCAGGTGCAGACTGTGTTAAGGTTGGTATTGGCCCTGGTTCTATCTGTACAACTCGTGTTGTTGCAGGTATCGGTGTTCCACAGATTACTGCTGTTTATGATTCAGCAAACGAAGCTGCAAAGCACGGTATTACAGTAATTGCTGACGGTGGTATCAAATATTCAGGTGAAATCGTTAAGGCTATTGCCGCAGGTGCTTCTGCTATTATGGTGGGTTCACTTGTTGCAGGTTGTGAAGAATCACCGGGTGAAAGCGAAATTTATCAAGGCCGTCAGTTCAAGGTTTATCGTGGTATGGGTAGTATTGCTGCTATGAACAACGGTTCAAAAGACAGATACTTCCAGGCAAACAACAAGAAGCTTGTTCCGGAAGGTGTTGAAGGTCGTGTTCCTTATAAGGGAACTCTTTCAGACACAATCTACCAGCTTATGGGTGGTCTTAAAGCAGGTATGGGTTACTGTGGTTGTGCAACAATTGAAGAACTCAAGACAAAGACAAAGTTCATCAGAATCACAAATGCAGGTCTTAAAGAAAGCCATCCTCACGATGTTTATATCACAAAGGAAGCTCCTAACTATTCAGGAAATATATAATTTAAGGAAATTAAAATTATGTTTAAAGATTTAATTGATTCAATCGGATTTATAAACAATACTGACCCTGAAGTTGCTGCTGCTATGGGTCTTGAACTCAAAAGACAGAGAGAAAATCTTGAACTTATTGCAAGTGAAAATATCGTTTCTCCTGCTGTTATGGCAGCAATGGGTAGCGTACTCACAAACAAATATGCTGAGGGTTATCCTGGTAAGAGATATTACGGCGGATGTCAGCACGTTGATATTGTAGAAGATATTGCTCGTGACAGACTTAAAAAGCTTTTCGGTGCAGCATATGCAAATGTTCAGCCTCATTCAGGTGCACAGGCAAATATGGCGGTTTATTTTGCTCTTATTCAGCCGGGTGATACAGTTATGGGTATGAATCTTGCAGAAGGTGGTCATCTTACTCACGGCTCACCTGTAAATATGTCAGGTAAATATTATAATTTCGTACCTTATGGTGTTGACGAAAACGGTTTCCTTGACTATGATGCTTTTGAAAAGAAAGCAAAGGAATGTCAGCCAAAGCTTATCGTAGCAGGTGCTTCTGCTTACCCAAGAACAATCGACTTTGAAAGAATGGCAAACATTGCTCATAGCGTTGGTGCTTACTTTATGGTTGATATGGCTCATATTGCAGGTCTTGTTGCAGCAGGTCTTCATCCATCTCCTGTACCATACGCAGATGTTGTTACATCAACAACTCATAAGACTCTTCGTGGTCCTCGTGGTGGTATCATTCTCTGTAAAGACGAAGAATTTGGTATGCAGTTTAACAAGGCTATTTTCCCTGGTATACAGGGTGGCCCTTTAATGCACATTATCGCAGGTAAAGCAGTTTGCTTTGGTGAAGCATTAAGTGATGAATTCAAAGCATATCAGCAGAGAGTTATTGACAATGCGAAAGCTCTTGCAGAAGGTCTTACAAAGAGAGGTATTAACCTTGTATCAGGTGGTACAGATAATCACCTTATGCTCGTTGACCTTCGTTCAGTTGGTATTACAGGTAAAGAACTTGAACACAGACTTGACGAAGTTCATATTACTGCAAACAAAAATGCAATTCCTAATGACCCCCAGAAGCCATTTGTTACAAGTGGTGTAAGAATCGGTACTCCTGCTGTTACAACAAGAGGTCTTGGAGTAGAAGATATGGACAAGATTGCAGAGTTCATTTATCTTGCAGCAACTGATTTCCAGAATCAGAAAGAATACATTACAAACGGTGTTGCAGAAATCTGCAAAAAATATCCTTTGTACGAATAATTCATAATAAAAAGTCCCCACTGCATAAAATATAAAAAATGCAGTGGGGGATATTATAATGAAGTTTACCAAAATGCACGGTGCAGGGAATGACTATATTTACATAGACTGTTTTAATGAAAAAGTTGAAAATCCTTGTGAATTGTCAAAAAAAATAAGTGACAGGCATTTTGGAATCGGTGGTGACGGTGTTGTGCTTATAAAACCGTCAGCAAAAGCCGATTGTTTTATGGATATTTATAACGCAGATGGTTCTCGAGCACAGATGTGCGGAAATGCTGTTCGTTGTACTGCAAAATACATATACGACAACAGAATAAGAAAATCTGTTATTACTGTTGAAACACTCAGCGGAATAAAAAAGATTTTGGTTTCAGATGATGATTACAAGGTGAATATGGGAAAGCCGATTTTTAACGGCAGACTTATTCCTACTCGCTATGGTGACAGTATTGTAAGGGGAAAAAATCTGAATATTGATAACAAAGATTATAAAATTACTTGTTTATCTATGGGAAATCCTCATTGTGTAACATTTTGTGACAATATCGATGAACTTAATCTTAAAAAAATCGGTCCGCTTTTTGAACGACACGAAATGTTTCCTGAAAGAATAAACACAGAGTTTGCAGAGTTCATAGACATAAATTGTCTGAAAATGCGTGTGTGGGAACGCGGAAGCGGTGAAACACTTGCCTGTGGTACAGGTGCGTGTGCTGTTGGTGTGGCATCAGTTATAAACGGATATTGTTCAAAAAATGCAGAAATCACCATTAAAGCCAAAGGTGGCATTTTAAAAGTTCAATGGTGCGAAAACGATAATGTGTATTTGACCGGTGAGGCAATCAAAGTGTTTGATGGTGAAATATACGCGTAGTGGCAGGCTTCCACGCCTGCGAAAAAGTTGTTCTGAGCGAAGCGAAGAATCTAAAAAGAGATTCTTCGTCACTTCGTTCCTCAGAATGACAATAGAAACAAAAAATATTGTCGGAGGGACAATTATGAAAATAAATGATAACTTTTTAAAAATTCAGAGTTCATACCTTTTCTCTAACATTGCTAAAAAGGTAAATGCTTATGTTGCGGCAAATCCGGACAAGCCTATTATTCGTCTTGGTATCGGTGACGTTACCCGTCCTCTTGCTGACGCTTGTATTGAAGCTATGCACAAGGCTGTTGATGAGATGGCAAACGAAAAAACATTTATGGGTTACCCACCTGAATATGGTCACAAATGGCTTTTGGATGCTATTAATGAAAACGATTATAAAGCACGCGGTGTGGAACTCGATAACAGCGAAATCTTTGTTTCAGACGGTGCAAAGAGCGATTGCGGCAATATTGGCGACATTTTCTCAACTGACAACAAGGTTGCAGTTTGTGACCCTGTTTATCCTGTTTATGTTGATACAAATGTTATGAGTGGTCGTTCAGGTGATAAAACAGAAGAAGGCTGGAGCAACATTTACTATATGCCTTGCAATGCAGAAAACAACTTCTTGCCGGAACTTCCAAAGGAAAAAGTGGACATTATCTATCTTTGTTTCCCTAATAACCCAACAGGTATGGCTGCAACAAAGGATGAACTCAAAAAATGGGTTGATTATGCAAATGAAAATGGTGCAGTAATCCTTTTTGACTCTGCTTATGAAGCATTCATTACTGAAGAAAATGTTTCTCATTCAATTTATGAAATCGAAGGTGCGAAGAGCTGTGCTATCGAATTCAGAAGTTTCTCAAAGACAGCAGGTTTCACAGGTGTTCGTTGTGGTTATACAGTAGTTCCTCACGACATCAAGGTTGACGGAGTTGAACTCAATGCGCTTTGGGCTCGTCGTCAGGCAACAAAGTTCAATGGTGTTTCATATATCACACAGAGAGCTGCAGAAGCTGTTTACAGTGAAGAAGGCAAAAAGCAGGTTCGTGAAATTATTGCATATTATCAGAACAATGCAAAAATTATTTATAACGGACTTAAAGAGTGTGGCTTCACAGTTTACGGTGCAGTAAATTCACCTTATGTATGGCTTAAAACTCCTGATGGAATGTCAAGCTGGGAATTTTTTGACACACTTCTTGAAAACATTCAGGTTGTTGGTACTCCAGGTGAAGGTTTCGGTCCAAGTGGTGAAGGTTATTTCAGACTTACAGCATTCGGTTCAACAGAAAACACAATCAAAGCAGTTGAAAGAATCAAAAATTATTTTGCAAAATAATCATAAGAAAAGACAGTACAAAATGTGCTGTCTTTTTTTGGTACATATTGGTAGTTGATTTGTTTATAGACATTGTGATATAATTGTGTTAATAAAAACAAAGGTGGTAATAATTATGAAAAAGATAATTTCAATTACTTTAGCACTTGCATTGATTTGTTCTGCATTTTGTGTAACTGCATTTGCAGGTGGTGGCAAAATCGGTGATGCAAATGGTGACGACAAGCTTTCTGCTGTTGATGCTCGTATGATTTTACAGCATGTGGCCGGTGTTAATACTATCGAAGACACATCAAACCTTGATATGAATAATGACGGTAAAGTTACAGCAGTGGATGCAAGAATAATTCTTCAGATTGTTGCGGGTATTATAGACCCTGTTAAAGAAGAACAGATGCAAATTTTTGTAAATGCATTCAATGGTGTAAAAGAAAATGCTTCTTCTGTAACACTTGCTACGGTTAATGTTTATGAATCTGAACCATATTCAGGTCCTGATGAATTCAAAGAGGACTATGAAGCAATGATTCAGGAAACTGTTGGTGAACAGGTTGTCAATCAGACATTTACAGGTGCAGATATTACAGCAAACTTTCCGCCTGTAGGAGCAACTTGTAGTCTTACTTATAACGAGGTAAAAGATTTTGAATTTACAGAAACAGAAAACTACTATGAGATATCTTTCAAAGTAAGGGGAGAAACAAATCCTACACGCGGTAAAGGTGTTGGTGCTGTTGCGACTATCGTTACAAAAGAAGAACTTGAATCTGCTATGAAAAATGAAATTGACCCTGAAATGAGTGACGAAGAATTCCGTTTGGTTATGAAGGTAAACAGCAGATATAATGATGTTACCGTGAAGGCAACAATAGACAAGGCAACAGGTAATATGATTGAATATTATGTTGATACTCCGTATGTTATGGAAATGAATATGTTTGAGATGCTCAAAATGAATATCGGTATTGGCACAGCAGAAAAATGGAAAATCGCATATTAAGATAAAACTAAGGGACTTGTTCAATCGAGCAAGTCCCTTTTACTGTGTGAATATTAACCATCACCATCTGTCGGTTGAATATCAGAACTGAATGTAATCGCACCGCCAATGGTATCCATTTTGTTCGCAATATAAATTGCTATATATTTATTATCGTTTGTAAGATGCACATTAACTTTGTTCTTATCAATGGAGATGTTAAATCGGTCTGCACCGAACAAATAAAGAATTACACGGTTTTTATAAAGCTTGTTATATAATTCTTCCAGATACTGATATGAGTAATCGCATTGATAGAACTCAACAGCAGTATTTCTTGTGTAGGAAAGCACGGTTTCTTTGTTACTGTCAGAAATTTCTGTTAAGCCTAACATAATTTTGTCGTTTTCAAAATCGTAGTAGCAATTTCCGTACCACTCAAAATTCTGAGTTGACAGTTTATTATGAATGCTGTTTGCCTTTTCCAGCTTCTTGGCTTGTTCCTCTGTAACCTCACAATAATCAGACCCCAATAATAACTCGTTGTGAACAGTTATATGGTTGCTGATAACATATTGTTTTGCATACAAATGAAAGCTTAATATACTGATTATCACAAGACATAAACAAGCAACCAAAGTTCCGTAGTTAAGCCAAATGGAAGAAGTTTTCTTTTTTCTTGACATTGTTTCTCCTGCTGATTGAATTTTTTTCTCATCAACTTCGCCTAAAATATCAAATAATTGTTCTTTTTTCACAGGTCATAACCCCTTTCTGTAAGAAATTGTTTCAGATTGTTTCTTATGCGATTTAAGGTGACAGAAACATTATTTTCGGTCACTCCAAATTGTCTTGCAATCTGTGAAACCGGGTATGCATACCAATAGCGACAAATAAAGATATTGCATTTTTCCTTTGAAAGACTATTAAGAAAATCGTTGATTTCTTTGATGAGTTCTTTACGATAAAGTTCATCATCTGCACTTTCATTTCCTGAAACGATTTCTGCCAATTCATCAAGGATAAGGGGAATTTCACCGCTACCTCTTTTGTCAGCATTTTTATATCTTAATTTGTCAAAAGAGAGGTGTCTTGTGATTTTGCCAAGAAAAACAGATAAAATCTTTGGACGGTGAGGAGGCATTGAATTCCAAGCGTTAAGATATGTATCATTCACACATTCTTCCACATCTTCGTTATTTAATAGTATGTTCATCGCAATAGAATGGCAGTAATTACCATATTTTGTCTGTGTTTCGCTTATTGCCTTTTGATTTCTTTCCCAATACAAATTTACAATATCCTTGTCTTCCATATGCAACCTCCTTTCACCCATATACACGCAAATTGAAGCAAAATCTTACAGAAAAAGACGGTTTAATTCAACCGCCTTTTGTGTTTGTTATAAAGTTTTTGCTAATTCTTTGATATATGCTTTGAAATCTTCGCCGATTTCAGGGTGTTTAAGAGCAACTTCACAGTTTGCTTTCATAATTCCCATTTTATTACCCATATCATAGCGAGTACCGTCATAATCAAGGGCAATAACACCTTTTGTCTGTGCAAGAGTTTTCATAGCATCTGTAAGCTGTAATTCACCGCCTGCACCTTTTGGTGTGTTTTCAAGAATTTCAAAAATTTCAGGAGGCATAACAACTCGACCGAGAATTGAGTAATTTGACATAATTTCTTCCGGTTTTGGTTTTTCAATCATATCTGTACAGTTGAAAACCTTATCTTCAATGGGCTCAACCTGAAGAGAACAGTATTTGCATACATCTTTTGCAGGGACTTCCTTAACACCTACAACACCCTTACCATACTTTTCATAAGTGTCAATAAGCTGTTTTGTAACGGGTTCATTGTCAGAAATGAATACATCGTCACCATAAAGGATTGCAAAAGGCTCATTACCTACAAAGTTTTTTGCACAAAGGACAGCGTGACCTAAACCGCCTGTTTCTTTCTGACGAAGAAAATATGTGTTGCAAAGTTTTGCGCACTCAACAACAGAATCATAAAGGTCTTTTTTATCAGGATTTTTGCTGAGCTTATCCTCAAGCTCATAGGCGTGGTCAAAATGGTCCTCAATAACACCCTTGCCACGGTTTGTGATAATAAGAACATCTGTAATACCTGATTTTGCTGCTTCTTCAACAAGATATTGAATTGCAGGCTTATCAACAATGTTAAGCATTTCCTTTGGAACTGCTTTTGATGCGGGAAGAACTCTTGTACCAAGACCTGCTGCGGGGATAATGGCTTTTCTGATTTTCATATCAAGAACTCCTTAAAATTATTATAATTATTTTCAGTTATTAAAATGCTGAAAACAACATTTCCAACGCCATAAAAATTGCTTTTTCTAAAAGAACAACAAGGAAAGCAGAGCCGTAACTTACGCCACCTTTTAAGAAAAGGTTGTTTTTGTAGTTTTCACTTGTACTTTCAGTTTTGATTGTTTTTAATTGTGATTTTATGTGTTTATAATACCACTTGTTTGCATTAAGTCCAACTAAAATGGAAAGAACAACTGATGCAACACTTTGTGACATAACAAGGATGGCACCTGTTCGGTTTTTCTGTATGGTTTCACTCATCTCACTTGTAATTTCAAGTAAAGCAGCCTGATATTCTTCTTCAGTTTTATCGGAGTCGGTAATTTCCTGAATTTCCGTTTCAAATGATGCAAGAGCAGTATTTAACTGCACAACGGGTGGAAGAAAACTGATTGAAGTAATCAACAGAAATATTGCAAAAATGACTGCTCCGATTTTGTGAAGTTTTCTGTAAAAGAACCAGTATGGTGTGAAGAAAAACGCTGCCCAGTTCCAAGTGAGCTTTCCATTTGCTATTGAATGGAAATTTGACACATATCTGTGAGAATCCTGACGAACAAAAATTGCTACATCTTCTGCAGGTACTTCTTCTTCAAGGTCACCGTAATATTCACGGAAAAAAGGATTGATTTTATCAGATTGTATGTTGGGATATGACAATTCAGTCATATCAATTGCCTGTTGATAAATGCTTTTTTCTTTTGATTGTGAATTTACTGTTTCAGCTTCTTCAAGAGAAACAAAGGTAGGCTCCCAACGATAATCTTCGCTGTGTTTATGATGATTTGCACAACTTTTGTTTTCTATATAACATTCACGGTGATGTGGTGTTCCGCATTCGGGACAAACTACAATGTCATCATCGTGCTTAAAAGTATTGTTACAAACGGGACATTTCTCGTTTGTAAATCTGAATTTATTATCTGCCATTTTACACGTTCCAACTGTTAATATATTTTTCTTGCTCGTCAGTTAACTTATCAATTTCTGTTCCCCAGCTGTTAAGTTTACGAAGAGCAACTTTTTTGTCGATTTCTTCAGGCACATCAACAACGCCGACAGGTAAGTTGCCGTTGTTTTTTACGATATATTCAGCGCAAAGAGCCTGAATGGAGAAACTCATATCCATAATTTCTGCGGGATGTCCGTCACCTGCAGCAAGGTTTACGAGTCTGCCTTCGGCGATAATGCTGATTGTTCTGCCGTCAGGAAGAACATAACCGAGAATGTTGTTTCTCTGTGGCTTGATTTTAACTGACATCTTTTCAAGGTCAGGAATATTGATTTCAACATTGAAATGACCTGCATTACAACAGATTGCACCGTCGTTCATATTCTTAAAGACTTTTTCTGTAATAACATCCTTACAGCCTGTAACAGTAACGAAGAAGTCACCTTCTTTAGCAGCCTCTGTCATTTCCATTACAGAAAATCCGTCCATTCGAGCTTCCATAGCCTTAATCGGGTCGATTTCGGTAACAATAACCTGTGCACCAAGAGCGTTTGCACGCATTGCAACACCTTTACCACACCAACCGTAACCTGCAACAACAACCTTTTTACCTGCAACAATTAAGTTTGTTGTACGGTTAATACCGTCCCATACGGACTGACCTGTACCGTAACGGTTGTCGAAAAGATATTTACATTTTGCGTTGTTAACAGCAATCATAGGGAATTTAAGCTCGCCGTCATTGTGCATAGAAACAAGACGGATAATGCCTGTTGTTGTTTCCTCACAACCACCTAAAACATTAGGTAAAAGTTCAGGGTATTCGTTATGGATAAGGTTAACAAGGTCGCCACCATCGTCAATGATGATGTCGGGACCTGCTGAGATAACATGACGAAGATGGTCCATATATTCTTCACTTGTTGCATTGTACCAAGCGAACACATTGAGTCCGTTGTGTGCGAGTGCAGCAGCAACATCATCCTGTGTTGAAAGTGGATTTGAACCTGTAACATACATTTCAGCACCGCCTGCTGCAAGTACAGTACAAAGATATGCAGTTTTTGCCTCAAGATGAATTGAGAGAGCAACTTTTTTACCTGCAAAAGGCTTTGTTTCGCTGAAATCTTTTTCAATACTGCGAAGCACAGGCATATGCGCCTTTACCCAATCGATTTTCTGCTGACCTGACTCAAAAAGGTCAATATTTCTTACGATACTCATTTTATTTACTCCAATGAATTGATTATAATAAATTATAATACCACAAATTGTCATAAAAAGCAACTTAAAAAGACAGCTGTATAATACAACTGTCTTTTAATTGTGTTATTTTATTTCACCGTGTTTTTCGTAATTTGCAACTTCAGTAATTTCGTTTTTATCATTAACAAAAACAACCTTTGGATAATGGTCTTTGTTTTCCTCAGGTGTCATATGGGCATATGCCATAATTATGACCTTGTCGCCTACCTCAACACATTTTGCTGCAGCACCGTTAAGACAAATGCAACCGCTGTTTTCTTCACCGGCAATTATGTAAGTTTCAAATCTGTTGCCGTTATCAATATCGGCTATCTGCACTTTTTCGTATTCAAGTAACCCGGCAGCATCCATCAATGCTTTGTCGATTGTAATGCTACCAACATAATTCAAATCTGATTGAGTGACTGTCGCACGATGAATTTTACTTTATAACATAGTAATATACATTTTAATACCACGTTAATAAAATAATAAATATTATATCATATCATTTTATCAAAGGCAAGAGATGGTTTGGTTTTAAAGTTTAAGTGTATTGCCAACTATTTATCTTTTCTAAAACTTGAAAAAAGATAGTGCTTGTGATATAATTTATTATATATAAATTTACGATTATTTTTGAGGAGTGAACACAATATAATGAAACGAGAAAAAAGCATTTGGTATGAGCATCAAAATCCTGAAAAATGGATTCCTGAATACCCTGAATATTCAATGTATGAGCATTTGCGCAAGGGCGCTGAGCGATATCCTAATCTCACTGCAGTTGAATTTCAAGGAAAAAAATATACATACAAAAAGCTTATAGAAAACATTGAAAAGGTTGCAAAATCACTTGTGGCAATTGGTGTAAAAAAGGGCGATACTGTTTCCGTTGTTACTCCAAACACTCCTCAAGCACTTTTTATGATATATGCAGTTAATCGAATTGGTGCGATTGCTAATATGATTCACCCATTACTTTCTGCAGCAGAAATTCAGAAATTTATTGAAGATACGGACAGTGTGGCAATTCTCACACTTGATATGATTTATCCAAAATTTGCAAAAATCAAATGGAATACTTCAAAAGAGCCTAAAATGATTTTAGCAAGAATTGTTGATGCATTACCACTTTATGCAAAGCCTGTGTATGCTTCACAAAACAAGTTAAGTCTTAATTTCAATCCGGAACATGATGTAATCTATTGGAACGACTTAATAAAACTCGGTAAAGAGCAAAATCCAAAGATGCCAAAAGATGACGGACAAGCTGACGATACAGCAGTTATTCTTTACAGTGGCGGTACATCAGGTACACCAAAGGGTGTTATGATTACCAATATGAACATCAACAGCCTTGCGATGCACACTTATGACATCGGCGGTATTGAAGAAGTTGTGGGTAAAAAGTCATTGGCGGTTATGCCGCTTTTCCACGGATTTGGTCTTGTGATTTGCGTACACGCTATGTTGTGTTTGGGATTTCATGTATTTCTTTTACCAAAATACGATTTCCAAGAATGCAGTAAACTGATTTTTAAGAAGAAAATCAACTGCATTTACGGTGTTCCGGGATTGTATGAAGCATTGATTAGATACCCGAAAATTGATACTGATGACCTTTCGTTTATGGAGCTTCTTGTGTGTGGTGGTGATAAATTACCCGAAAAACTTCAGCACAGAGTAAACAAGCTTCTTAAAAAAGGTGGGGCAAGTGTTGCATTACGAGAAGCCTATGGACAAACAGAGTGTGTAGCAGGCTGTTCAATTAACCCGGATTTTGATATAAGAATCGGTAGTGCCGGCATTGCATATCCCGATGTTTACTTTAAAATTGTTAAACCTGATACACAAGAAGAATTACCAAACGGTGAAGATGGTGAACTTTGCGTTTCAGGTCCTATTGTTATGAAAGGCTACTACAAAAACGAAGAAGCAACAGCAAAATCACTTCAACGACACGCTGATGGTAAAATCTGGCTTCATACAGGAGATACGTTTTCAATGGACGATGATGGATACATTTACTTCCGTCAAAGAAACTCACGAATTCTTATCAGTGGTGGATATAATGTCTATGCTACTCAGGTTGAAGATGCAGTTTGCACATGTCCTGCTGTTGCACAATGCTGTGTTGTAGGTATCAACGACAGAATTTACGGTCAGAAAATCGGTGCATTTGTTGTGCTTAATAATAAGGATGCCGACAAAGAGCTTGTAAAATCAAAGATAATGGAATGCTGTAAAAATAATCTTGCAGAGTATTCGTTACCGCACGAAATAATTTTCCGTGATGAAATACCTGTTACAAATATGGGTAAGGTTGATTATTTATCATTAGAAAAAGAAATTAATGCTTAAAGGAGAAATAGAATATGTTTGAAAAACTTCAAGAATTATATAACGGAATTTCAGGTCGCGAGGATATAAAATTAGACCCACAGATGAAACTCAAGGATTTAGAACTTTCATCATTAGGTCTTGTGCAGTTAATATGTGCGATTGAGGATGAATTTGACATTGAAATCTCCAACAAGGATTTAAAGAGCTTCAAGTCTGTAAAAAATGTAGTGGATTATCTTAAAAAGATTATCGGCTAACTCTAAAAACACATAACAAAAGAAGGAGGATTTTATGAGCTTATTAATTATTAACACATCATTGGAAAATGATGCGGAAACACAAAACGCTATAGAAAAGTTAACAGAAAATGCAGAGAAATATAAAATCATAAATACCTCTGAACTTAACATTTCGCATTGTACGGGTTGTTGTACTTGTATGCTTGACACTCCGGGTAAATGTCTTCTTAATGATGATTACAAAGAAATCTTCGCCTCTCTTTTTAATTATGATACCATTGTTTTCATTTCAGATACTTCATTCGATTTTATAAACCATAAAACAATAAATATTATTCAAAGAATGTTCCCTCTTGTTACGGTATTCTCTGCTTTTGAGAATGGTAAAATTCTTCATATTCCAAGATATGACCTGACATTAAGATTGGCTTTGTTATATAAGGGTAGTGCAAATGAAGAAGTACTAACCAAGTGGTTTGAAAAATATGCTGAGCATTTCAGTAGCATTCCCATTGGAGTTTTTTCTATTAATAATATTGAGGAGGTAAATAAATGCATTTCATAATTATAAACGCATCGCCTCATACCGTTTCTGCAAGTAATACTGCACAAGTAATTGAAGCGTTTCAGCAAGGGGTTATCGAAGAAAATTCAACTGTTGAAACATATCACTTATCACAAAAAACTCATTGGGAAAAATCAAAGCTTGCATTTTTAAATAATGAAAATATTGTATTTGCTCTTCCTGTTTTTGCCGCTACTATTCCGGGTTATTTTATGGAGTTTTTAGAGGAACTTTATTCTGATGTTTCAAAGGAACAAAAATATTCAGTCAAACGCAACATTTCTTTTATTATACAAAGTGGCTTCCCGGAAGCTTGTCAGCGAATATATTGCGAAAATTTTTTAAAAACTATTTCGAAATTTTTGAATAGCAATTTTAACGGTATTTTAAGTTATGGAATAAACGTGCGTTTTGCTATTGACCAAAGCTGGCAATCCGTTCTTGACAGTTACAAAGAGATGGGGAGTTTATTTGTAAAGCAAAATGGCAATTTCTTTTATAAACAAGCGATTGACTTTAACAAACCTGAATACTTATCTGAAAATGAAGCAAAAAAATTTAACAGACTTTTTAACTTTTTTTGCCGTCAAATATCAGAAGGTAGAGGTTGTAAAGTTAGCTTAAAAGATGCACCTTATGAGATTAAATAATAATTTGTGGCACCGTTCCTAAAATATTTTGAAAGGAGGAATCTGTATGAATTTTGAGTTAAACTCTCAACAAAAAAGCTTTTATGAAACAAAAATCACATCTGAATATTCTATTTGGAATCAAGGAGTAATTGATTGTTTTAATAAGAAGTATAATTATGAAGAATTGAATGACGCCTTTAACAGATTAATTCAAACATTTGAAAACCTTAGATTAAGAATAAATAAAGAAAACGGAAAAATTTGTTCATATATAGATGAATATAAATTTACAGATTATCCTTTCCTACAGTTCGAGTCAGAAGATGCCCTGCAAAAGTTTACACAGACTTTTGTTAACAAACCGCTTGACACCAATGATATTTTATTTAAGTGTGTAATTTTTCAAACACCTAAAAAATCAGGTTTTATAATTTGTGCCCACCACATAATAATTGATGGTTTCAGCACACAGGTCATGGCTGATTTCTTTGATAATTATTTGAACGGCAGACCTTATATTCCTGAAAAAATTCAGTCATATGAAGATTATATAAAAGCCGAAAAAACCTATAAAGCCAGCAATCGTTATAATCGTGATAAAAAGTTCTGGGAAGAACAATTCTTAACAGAACCTATTTGTTCTGTCATTTCAAAAGATAGAGCAGAATTTGATTATACATCATCCGAAGTGAATCGTGAAATCTCTCGCGAAACTTTTGTTAAGGCTTCAGAGTTTTGCGATAAAAACGATATTTCACTTAATGCCTTTTTTAATACTGTTTACGGCATATATATATGGCGTAAATATGAAGTTAATAATTTTACCATCGGTATGCCCGTGTTTAACCGTACAACAGCGGCAGAACTTAACACTATCGGATTATATATGCATGTTTTGCCTTTGATTGTAAATATTACATCGGACACGTTTATAGAAACTGCAAAACAATTCGAAGATTTGCAGTTAAACTTATATAGACATCAAAAGTTTACGCAAACCGATATTAAGGAAATGTTAAATGAGAATGTTGTAAAAATCAATTCTCTTTTTGATATTGTGTGCGATTATCAGGAATTCAATAAAAATGATAATTATGAATTCGTTTTTCAATACAGCGACGCACTTTCAACACCGTTAGAAATTCATTTGCAGAGTTTTAATAACGAGAAGCATAACCTCAAAATCCGTTACAGAACAGCAATGTTTAGTGAACAAGAAGTTCAGACAATGCTGAACTCAATAATTGCTTTAGCAGAAAATGCTATTGAAAATCCTGAAAAAACCATATATGAGCTTGAAATGGTTTCAGCAGAAGAAAAGCAGAAAATACTTTATGATTTCAACAATACAACTGTTGAATATCCAAAAGATAAAGGTGTTTACGAACTTTTTGAAAATCAAGTTGTGAAAACACCTGATAAAACTGCGGTCATATTTAAAGATATCAAACTGACATATTCTCAACTGAATGACAAAATAAAAGAATGTGCCGACAGGTTAAATTCGCTCGGTCTCAAGGCTGACGATGTTGTTGCCGTACATCTTGAAAGAAGCTATGAATTAATTGTTTTTCAATTAGCAATATTGAAAATTGGTGCAATATTCTTACCTGTTGATAAAAGATATCCTGTTGACCGCATTCAGCAAATGTGCATCAATTGTGATGTTAAACTGTTAATTACTGATGAGTTAGACAAATCTTCTGTTAATGCTAATGTTATTCTTTTAAATGATTTTAATTCAGTATCGTCAACAAAAGCGGCTGAAACAGTTACAAATTTAGGGGATTGCTATATTATTTATACTTCCGGTAGTACAGGGATGCCAAAGGGTTGTCTTCTTACAGGAAAAGGCCTCTTGAATTTCTGTATGAATAACAACACACTTGAAACATTGAATTACATAGAACAACCTATTTTTGCATGTGTAAACAGTGCTTCATTTGACTATTTTATTGCAGAAACGCTCTTGCCGTTAACAAACGGATTTACAACTGTTGTTTTAGATGATAATGAAAGCACTATGCAAGACCGCTTTTTAGATGTTGTCACCAAAAATAACATAAATGTTATTATGACAACCCCAACTCGTCTTAAAATTTATTTTAGTGACAAGCATAATTGTTCAGCATTGAAAAATATGGCTTGTATTTGTACATCAGGTGAGCCTTTAACTCCTGAACTTCTTGAACAGATGTACACAAAATCACCCGATACAATGGTGTACAACCCTATAGGACCAAGTGAATGTAGTGTTTGGGATATGGGTGGTCGATTAGAAAAATCTGATGGTCTTGATGTTCATATCGGCAAACCTATTGCTAATGCACAAATCTATATTGTGGACAGATATTTAAATCCAACTCCGATTGGTGTAACAGGAGAAATCTGTATTGCAGGTGATGGTGTAGGCTCGGGATATATCAATAATCCTGAGCTTACAGCAGAAAGATTTATAGAAAATCCATTTGGCGAAGGTAAACTTTATAAAACAGGTGACCTTGCATATTGGAGACCTGACGGAAATATCTGTTACGTGGGAAGAAATGACTTCCAGGTTAAGGTTCGTGGACTTCGAATAGAACTCGGTGAAATTGAAAGTGTATTAGAGGCAATTGACGAAGTAGAACATGCTGTTGCGATTGTTCGTCAGGACGAAAATGACAGACAATATATCTGTGCCTTCTATACAGGTAAAGAAATTGATACAAGGGAACTCAGAACAATACTCTCATCAACATTACCAAGATATATGGTTCCGCATGTTTTTACACATCTTGAAACTTTACCAATGACAGTCAGTGGTAAGCTTGACAGAAAAGCATTACCTGAAATTGATTTAACAAATATCTCTGCAGAAGCAGAATATGTAGCACCAGAAACAAGAGAAGAAAACGTCCTCATAGAAGCAATAAAAGAAGTGCTTAACACAGAGAAGGTTAGTGTGATTGACAATTTCTTTGATATGGGTGGAGATTCGTTAAAGTCAATAGAACTGACAAATAAGATAGAAGAAAATGGTTACACAGTAAATGTAAGAGATATCTTTGAAGCAACAGACATTCAAAGTTTAGCAAAGAAACTTCAGGAAAAAACAGAAAAAGAAGAAAAAGTTATTTATGATTCTGTTATTCCTGCAACATCAGCACAGATGAATGTGTATACAGCCCAGAAGATAGACGGAAACTCAACCCTTTACAATATTTCATATATTTTTAAGACAGAAGAGCTTGATGTAGAAAGACTTGAAAAAGCAATCAATAAACTAATTGAAAAACACGAAAGTTTAAGAACACATTTTGAAAACAGAAACGGACAAGTAGTACAGGTAATTAACGAAGAAGCAACAATACAGGTACGAAAACTTGAAAGTGAAAATGCAAAGGATTTTATTAAACCGTTTGACCTTACAAAAGTACCATTGTTAAGAGTCGGATATATTGAAAATACAGTTATGATAGATATGCACCATATTATAGCTGATGGTTCATCATCTGCAATTTTCATGAGAGAACTAAATGAGTTGTATATGGGCAGAGAGCTTAAACCAACAGTTCAGTACGGTGAATTTGCAGTAACAGATACATATACTGATGAAAATGAGAAGTATTGGTTAAATGTCTTTAATGAAGAAATTGAAACACTTGAATTACTAACAGATTACCAAAGACCGGAAACACAGAGTTTCAAGGGAACAAATATCTATACAAGAATAGATAATGAACTTAATGAGAAGATACAGGGCAAGTGTAAACAGTTGGGTATAACTCCTTATGCATATTACATGGCATGTTACAATATTCTTCTTTCAAAGTTTTCAGGAAATGAAGATATCTGTGTAGGAATGCCTGTAAGCGGACGAAGCAGCAAGTATCTTAATACAATGGGTATGTTTGTAAATACAATAGCACTCCGAAACTATCCTGTCGGAACAAAGATATTTAAAGAATTTGCAAATGAAGTTAAGGAAAACTCAATATCTGCAATAGCTAATCAGCAATATCCGTTCTCGGAACTTGTAAATAAACTGAATATACACACAAAAAACGGAAATCCATTGTATGATGTTATGTTCGCATACCAGAGTGAAGAAATGACAGAAATCACAATTGGAGATAAGAAAGCAGAGGTTATTCCGACACCTGTAACTACATCAAAGTGTGATTTGTCTTTCTATGTGTTTCCGAGAGAAAAAGAAATTGTGCTTATGACAGAGTACTGTACAGATATCTTTAAGGAGGAAACAATCAACAAGTTTATTAAATCATACAATTCAATTCTTACACAATGTCTTGATGAAAACATTCTCATAAAAGACATCTCTGTCCTGACAGAAGAGGAAAAGAATAAGGTTTTCAAAGATTTCAACGATACAGCATATACATATGACATACCTAATAATTCAACAATCTACAGTCTGTTTGAAGAACAAGCAGAAAAGAATAAGGATAAAGTATGTATCATAGCAAATGACGAGGAAATCACATTTAAAGAGTTTAAGAAATATGCAGAAAGAATAGATGCTCGAACAAGAGATATTACTAAGGGTGAAAAGAGTGTAATCGCAGTAATCTGTGAGAGAAGCTTTGAAATGTATGGTGCTGTTTATGGTGTTATTCGTGGCGGTAATGCATACTTACCTATTGACCCGAATTATCCGCAAGACAGAATAGATTACATATTAGAGAACAGTAATGCAAAAGCAGTAATAGCACAGGATAAATTCTGCCATCTTGCAGGAGATGTTCCTTGTATTGATGCAACAGAAGTTCTGAAAAACAAAGAAACAATAGAAACAAAAGAAATACTTGCAAAGCTTGAAGATACAGCATATGTAATCTACACATCAGGTAGCACAGGAAATCCAAAGGGAGCAAAAATTAGTCATAAGTCTGCAGTAAACAGAATACTGTGGATGCATGATTTCTATCCGTTGGAAGAAAATGATGTAATTCTCCAGAAAACACCATATACATTTGATGTATCAGTATGGGAGCTTTTCTGGTGGGGTATGACAGGAAGAACACTTTGTGCATCAAAGCCTGATGAACATTTCTTACCTGCAAAAATCCTTGAAGAAACAGAAAAGAACAAGGTAACACATTTGCACTTTGTTCCGTCTGTATTTGATTTGTTTCTGACTTATCTTGAAAACAACCCTGAAGAACAAAGCAAATTCAACACGGTTAAGTATGTGTTCCTTTCAGGTGAAGCATTAACAGCAAATCATATTAACAGATTCTATAAGATATATGATTACAATAAGGTGCAGTTGCATAACCTTTACGGACCGACAGAGTGTGCAGTTGATGTAAGTTACTATCCTTGCGTACCAACAGACACAGACCCTGTGCCTATTGGTAAACCAATATACAATACACAGCTTTACATAGTTGACAGATATATGAACCCAACACCGATAGGAGTAGTGGGTGAACTTTGTATTGGTGGTGTTAATGTAGGACAAGGTTATCTTAATAACGAAATTCTCACAAACGAAAAGTTCATAGACAACCCATTCCGCGAAGGCAAAATCTACAAAACAGGCGATTTGGCATACTGGAGAGAAGATGGAGAAATCATCTTCTGTGGCAGAATGGACCATCAGATTAAACTTAACGGTCAAAGAATTGAATTAGGTGAAATTGAAAAAGTTATCGGTGAAGTTGATAACGTGGAATCTGTGGTTGTTATGATTATGCAAAACAACGGCAAAGATGTTCTTGTTGCATATTGTTGTGGAGATAATATTGACAATACAAAGATTAAAGAATACTGCGGTAACAAACTTCCTCGCTATATGGTGCCGAGTGCATTTGTAATACTTGACAAAATGCCGCTCAATGCAAGCGGTAAACTTGACCGTAAACAACTTAAAAGTATAGAAGTTGTTTTTGAGGACGAATTTGTCAAGGAAATACCGATAAATGACACAGAAAAAATGCTTTGCAGTATCTTTGAGAGAACACTTAATATTGAAGAAGTTGGCAGAAATGAAAGTTTCTTCTCTCTTGGCGGTACAAGTATTGATATGATTGCTGTGTTGTCGGAAAGTGAAATGAAGAATATTACTCCTGCACAGTTTATTGCAAATCCAACGCCGAAAAAGTTGACAGAGATTCTTACAGAGGGTAATGTTTCTTTGACCGAAGGGATAGAAGTGTTGAGAGATGTACCAGATGCAGAAAAAGTGCTTGTTGTAGTGCCGTATGCAGGTGGCGACGCTACCGCTTATGCGAAATTTGTAGAATCTATGGCAAACAGGTCAAATGATATGGCGATATATTATGTTAAGTATCTGCGTTCATTTGATGAGTGTAAAAACATTGCTGAAACACTTGCTCAAATCGGAAAAGACAAGAAGTTATATATTTATTCTCATTGTGCAGGTGCTGCAGTTGCTATGCAAATTATCAATATTCTTGAAGAAATGAATGTTGATATCTGTCGCTATGTGGCAGGCGGGTATATCCCTCCACATAAACCGCTAAAGAAAAATGTTTGGAACATAGTTCCTGATAAATATATCAAGAAACGGTTGATTTCGGCAGGTGCACCTCTAGATAATTTCTCTGACAGTCAAAATTGCGAAATGATTGACAATTTCCGTAAAGATACTGACTTTATGGTATGGTACCATTACAACAAACCTAATAAAATCAAGGCGCAGACCGATGTTATTATCAGTAAGACTGACAGCTTCACAAAAAATTATAAGAATGCTGAAAAATTGTGGAAACTAAATGCGGACAATTTCAACAATGTTCACTTTATTGAAACAGATTCGCACTATTTCCAATCAGATAATAGCGACATTCTTGTAGACATTCTTGTTAAGATTTTTGAATAATAAAAATACCGAAGACCTTTAAACGGTTCTTCGGTATTTTGCTGTAGTTTTAGTTGTTTTTTCTTGTTTTTGCTCACACGAGTTTAACTTTTTCTGCTTTTTCAAGCTTTTCCTTTGCTGATTAAGTGGGTTCTCATGCCTTTTTGTTCCTCGTGTTGTGCGATTTTTAAGTCGAGTTTTCTGTGTGAATTTTCAAAATGTTCAGTAATTTTCTCGCCGAATATTTTAACAATAAGTAACATTATAAGTCCGATTGCAATACCGACAAGACAAAGAAGATGATATGTTTTAAAAATCCAGAGCACATTTTCTTCGTTACGGAAGAACTCGCTAAAGAATCGTGTTCCGCTGTACAAAATCATATATATTGGAAATAGGGTGCCTGTCTTTGCTTTTTTTCTGTACACAAGCAAGAAAAAAAGGATAGCTATTGCCCAAAATGCTTCAATTGCCTGCACGGGAACTTGATTTCCCGGATGGTCATAATGATGATTGTGTGGACCATATTTCCATGAAATTCCCCAACAGCATCCTTGACAGTAACAAGCAAGTTTTACAAAAAACAAACGAATCGGCAAGAGGAGCGTTACAATATCCATTTGCTTCATGGGGTTAGCCATAATAATAAGCGAAAAAATAAACACAAGAGGTGCGATACTAAATAAATTACCAAAATAATTTACACCTGTATTTAAGAGGTTGCCAAGCGGTGCATTGAAGAATGCAGATATAAGAGAAATTGCCATCAGTATAAACATTTCTATAAAGGCAAGAAAATATTCAAGAAATTTTTTTGCACGTAAACCTTTTTTTGAAACATAGAAAAGGACATATCTTGAATAAAGTCCCATTGCTTGCGTTTTTGCTTTTACAAAAAAGATACTTGAAATTATTGTTACATAAAGTGCAATATTATTAAATAAGTCAAATGCGTTCAAGTCACCAAAAAACTGATGCATAATAATCACCTCGATTGTTATAGGTTATTTTATCATATTATCTTATTTAATTCAAGAGTTTTTGAGGGATTGTGGCTGTAACCAAAAATATCCTGTTTGAAATCATTGACATTAAATGAAAGTTGTGGCATAATATCTGTGTATGGATGGAAGTATAAAATGTAATTTTGGAATATGGAGGTAGTGATGTAATGAAATCAAACATTACACGAATTTTATCAATTATTTTGGCACTCAGCCTTATTGTTTGTTGTTTCTCTGCTTGTGGAGGCAAGGAAGATGAAAATGAACCGGTATATGAGATTGAAATGCCGACAAACCCAAACAATATGGGTTCAGACGACACTTTTGTGAACGATGGTTCAAGCAATACAGGTGACATTCCTGACGAAAACAACGGTGGTTCATCAAATGGCGGAAGCAGTTATGTTCCTAATGGTGGCAATAGCTATGTTCCTAACGGTGGTTCATCAACTGTAACACCAAACTATCCTAATACAGGCACAACCCCAAACCCTAACACAGGCTCAAGTTCAGGTGGTTCCTCAATTTTGAGCGGAATTGCAGCTGATTTAGAGTACGAAATTAAACACTTTATGACTCATATTGATACTCCTGAAGAAAGAAATGATATGCTCGCTCTTGCAGGTTATGAATATGACCCTGTACAGGACATTTACTACACAAGTCTTAATCCATGGCAGCGTGCAATGGGATTTGCAGATATTTATGACCAGGCTGCACCTCTCACAAATATGTGGTATCTTACACTTAAAGCTGACTTTGCTTATGGAGACCTTCTCTGGAGACTTCAGTGGTGGAAAGGCCAGTATGGTGTTCTTGAAGGTGCTGAATTAGGTGTTTATACAAAAGATCCACTTAATCAGTCAACTTTCTATAAGTGTGCAGAGGATGATCAGCTTCTTAAGATGAATATGGACTTTTATCATAGCTGGGCTGACTATCAGTCAGGTAACAGACTTTTCACAAGACTTGAACAGGAGCACTGGTGGCTTACAGGCTTCAAGTTTGGTATGGTTAATCCAAAGAACTGTGTTGTAAGAGCAACTCTTTATGCTCATGACGATGAAATGGCTGACGGTATTGAAGCAGGTCTTCAGAATCTTACTGATGGCAAGAACAATCTTACAGGAAAAGGCTTTGTACCTTATAAGTCCGGCTCAACTGCAAAAGATTTCTACATAAGAAACGGTAACAGATTCTCTGTTGTATGGCATGAAGCTGGTTATGTGAACTATAGTACAGCACAAAATCCTGATATAGAAGGATAAAAGTAATAAATGGTAACGCCCTGTGTGAAAATACAGGGCGTTTTTATGTATAATAAAAGCATAATATAAATATATTTTAAAAAAGTTTCTTATTATAGTTGAAAAAACTCTTATTTTAGTGTAAAATAGACAAACAGACATTAAATTTTAATTGATTTTATAAATTTTTTTGGAGGTTTTGTATGAATTATTCACTTACAAAGAAACAAGCAAAAGAGCTTGTTGAATCAAAACTTTCTCATTTTATCGGAGTAAATCCCAATGAGGCAACAAATGAACAGTTCTATAAGGCAATCGCTCTTATCGTAAGAGATATGATGAGTCAGGGCAGAGCTGAATTTTCAAAAGAAGGCTCAAAGAAGGGAACAAAAAGAGTTTATTATCTCTGTATGGAATTCCTTATGGGCCGTTCACTTAAAAACAATCTTTACAACCTTAACCTTACAAAGGTTTTTGAAAGTGTGTTAAAGGATTACGGTATCAAGATGGACTCAATTTATGATTGTGAGCCGGATGCAGGTCTTGGTAATGGCGGTCTTGGCCGTCTTGCTGCTTGCTATCTTGATGGTCTTGCAACTCAGGGTTATGTTGCAAAGGGTTACACAATCCTTTACGAATACGGTATTTTCAAGCAGAAACTTGTTGATGGATGGCAGACAGAACTTCCTGACTTCTGGCTTCCTGGCGGTGATGTATGGCTTGTTCCACATGAAGAACAGTCAATGGAAATCAAGTTCGAGGGTGAAGTTCGTGATATGTGGGATAACGATTATCACCATGTTGAAATCGAAAATCCAACAGTAATTCAGGCTGTTCCTTATGATATGCACGTTGCAGGTAAAGACGGCAAGGGTGTTTCTGTTCTTCGTCTTTGGTCTGCAAAAGCACCCGGTCTTGATATGGCACTCTTTAATCAGGGTGACTATATGAGAGCTATGGAAAGAAATGCTATGGCAGAGGTTATCAGTAAGGTTCTTTATCCTGCAGATAATCATCCTGAAGGAAAATCACTTCGTCTTCGTCAGCAGTATTTCCTTGTTTCTGCATCAATTCAGGATATTGTTCAGCATCATCTTCGTGAATTTGGCACAATGGATAACCTTGCAGACAAGGTTGCAATTCATGTTAACGATACTCACCCGACAATGGCAATTCCTGAACTTATGCGTATTCTTCTTGACGAATGCGGATACGGTTGGGACGACGCTTGGAACGTTGTTACAAATACAGTTGCTTATACAAACCACACAGTTATGAAAGAAGCTCTTGAATGTTGGCCTGAAGACCTTTATAAGCGTCTTATGCCTCGTCTTTGGCAGATTACAAAGGAAATCGACAATCGTTTCCGTTCATATGTATGGAACAGCACATATAATGCTGACACAGTTGAAAGAATGGCTGTTATTTCAAACGGTGTTGTAAGAATGGCGAACCTTTGTGTTGCAGGTTCACATTGTGTAAACGGTGTTTCTGCACTTCATAGTGACATTCTTAAGGATACAGTTTTCTCTGATTTCTATGCACTTACTCCTGACAAATTCACAAATGTTACAAATGGTATTGCTCACAGAAGATGGCTTTGTCAGGCTAATCCAAAGCTCACAAGCTTCCTTACAGAAACTATCGGTGACGGATTTGTAAAAGATGCAGATAAACTTCTCGATTTGAGAAAGTTTAAGGATGATAAGGCAGTTCTTGACGAGCTCGGTAAAATCAAGAGAGCAAATAAGGAAGAATTTGCAAAATATGTGCTCAAGCACAACGGAATTCAGCTTGACCCTGATTCAATCTTTGATGTTCAGGTTAAGCGACTTCACGAATACAAGCGTCAGCACCTTAACGCACTCAATATTCTTTCACATTACCTTGCAATCAAGGAAAATCCAAATGGTGATTTCATTCCTCACACATATATTTTCGGTGCAAAGGCTGCATCAGGCTACTTTGTGGCAAAGAAGATTATTTCTTTCATCTGTGCACTTGCTGATGTAATTAATAACGACCCTGATGTAAGAGGCAGAATCAAGGTTGTTTATGTTGAGGACTACAATGTTACTCTTGCTGAAAAGCTTATGCCTGCTGCTGATATTTCAGAGCAGATTTCACTTGCAGGTACAGAGGCTTCAGGTACAGGTAATATGAAACTTATGCTCAACGGTGCTGTGACACTCGGTACAATGGACGGTGCAAATGTTGAGATTTACGATGCAGTTGGTGAAGATAACATCTACATCTTTGGTATGAAAACACCTGAAGTTCAGCAGTTGCAGAAACGCGGATATGTTCCACAGAATTTCTATAATGCAAATGCAGAACTCCAGAAGATTCTCAACTTTGCAAACAATAATGGTATCGGTGGCAAGATGTTCCACGAAGTAACATCAACAATCGTTCACCACGACCCATATATGGTTCTTGCTGACTTTGAGGATTACAGAAATACACAGCAGAGAATTTCAAGAGATTTCCTTGACCGTGATAACTGGAACAAGATGTCACTTATGAATATCTCAGGTGCAGGCAGATTTGCAGCAGACCGTGCTATTAATGAGTACGCAGCAAACATTTGGAACGCAAAATCAGCACTTAAAAAATAAAAAATGAGGAAGTTCACGATTGTGAGCTTCCTTTTTTGATGTTTAAATTATAATTTGTCGGGAAGATAGGAAATTAAAATAGGAACGAAAACCTTGTAGGGGTCATTCACGAATGATCCGTTTCAAAGTGTGCTGAAACCCTCATTCGGACGCTTCGTGAATTGCCCCTACATTCCAACCATATTGGTTTATTTATAATTGCAACGCAGTTCTAAAACTTTACACTTTCCATTTTCCACTTTACATTTATCTCTACAACCTCCAATTTAATAAAGACGGTTGTTAAATTTTGCGTTTTGTATTTTAATATTGTATTTTATATTACTTTTATGCTATACTATTAGCATAATATGGAAAAGAGGTAAAATTATGGACCCAATTAATGTTGATTTCGGTAACAAGAGCGTTATGCCGGAAACACCGAAAGGCAGTACAGTTAAAAGAGTTATTGTGAGCCTTTTACTTACTCTCGTTGTAGGTGCTGTGGCATATTACTTTATGCTTCCTGCACTTAATTTCAAGGCAATGGAGCTTTACATCTACATTGGTGTTATTCTCGTTTCATATATCGGTATTTTTGGTGTGCTTTCAAAGGCATATTTCAGACCTGAATATATGGAATACGCAAAGAATAAGGTTAAAATTCCGATTATCCTTATCGGTGTGCTTGTTGCAGTTGTGGCTGTGGGTTATCTTACAGGTGCAGAGTTCTTCCGTGCAAAGGATTACGCAGAACTCATTGATGTCAAAGAAGGTAATTTTGCAGAAGAAATTGCAGAAGTTGATTTCAATAGTGTTCCTCGTCTTGACAAGGACTCATCAAATATGATTGCAACTCGTGCTCTTGGTGAACTTTCTGATTATGTTTCACAGTTTGTTGTGAATTCATATTATTCAACACAGATTAACTACAAGGGTACTCCTGTTCGTGTTCAGTCGCTTGATTACGGTGATATTTTCAAATGGCTCAAGAATACAAAAGAGGGTATTCCTGCATACATTATCGTTGATATGACTACACAGAAGGCTGAAACTGTTCGTTTAGAAGAAGGTATGAAATATTCTCCTGCTGAGCATTTCAACGAATACCTTATCCGTCATGTTCGTTTTAAGTATCCGTCACTTATGTTTGGTGACCCATCATTTGAAATTGACGATACAGGCAGACCATATTGGATTGTTCCTGTTCTTGATAAGACAATCGGTCTTTTCGGCGGTACAGATGTAATCGGTGCTATTATTGTTGACTCAATCAATGGTGACACAACTCTCGTTTCAACAAGCCTTGATAAGAACACAAAGCTTCCTACTGACAAGTTTGTGACAGATAAGGAAATCCAGTGGCTTGACCAGGTTTATTCAGTTAATATTGTTAATCAGCAGTACAATTACTACGGAAAATACAACAACGGTTTCTGGAACTCGATTATCGGTCAGGAAAATGTTCGTGTAACAAGTCAGGGTTCAAATTACCTTGCACTTAATGACGACGTTTATATGTACACAGGCGTAACTTCAATCAGTTCTGACCAATCAATTATCGGTTTCGTTCTTATTAACCAGAGAACAAAGGAAGCTGTTTATTACAAACAGGCAGGTGCTCTCGAGGAAACTGCAAGAACATCTGCACAGGGTAAGGTTCAGCAGTATGGTTACCGTGCGACATTCCCGATTCTTCTCAATGTAAGCGGTGAGCCAACGTACTTTATGGCTCTTAAGGACTCAAGTGAACTCGTTAAGATGTATGCAATGGTAAATGTTGAACAGTCCACTCTTGTTGGTGTTGGTTCAAATCTTGCAGAATGTACTGAAAACTACGCAGCAGAGCTCCAGAAAAACGGTGTGAATGTTAATGTTGATGTTGACTCAATGGGTCAGGAAGAAACTCCTGATGCACCAAAGGAAGAAACCGTTGATGTCAAAGGCAAGGTTCAGGAAATCAGAAGTGTCATCACAGGTGGTGAAACTTATTTCTATATCAAGCTCGCTGACAACAATGCGTATTATAAGGTTGCTGTGAAGGATGCAGAAAAAATCGTAATCCTTAATGTAGGTGATGAAATCACATTCACAGTTGACAAAAACGCAAAGGGCGAGATTATTCCTGTAAAAGGCGTTAAATAATAAGTAAAATTAAAGGGACGAGTTTTCGTCCCTTTTTGTTTAGAATTAAATTTTGCACTTTGCATTTTACTGCTGTGGTGGTTGTGCATTCATGAGGGAATTCATCATACCGCCGTTTTTCTTTTTAGGTGGCTTGTATGCAGGAGGATTTTTCATACGCTCTTTTGCCTTTTTACCTGCAGGAGAAGCGAGATACTTATTAACTGCAACAAGTGTTTCATAGAAATCGTCATCTGTAATGTGTTCACGACATTTTGCGAGGAGTTCCTGGTCGTTATCGAGTTCACCAAGAATTGTAACAACAACAAGGTCCTGAACATCGTTTGAACCGTTTTCATAAATGTCGCTCAAGATTTTGAAAAGTTTTTTCATTGTCTGACTATCATGTGAACGGATTGTCTGCATAATGTACTTGTTTGCGTGATTCACAAAGAAATCCTCACCAAGGAATTCGTCATATGTCTGGAAATTTTCCTTGTATGCATCTTTAAGTTCAGGGTAAAGTGTTGAAATACGGCTTGCAAGTGTGTTTGCATCGTATTCAGTACCATTTTTAGCAGCAGTTTTTGAAATTGTCTGCGGTGCTTTCTTTGCAGCCTGACGAGCCTTTTTGCCATATGATGAACTTACTGTTTCAATTATTTCGTTAGAAAGTGATTTGATATCTCTTTCTTCGTAAGTTTCAAGGTCAAGAAGATTTGATTCAACCTTCACAAAATCACTTTCACCTGCTTTTTCTGTAACATCAAGAAGGTTGTCGTGACTTAAAAGTCGAATTGTGATATCGTCTTTTGTAAAATCAACATAAGCTTCGTCATCGTTTTCAAAAACCGGTGCAGAAGTAAAACCTAACTGTTCAAATTTTTCGGAACAGTTTTTTAAGATAAGCTGGAGTGCTTCTTTTCTTTCAAGCATTTTATATACCTCAAATCTCCTTAAATTTATATATCCCATATAATATAACACATTTATTTCAATTTGTCATTAAAAATTTGTGAATATTATAATTGAATATTGAATTAAAATATAGTACAATATTGTTAAATGTGGTAGTATGACTATTTGCGAGGTGGCAAATTTGAAAAATGCGCTTATTATTTTTGGCGGTGTTTCTTCTGAACACGATGTTTCCTGTGTTTCAGCAACTTCGGTTATAAGAAATATTCCAAAGGAAAAATACAATATAATTATGATGGGCATCACAAAGCAAGGCGAGATGTTTGTCTATGATGGAGATTACAACAACCTTAAAAATGACGGTTGGCTTGAGTGCAAGTCAAATCTTAAAAAGGCGGTAATTTCAACTGACCGTGCTGACCGTGGAATTATTGTTTTTAACGAAAACGGATATGAAAAAATCAAAATTGATGTTTGTTTCCCTGTAATGCACGGTAAGAATGGTGAAGACGGAACAATGCAAGGTCTTTTGACAGTAGCGGGTATTCCGTATGTAGGATGCAACACAATGGCATCAGCAGTTTGTATGGATAAGGCTATGACAAATGCGATTTGTGATGTAAACGGAATTGCACAGGCAAAGTGGAAATATATTACTAAATATGACTTTGAGCGTCGTGCCAGAGAATTCGCAAGAGAATGTGAAGAATATTTAGGTCTTCCTGTTTTTATCAAGCCGGCAAATGCAGGTTCATCGGTCGGTGTTGTAAAGGCAAAAACGCTTGAAGAAATTCAACGCGGACTCGATTATGCCTTCAAATTTGACTCAAGAGTCGTTGTTGAAGAAGCAATTCTTGGTGCAGAGGTTGAATGTGCCGTTATGGGTAATGACGAGCCGTTTGCAGGTGCAGTTGGTGAAATCGAACCAAGTAACGAATTCTATGATTTTGAGGCAAAGTATGAATCTGACAGCGGACTTCATATTCCTGCAAGAATTGGTGAAGAAAAAATCAAGGAAGTTCAGGAGCAGGCAATCAGAGCCTATAAGGCATGGGGGTGTTCAGGCCTTGCAAGAGTAGATTTCTTCGTGAGATATTCTGACGGTGCAGTTCTTCTTAATGAGCCTAACACACTTCCGGGATTTACAAATATCAGTATGTATCCTATGCTTATGGAAAAAGCAGGAATTTCATATGGTGACTTGATTGATAAGCTTTGTACTCTTGCGATTGAAAAATGGGAAAAGGAATTTGCACAGTGAAAAAAGATGCAGTTATAAGAATTGTCAGCAAACAAAGAACAGAAAATGGTGACAATACAAGTGAAATGTCAGTTGTAGGTACTGTAACCTACGACGAGGACAAAAGCATAATTGAATATATCGAAAATAATGAAGAAACAGGTCCTGAAGATACAACGATTACTGTTTTCGCAAATGATACAGTAAGCATTGTCCGTAACGGTCAGTTCAGTTCGGAAATGATGGTCGAGAAAAATAACCGTCACCTGACTTTTTACAGAACACCTTACGGTGAATTGACAATGGGCATTTACGGAAATCAGGTTGAATGGTCAAAGGACGACAAAGGTGCGGTTCTCAAAATGAGATACTCCCTTGACTTTAATAACGGACTTATATCAGAAAACACAATGATTATATATATTGAGGAAAAATAAGGAGAAAAAGGTATGTCAAAATTAGTTAAACGGGCAACAGACCAATTACATACACTTATTGTTGATGCACTCGGTAAGGCAGTAGCAGATGGCGAAATCCCTGCAGAGCCTATTCCTGCATTTAATATTGAAGTTCCTGCAAATCGTGATAACGGTGACTATTCATCAAATATCGCGTTTGTATGTGCAAAGGTTTTCCGTCGTGCACCTAAAATGATTGCAGATTTAGTTGCAAAACATATCGAACTTGACGGTTCATATTTCGATTCTTGCACAGTTGCAGGCGCAGGTTTTGTAAACTTTACACTTTCAAAGGATTTTTATGCTGACATTCTTCTTGATGTTAAGGCACTTGGCAAGGATTATGGTAGAAGTGACTATGGTCAGGGCAAGAAAATCAATGTTGAGTTCGTTTCAGCAAATCCAACAGGACCTATGCATATGGGTAATGCTCGTGGTGGTGCTTTAGGTGACTGCCTTGCAGCAGTTCTTGATATGGCTGGCTACGAAGTTGAGCGAGAATTCTATATCAATGATGCAGGTAATCAGATTGAAAAATTCGGTCTTTCACTTGATATCCGTTATCAGCAGATATTCAAGGGCGAAGATGCAGTAGAATTACCTGAAGACAGTTATCATGGTGAGGATATCAAGGAAAGATCACAGCAGTTTGCCGATGTTTACGGTGATGAATATTTGGATAAGAGTGAAGATGAAAGAAGAAAGGCTCTTGTTGAATTTGCTTTGCCAAAAAACATTGAAAATATGAAAGCAAATATGGCAAAATACCGTATTGAATACAAGACTTGGTTCAAGGAAAGTCAGCTTCACGACAGCGGTGCTGTTAAAGAGGTTATTGATTACCTTACAAATAAAGGTTTGACTTACGAAAAAGATGGTGCAATCTGGTATAACAATATCAAAGTGCAGACAGAAATGCTCTTGAAACAAGGCAAAACTCAAGAAGATATTGATAAACTTGAACTCAAAGACGATGTTCTTATCCGTCAGAATGGTAACCCCACATATTTTGCAGCTGATATTGCTTATCATAAGAATAAACTTGTTACTCGTGGCTTTGACAAGGCAATTAACATCTGGGGCGCTGACCACCACGGTCATGTTGCTCGTTTGAAAGGTGTTCTTGAAGCACTTGACCTTGACAGCAATCGTCTTGACATTATTCTTATGCAACTTGTTCGCCTTACTCGTGATGGTGAAGTTGTAAGAATGAGTAAGAGAACAGGTAAGGCAATTACACTCGTTGACTTGCTTGAGGATATTCCTGTCGATGCAGTTCGTTTCCTCTTTAATATGCGTGAACCCGGTTCACAGATGGACTTTGACCTTGATTTGGCTGTTGAACAGTCAAGCCAGAACCCTGTTTATTACTGTCAGTACGCAAATGCTCGTATTCATAGTATTCTCCGCAAGGTTGAAGCGGACGGTGTAACAGTTCGTGATTGTACAAAGGACGAACTTAAACTCCTTACAGCACCTGAAGAAATTGAACTTATCCGTCATCTTGCATCACTTACTGACGAAATCGTAAACTCTGCAAAGAACTATGACCCTGCAAAAATTACAAGATATTGCATTGACCTTGCAACACTTTTCCACAAGTTCTACAATGCTTGTCGTGTTGCTGTGGAGGACGAATCGCTTATGCAGGCTCGTCTTTACCTTTGCACTTGCGTTATGAATGTAATTACAAACACTCTCACAACATTCAGTATCAGTACACCAGAATCAATGTAGTTTTTTGCATATTTTCCGCAATACCGCGTGTCTTTCGGCTCGCGGTATTTTTATATGGTCTTTAGCAAAGATATAATCCCCCGGTTCTACCGGGGGATAAAAAAAGCTTTAGTAAAAATAAAACGTGGCGAGCAATGGCAAGCCACGAAAAGCAGTAGAGAAAAGATTAACCTCCAAGTATAATAGTGAT
>JAFQEE010000055.1 GCA_017399175.1 Clostridia bacterium | reverse complement strand
TCATTTAGTGTAAAATGTGTGTAGGACATCATAGTTTCCTCCTGTAAAACGTTTTGTTTGGTCACTTTACATTTTACACTAAAGAAACTATGATGTCTTTATTTTTTTTACTGTTGCACTTCAAATGATAATATACCCAGCTCCCTCGTCAGAGGGAGCCAAGAACACACAATCAGTTTATCTCGACAACCTCCAATTTACCGAATTGGTTATAACTCTACAAACAACAACGGCGGGGTCAAGACCCCGCCATACTGTAATATTTCTTATTTAAAACTTGATTTGCTTGTCATTTCTGTTTTGAACTGTGGTCCTTGCGGTCCGCCGTTCATAAACGGTGGATAGGATGATTCATTACCCCAATAGAGTGTTGCAAGACTATCGGGATTTTCATAATCATAACTGAAAGCCTCTGCCCACTTTGAGCCTGCCAATGCACGACAACTTTCTTCGGGTACAAGTTCAAAAGTTTCAAGCTTTCCTTCTTCCCACAAATCCCATTCCTGACCTTGCGAACACACATCTTTGAGTTTTACCACGACAAAATTCATATAAACATATGTACCTATGTGTGGGTATAATCCGTGTGTACCTGCTGCACAGTAAATGATACAATGAGTATCGTCATACATTTCAAGGTCTTCCCATGACTCGATTTCAGCAAAAGTATGGGCAGCAAATGCTGTTTTAACAGGACGAAGATATGTCTTGCCATCCTTTTCATATTTTAAAAATCTTAATGTAAAGTGCTCCCAGTCACCCGGATGTCCACCCACATTGTTATTCACAAGCCATATAAATTTTCCGCTGTCATAAGGACAATAAATGAAATAGACGAAATCAATATAATTATTGTCTTTTTCAACCCAGAATCCGTATGCCACAGCAGAATCCTGGTCACCGTAAAATGTTTCACAAATATCGTGTGGTCCGTCAATAGGCTCGTTCATCACAATACGGGAATCACCGTTTGAATCCATTACACGGGTAAATTTTTCAAATGTCCAGTCCATTGAAACTGCTTCATAAGGGTCACCCTGTGCCATATGAATTCTCGGTGCATACTCTGTCATAATCTGATTTTTCTTTGCGTCGTCAAGCTCAGTGATATCAACAGCTTCACTTTCGATAAGAGCAACCTTCATACTTTTTATTCTGAAAATTTTTGTAAGTCCTTTGCCAAAGTCATAACGAAGATATGATTTTTCGCTTTCATTAAGAATAAATTCCTGTCCCTTAAAATTCTTCTTTGTATAAGCGTAAACCACATATTCCTGCGGAACGGAAATACTGTCAGAATTTATATCAAGTTTGGCATATTCGCCTATTCCGTATTCAACACTTTTACCCTTGTAATTCTTTTTAGAATAAAGTGTTACCTTATTTTCTGTCTGATACTGCATATCAGCATCAAGCGTGATTGCACTTGCTGTCATATTGGCAAATACCAATGTAAGAACAATTAAAGACAGTGATAAGATTATTTTTGTTAACTTTTTCAAAAATGTCATCCCCTTTTTGACTTTTACAAACTCAATATATAGTAAAAAAGGTTAAAAATCAAGGGGTTTAACCGATAATGCACTCAATTTCAAAAATGTGTTGAGTTATAGATGTAAAAATTCCTATTGACATTATTCAGTTTGGGTGATAAAATTCTTGTAAGTTAATATTTAACCTTTAAACCGATGAGAAAGAATAGTAATTGATTCTTTTCATTTATAGAGAGCCGACGATGGTGTGAGTTCGGTAATGAATGTTTCAATGAATGGACTTTTGAGGGCAATCCGAAAAAGGCGAATAAAGTCGAGCACAATACGCCTAAAATGTTGACCTTAACCGAATTTTTACTTTTTCAAACTTGACTTGCGTCAGCAAGCCTGCGTTTTCAAAAAACAAAAATTCATCTTAATTTCAAACATTTTAGGTGCGAGCAGTTCTTGTTAAGCAGATTTTTGTATAGGCAAGGATAAAATCGCAACAATACTGTCGTATTGCAAGATTTTAGACGCAGAATAGGCGAAAATATGCTAACAAGAACCGTATCGTGTTCGGCGTTATTCGCCTTAATAGGTGCGACGGAGGGCAACCGTTATAGTGCTATGTGTATGAAAGTACACGGTGAGTGCGTATCGTAATGGTACGAATTTGGGTGGTACCGCAGATTTTTCAGTCTGTCCCATAGTTTTGTGGGATGGATTTTTATTTTTTTGTAGGTGATATTATGGTACTTTTAACTAAACGATGGCGACGAACAACTAAATAAAAATATTTTCTACCCCCCTCAGTCACTTCGTGACAACTCCCCCTCAAGGGTGGAGCCTAATAACTATATAAATTGATTTACAGGAGAAACTACTATGATTTTGAACAATGTTGATTTTGATACTTATTTTAACAACTATCCTGACAAGAATGGTTATTTCGGTAAATACGGCGGCGTTTTTATTGATGACAAATTAAAGGCTGCTATGGCTGAAATTACTGAAGCATATTACTCAATCTGTCAGTCAAGAAAGTTTATTGCAGAACTTCGCAGAATTCGTAAGGAATTTCAGGGCAGACCTACTCCCGTTACACATCTTGAAAGACTTTCAGATGCTCTTGGCGGTAAAGTTCAGCTTTATGCAAAGCGCGAAGACTTGAACCATTCAGGTGCTCACAAGCTCAACCATTGTATGGGTGAAGCACTCCTTGCAAAATATATGGGCAAGAAAAAGGTTATCGCAGAAACAGGTGCAGGTCAGCACGGTGTTGCTCTTGCTACTGCGGCTGCATACTTTGGACTTGAATGCGACATCTATATGGGCTCTGTTGACATCAAAAAACAGGCTCCGAATGTTGCAAGAATGAAAATTTTAGGTGCAAATGTTGTTGAGGTTACTCACGGTCTTCAGACTCTTAAAGAAGCTGTTGACGCTGCATTTGATGCATACAGCAAGGAATATAACGATTGCATTTACTGTATCGGCTCAGTTTTAGGCCCTCACCCATTCCCGATGATGGTTCGTGATTTTCAGAGTGTTATCGGTATTGAGGCAAGAGAGCAGTTTATGGAAATGACAGGTCATCTTCCTAACGCTGTTGTTGCTTGTGTTGGTGGCGGTAGTAATGCGGCAGGTCTTTTCTCAGGTTTCTTAAATGACCCTGTTGATATTTACGGTATCGAGCCACTTGGTCGCGGTCCTAAAATGGGTGACCACGCTGCAAGCCTTAAATACGGCACAGAGGGTGTTATGCACGGTTTCAACAGCATTATGCTTAAAGACGAAAACGGTGAACCTGCTCCTGTTTATTCAGTTGCAAGCGGTCTTGACTACCCTTCTTCAGGTCCTGAACACGCATTCTTACAGGAAATCGGCAGAGTTAAATACGATGTAATCGACGACGAAGAAACAATCGATGCTTTCTTCAAGCTTTCTCGTCTTGAAGGTATTATTCCTGCTATTGAAAGTTCACACGCTGTTGCATTCGGTATGAAACTTGCTAAACAGATGGACCAGGGTTCAGTTCTTATTAACCTTTCAGGTCGTGGCGATAAGGATATGGACTATGTCATCGAAAATTACGGAATAAGATAAAATTATAGTGACATAACGACTCCTCACAATATGATGTGGGGAGTTTTTTTGATAAATTGGAGTTTGTCGATGTGAATGCAGAATGCAAAATGCTGAATGCAGAATGTCGGAACTGCGTTGCAAATTATAATAATATCAAATATGGTTGGAATGTAGGGGCGAGTCTCTGTGCTCGCCCGCAAGGGTATATTAAAAGTTCGGGAGGGCACGGAGACCCTCCCCTACAAGATAATTTAATTGGTTACTTTGTAGGGACGCTTCACGAAGCGTCCGAATGAGGGTTTCAGCACACTTTGGAACGGTCGCTTCGTGAAGCGACCCTACAAGGTTTTTATTCCTATTTTAATTTACTATCTCCCCGACAAATTATAATTTATTGGAATATAATATCCTACAAAAAACACTTGATTTATTGAATAAAACATATTATAATAATTTGGCATTTAAAAATTAAATATCGAGATGTAGCGCAGGTGGTAGCGCGCCACGTTCGGGACGTGGATGCCGCAAGTTCGAGTCTTGTCATCTCGACCAAAACGGCAGTTTCGACTTATGTCGGGACTGCTATTTTCTTTTTTTAACTTTATTTTACATATTTATTTAATATACTTATTGTACTTTTTATGAATGCGTGATATAATTCCAAAGGTTTGATTTAGTTATTATAAGATAAGAAAGTGAGTTTAATAATGAAAAAATCTAATGCGTTTGCACTTATTCCTATTGGAGTATTCGTTGTTTTTTATTTGTCATTGGGAATTATTTTTGAATATGTTATGAAAATTCCTATGGGATTTTACAACGTGCCCGTTGTTGTGGCTTTTCTTGTAGCACTACTTGTTGCTGTGCTTCAGACAAAGGGTGTTTCTCTTGACAAAAAGTTCGAGATTATGGGACAAGGCGTTGGTGACAAAAACATTATCACCATGCTTATAATTTTTATGCTTGCAGGTATTTTCGTTGGTGTTGTAGGCAGAGATTCCGCTGAAAGCGTTGCATATTTTATGCTTTCAATTACTCCGCCACGACTCGCGGTTGTTGTGCTTTTTGTTATCAGTTGTTTTGTTTCTACTGCTATGGGTACATCAGTCGGCACAATCACACTTATTACTCCTATTGCAATTGCTATCTCAGAAAATTCAGGCTTTTCAATGCCTCTTTGTGTCGGCACGGTTGTTGGCGGTGCTATGTTCGGTGATAACCTTTCATTTATTTCTGACACTACCATTGCGGCTTGTAACGGTCAGGGATGTCAGATGAAAGATAAATTCCGTACAAACTTTGCGATAGTTGTTCCTGCTGCTATTGCGACTATCGGTATTATTCTTGCATTGTCATTCAATTCAAATGTTACTGAAAATATCAATAAGGATTACCAGATGCTTCAGATTCTCCCCTATGTCCTTGTGCTTATTAGCGGAATTATAGGTATAAATGTTTTCCTTACATTGCTTATAGGCATTGTTTCAGGCAGTATTATAATGCTTTCAAGCGGCTCAATTGCTTTTTCAGATTTGCTTTCAAATATGGGTACAGGCGCGTCAGGTATGTTTGAAACATCAATGATTGCAATTCTTGTAGCAGCACTTTGCGGTTTAATTAAATATAACGGTGGATTTGATGCTTTACTTAATGGTATAAAGCGAGTTTTCAAGGGTAAAAAGAGTGGTCAGCTTGGAATTGGTCTTTTAGTCGGTCTTATGGATATTGCCACAGCAAACAACACAGTTGCTATTGTTATGGCAAACCCTATTGCCGGTGAAATGGCAAAGGATTTTGATATTTCTCCACGAAAAACTGCTTCAATTCTTGATACATTCTCTTGCATTTTCCAAGGTATTCTCCCCTACGGTGCACAAATTCTTGTAGCACTTTCAGTTGTAAACACATTAGGATACGAAATGACAGCATTCCAGATTATTTCAAAGCTTTTCTATCCTATGCTTCTTCTTTTAAGTTCACTTTTATTCATATTTGTTATTCCTGAAAAAAAGAAATAAGGAACATAAAAAACGGAAATTTATTTTTAAGAAAATCAGGCGATATTATGAGCAGACGAAACATTGATATGCTTAACGGTTCATTATTTAAAAACGTTATTGCATACACCATTCCAATAATTCTTACGGGACTTTTGCAGCTCCTTTTCAATGCGGCTGACCTTGTTATTGTAGGTCGGTTCTGTGGCAGTATTTCCGTTGCTGCTGTCGGTGCTACAAGTTCAATTACTAACCTTATCGTTAACCTTTTTATAGGCTTATCCGTCGGTACAGGTGTTGCTGTGGCACAGGCTATCGGTGCGGGTGATACAGGTAAAACTCATCGCGTTGTTCATACTGCAATCCCAACAGCTTTACTCGGTGGTGTTATTCTTACGGTTGTTGGTGTTTTTCTTTCTGAAACATTCCTTATATGGATGAAAACACCTGACGATGTACTTCCTCTTTCTGCACTTTATATGAAGATTTACTTTGCAGGAATTATCTTTATGATGATTTATAATTTCTGTGCATCTATTCTTCGTGCATCAGGCGACACAAAATCCCCTCTTGTATTCCTTACAATTGCAGGAATTATAAATGTTGTGCTTAATGTAATTTTCGTTACTATTTTTCACCTTAATGTGGCAGGTGTTGCCTTGGCAACCACTATTTCACAAGGTGTTTCGGCAATTCTTGTTATGCTTGCTCTTATTAAGCGTGATGATGCTTGCAAGCTTCATTTATCACAACTGAGATTTTATAAGGACGAATTGTTACAGATTGTAAAGGTTGGTCTTCCTGCAGGTATTCAGGGTTCACTTTTCTCAATTTCAAATGTTATAATTCAGTCGTCAATCAACTCTTTCGGTTCAGTAGTTATGTCGGGTAATGCGGCGGCACTTAACATCGAAGGCTTTGTTTATGTTGTTCTCAACGCATTCCACCAGACAACACTCAATTTCACAGGACAGAATATCGGTGCAAATCAGTACAGACGAGCAAAAAAAGTCTTTCTTATATGCCTTGGCTGTGTGTTTGTAATCGGAATTACAATATCAACACTTGTATATCTGTTTGGTCCAAAATTACTTTCAATTTACATAACCGACTCTCCTGAAGCCATTGAAAGCGGACTAATGAGAATGAGATGTCTTTTCATTCCATTCTGTTTATTGGGACTAATGGATGTTTCCGGTGGCGGACTTCGCGGTATGGGTGTATCATTTGCACCTATGGTTATTTCTATTGTTGGTGTTTGCGGTTTTAGAATTGGCTGGATTTACACAATCTTCCAGTTGCCACAATTCCACACACCTGAATGGCTGTATCATTCATACACAATATCGTGGGCAATCACATTCATAGCACAGACAATCGCATATTTTGTAATTTATAACAAGAAAAAGCGGAGTGTATCAAAATGAAACTGACAAAATACCTTTTCTGTTATTTCACAGGAAATGAGCCTGAAAACGAATCTGTACATTTTGCAGTTTCAGAGGACGGATATAATTTTACTGCGTTAAATAACAATGAGCCTGTGATAATTCAGACTCTTGGTAAAAAATGTTGTCGTGACCCGTATATTTTTCGTGGTCAGGACGGAGTTTTTCATATAATAGCAACTGATATGCGTTGCTATGACGGTTGGGCAAGTAACAACTCAATGGTTGTATGGGACAGCGTTGACCTTATCAACTGGGACAATGAAAGAATAATTGACTTTTCACAGTTTGAGTCAACTAAAACTGCAAATCGTGTGTGGGCACCACAGGTTGTTTTTGATAAAGAAAAGCAGGAATATATGATTTATTGGAGTAACAACAATGAGAATGAAGGTTGGCACACTATCCCCTGGTATGCTTATACAAAGGATTTTGTTACTCTCACTACTGAACCAAAGGTTTTATATAATCCAACAAGTGGCATGGCTGCCATTGACGGTGATATAATTGAAAAAGACGGAAAATTTTATCTTTTTGTTGCCGATGAAAAGCAAGACGGAATTTGTTATGTTGTATCTGACAAACTTTCAGGACCATATCTTGAACCTGAAAACAACAGAATTTCCGTTGCTGATACTGCACTTGAAGGACATTGTACATATAAAATACTTGGAACAGAAACTTATGTACTTATTGCTGACCAGTTCAAATCAGGCGGATATTTCATGCAGAAATCCGAAGACTTAATTCATTTTACGAAAGTAGATAAAGAAAAACATTCTCTTGACCATCTTCGTCCGCGTCATGGTTCGGTTATGCACATAACTGATGAAGAATATGAGAGAATGCTGAATGCAGAATTCAGAATGTAGAATTAATTATTATATTGTATTTTGTGACATAAAAATAAGGGCGTTTTTTAAACGCCCAACATAATTAGCATATCAAATTTTTTATTAAAAGTCAATAGATTTTTAAAAGTTTTGTTGGCACAATATACAAAATCTCCGTATTAAATAAAAGAAAAGTGTCAACTTTGTACAAAATTACATATTGAAAAACTCTTTTTTCTGTGTTATATTATAGACACAGAAAGGAAACGGTGATTCCAATGTACAGGTAAATCACAAAGGTTCTTTAAAAGAAAACAGAGTTTAGTTTTAAAGAAGTAAATTAAGTGTAGCAAGCAGCACAGACGAAAATGATTTAAAAGTTTATATAGATAAATGCTTGTAAACTAAAATTTGTTTTTAAAATGAAGAACCGGTCGAAAGTCTTCCAAAAATTGAAAATTAGGTTCTGATGCATTAAAGGGTCTCGCTTTTCGAGAATATTGATGACTGTAAAGAGTGTAGTGGAGTTGAAAATCAAGGTATAGGAAGACAAAGAAAAATCTGTAGAATGAGAGGTAGATAAAAAGATGTTAGATATCAAGAGTGAACAGAAATAACCCTCCGAGTCAGTGAAAGGTGTGTAAAGAAACATCGGCTCCGAGGGTTATTTCATTTTTATAATCATTTTTTAAATAATCTGTTTATTACGCTCTTCAGGAGCGATTTTTTTATGCCTTAAAGCCTTATTTTTTTCCATAATTTTCTTGACAACGAAATACTACTGTGATATTCTAAACAAAGTTACTCACAACAAATATTATTTTAAGCAAGGAGGCAGAAATCAAATGACAAACCGTTGGTATGACAACAGAAAACTCAATACGTTCAACTCTTTCTGCCCCTATCTTCGGTACAACTCCTGTTCTTGCGATTGATTTTATCATTTAGGATATTGTATTTCGTCACCGTGGGTAAAAGTACCTACGGCTTTTTTATTTCAGAAAGTAGGACAAATTGGAGTTTGTAGGGATAAATAGAACACCATTCCGCCCCATCTTTGCGAGTGACTGGGGAGAGTAACTCCCTCCGGCATTTTCTTACGAAAATGCCACCTCCCTCGTTGAGGGAGGGAAAACGCAGACGTGGAAGCCTGCCACTACGCGTGAATAATTCATCCCGATAAATTATGATTTGTCAGTTACTTAAGGTGTTCAGTTACATTATATAAAAAGGAGAAAATTTATGAGGTGGATTAAACTTCACGAGCCTGTCAAAGTTCCCATTTTCAAAAACGCAATATTTGCACTCAAGCTCATATGGGAAGCTGACAAAAGACTTTTAATCGGCTATCTTGTTACGGAAATTTCCAACAAGGTTTTATCAATGTATGTCCAGAATATTCTGTTTTTAAAAGTTCTTTTAAGCATCATTGACGGCGATGCTGACTTCAAAACATATTTTACATATCTTTTGCTTTTCTTTGGTGTATATTTTCTTGTGAATGTTATTTCTGCTTTTGCGGAAAGAACAAGGCTTATTTCAACCAAAATTGTACTTAAAAAGCTTAATAACAAGATATTCCAGAAGGCTGTTCAGCTTGATGTAAGCTGTTATGAAAACCCTGAATTTTATGACAAGTATCAAAGAGCCACCCTTGTGCTTTCATCAAGTTATTTTGACCTGATATGCTGGGACGTTGCTGCGATTATCGGCGGTATTATCGCACTTATTTGCGTTGTTACTACTGTTACGGTAATCAACCCTATGTATCTGTTGTTCCTGTTACCTGTCACACTTGTTTTTGTTATTGAAATTTACAAGAGCAAGGCTGTGTACAAGCGTGACCTTGAGATGACAACAAACAACAGAATCAAGGCATATATTCAGCGTACAATGTTCTTAAAAGAATACTCAAAGGATATGAGAACATCGAACATTTTCGCAGTGCTTATAGGTCGATTCAAGGCTGCTATTGATGCTAATGTTGTAATACTTAAAAAATACGGACCTAAGCTTTTCTTTTACAGTATGGTCAGTTCCCTTTTCAGCGATTTTATACCGATTATCGGCACTTACGCCTTTGCAGGATATCAATTTATTTTTACAAAGGCACTTTCAATTTCTTCTTTCTCCGTTGTGCTTTCGTCAATAAACTCTGTCCGCGACTCCACGATGAGTATTGCAGAGGGCTTTGACGAGCTTTCACAGATGGCACTCTTTTTCCAGAATTTGCGTGATTTCTTTGACTATGAACCAAAAATCACAGACGGTGGAAAAGACGCAGGAGAATTCGAAAGCATTGAATTTAGAAATGTTACTTTCGGTTATCCCGATACAAACAAAACAATCCTTAAAAATGTTTCATTCAAAATTAACCGTGGTGAAACTATTGCTGTTGTTGGTATTAACGGTGCAGGTAAATCGACTCTCGTTAAACTGCTTTTGCGTTTTTATGACCCCCAAGAAGGCGAGGTTCTTTACAACGGAATAAATATAAAAGAGTATAATGTTGCGTCACTTCGTAATGCTTTTGCAACTGTTTTTCAGGATTATAAGAACTTTGCAATTTCAGTAAATGAAAACATTATGTGTCACGAATGTAGTGACGAGGAAAAGAAAATTGCTGAAAAGGCACTTCGTCAAAGCGGTGTATGGGAGAAAATTCAAAGTCTTCCTAACGGTGCGGACACAGTTCTTACACGCGAATTTGAAATTGACGGTGCAGGTCTTTCAGGCGGTGAAAATCAAAAGGTTTCTGCTGCTCGACTTTTTGCACGGGATTTTGAAATCGCAATTCTTGACGAGCCAAGCTCGGCACTTGACCCTATTGCTGAATACAAGATGTATGAAAACCTGATTGAGGTTACTAAAAACAAAACTGTTATCTATATTTCGCACAGACTTTCAAGTGCTGTTCTTTCTGACAGAATTTTCGTTTTAGGTAACGGAACAATCCTTGAATCAGGTTCACACCAAGAGCTTATGGCACAGAATGGTGAATACAGCAAAATGTTCACTTTACAGGCTTCAAGCTATAAGGGCGAAAGCGAGGTGAGTGAAAATGTTTAAGAAAAAGGAAAAAGAAAAAACTAATCACTCAATGGCTTCTAACATTTTCTTCTTTGTACGACTTATGTTCAGCGTATCTCCCCTGCTTGTCCTTGGTGAGCTTATGTGGGGACTTCTGATGATATTACCTAACAACCTTATCCGTGTTATCGGTGTTAAATATATCATTGATGTTGTTACAGAGGGAACTGACCTTAACAGAATTTTCTATGCAGTAGGTGTTATTGCACTTATACTTATCGGTTCAACTGTAATTTCCTGGTTATTCAGAGAGTTCTATTGGAATATGGAAAGAGAAAGACTTTATTACGGTCTTAATCAGAAGCTTTATGACAAGGCAAAAAGTCTTGACCTTGAGTCATATGACAATCCTGAATTCTATAACAATTTCATTCTCACCATTGAGTCATCATCGGGTAATATACAAAATCTTCTGGGACTTGTGAGAATGTATATCGGTCACATTATTTCACTTGTGACAGTTTCTTCGGTGCTTTTCACCATTGACCCTTGGTGTCTTGTGATTATCCTTGTTGTGATTTGCGTTTTTCTTCCTATCAGTAAGCGTGTTGGTACTCTTATGATGGAAAGACGAGTTGACAATGCAAAATATCACAGACGCGCCGACTATTTTCAGCGTGTTTTCTATTTGCAGGACTATGCAAAGGAAGTGAGAATGAACAACATTTCTCCACTTCTCATTGACAGATACAATGATGCTGCTGATGATGTTATCAATAATCAGAAGAAGTACTGGAACAAGATTTCGGCACTTAACTGTACACAAAAGGTTGGTGTTCAGGGACTTGGATTTATGTTCATTCTTCCTCTTTATCTCGGTTACTGTGTACTGATTAAGGGCGACCTTTCTGCAGGTGATTTTGTGGCAACTTTTAATGGTGCACATGCTGTTGCTATGTCTTTCCAATTCCTTACAATATGGGCGTTGGCTCGTTTTTCGGAACAGGGAAAAATGATTGACAAGTACCGCGAATTTTTGAATGCTGATTTCAAGATTAAAAACGGCGGAGTAGAGGCAAAGAAAACTGAACCTAAAGAAATTACCATTAAAAATCTTTCATTCACCTACCCTAACAACGACAAGCCTACTCTTGAGGACATTAACCTTACAATCAAGCCTTATGAGAAGATTGCTCTTGTGGGCTACAACGGTGCAGGCAAAACAACCCTTACAAACCTGTTATTAAGGCTTTATGATGCTACTGAGGGTGAAATACTTATTGACGGCGAAAACATCAAAAATGCCACTGCAGACTCCCACCGTGACCGCTTTGCAGCGGTATTCCAAGATTTTCAGATATTTTCATGCAGTCTTGGTGAAAATGTGGCACTTGACATTAATCCCGACGAAGAAAAGGTATGGGATGCTTTAAAGCACAGCGGATTTAACAAGGAGCTTAAAAACGGAATAAAATCCGAACTTTTAAGAGAATTTGACGACGAGGGTGTTATGTTCTCCGGCGGTGAAGCACAAAAAACTGCTATTGCAAGAGCATTCTATAAGGATTGTCCTTATGTTATTCTTGACGAGCCAAGCGCAAACCTTGACCCTGTTGCTGAATATAATCTTAATCAGGCAATGATTGAGGCTGCTGACAAGAAAACTGTTATTTTCATTTCTCACCGACTTTCAACCACAGTTAACGCGGACAGAATTTATGTTATGGAAAAAGGTCGCATTATTGAAAGCGGTAGCCATCAGGAATTAATGGAGCTTGGCGGCACATATGCATATATGTTCAATTTGCAGGCAGAGAAATATAAAAGTTAAATTGACTTCGTCAGCTAAATTCACCTTGCGGTAAGCTAAATGTACTTTGTACGCTAAAAAAGCTCGGCATTTCTGCCGAGCTTTTATTGTCTTTTTACTTTCGTATTGTTTCACTTTACTCTTTTAAGTCCTTTTCAGTTAATTCGTAAATACCTTTGCTTAATTGACAAATATAATCAGGAACCTTATCGAAATGTCCTGTTTCAGCAAAGCACATAGCGGCACAAGCATTACAAATTTTTGAATATTGGCAGGTTACACATTTTTTAGGCAGACGGATTTCCTTAACCCGTTTTACAAGTTGTTGCCAAGCACTGTCAAAGCCTTCTTCAAACACATTTATCTGAATATTTGGTAATAAGCCACAGGGTTGCATTAATCCCTCACTTGTTATCCAATATGCTGCTCTGCCTGCACGACAAGACACTTTGTCACATTTTTCATCATCGGGTTCTTCAAGAATTTTTTTTGCCCTTTCTGAATAATCCCTGTTACGGAAACGATATTTTTCGCAATTTATCGTGCATTGAGCCGCTTCAAGAGGTGACATTCTGCCTGAATTTTCACCAAAATCTTTGTCAAGACGCACCTGAGGATAGGCATATGCGGTTGTACTTAATGGAATAGCAAGCGATTCCGCAATATCTATAATTTCCTTATACTGGTGGTTGTTTCGATTTGTAAAAACCGTGTTAAACTTAACTGAAATTCCCATTTCCTTGAGCATTTTCACATTATCCAACACCTGCGAAAATGCTTTTATTTTACAAAGTCCTTCATAAGCTTCGTTATCCGCACCATAAAGAGAAATATTTACTCTTGACGGCGGATTTTTTTGAAACAGCTCAAAATGTTTATGCAACAAGCTTCCGTTAGTGTTAATTGACACCATAAAGCCCATTTTCTTTAACTCTGTATACAAGTATGGGAAATCTTCACGCAAAAGAGGCTCGCCACCTGTAAGCAAAAGGAAAAGAGTACCTGCTTTTTTTGCATCCTCAGCAAGACTTAACCACTGCTCTGTTGAAAGCTTATCTCTGCTGTGGCATTCATCATGAACGTAGCACATTTCACATCGGAAATTACATCGGGATGTCAATTCAAAAGTACCTGAAATAGGAATTCCTTTTTCTACTGCCCTTGAGTGGAGATATGCTGATAATCTTGGTTCTGCGCTCATAATCTCAACTCCTTTTCAAGACATTCAACTGCAGTCTTATCCGGCAGACAATCAAGTCTGTACACAGGAACTGTACTGCAAAGATTTTCCAATATATCTATTGTTTTTTGAGAAGACTCATCTGTTATACCTGAACGATAATTCCCCTGTAATAACGCAACAAGAGCCTCTCTCACACTTATTTTTCTGATTAAATTTTCTTTTGCCTGACCAAGGCAAACAACAGCAGCTAACGGTGCATAAATGTTCCTGCAGATATCTGACGAGCCTGAAAAAGGAAGACCTCCCGCAAAAATTGTCCCGTCCTTCAGACTGACAAGGGCTTTATCACCATTAACAATTTCTGCATCTGCGTATTTTTCCCATAAGTCAGCCTGAGTTGACTTGCCCGTACCGCAAGGAGCCGTAAAAAGAATCATTTTGCCATTTTTCAATACAACAGAAGCATGCAAAACAACACCATTACGCTTTGCGATAATCTCTTCAAAGCCCAACAGATTAAATATGACACCGTTCCACAGCTTACCACGATGTTCCTCAAGCACCTGAACACGATAGCTTTCGCCATCGAAAATACGACAGGCAAAATAACCTTCTTTACCGTGATTTCTGTACCAGCACATACTCTTATTACCATCGACCTTAAAACTTATTTCACTGTCCGTAGTGACGTTTTCAGCCAATGCCGGCAGGTGTTTCACATATTCAAATGTAACTGTACAATCAGGTTCTTCATCGCTTAAAAAGTTGATATATGGTTCTATATCAACAAATTCTTCAGGAGTCAGAACCTGGATAACTGTATCAAAAAACTTGTATTTCTTACTCTGCATAGGTCACAAACAAAATATGACTTGAGTCCTTTAAATAGTGTTGGGTTCTAACCTGTACCTTTTCACCTTTTTTAAGACCATCAACATACGCTCTGTATGTTACACCATCATCATAAACTCCGTCAGTTATATTTTTATAGTAAATGTAAATTTTTCCTTCTATATTCTTCTTGGAAATGTTTTTTATTGAAATAAAGCCATCAGCACCGTCAATTTCAAAAACATCAGGATAACAGGAAAGCGCTTTGTTAAAATTTGCCTTGTCTTTTACTTTCCAGCTATGATAAACTGCTTCTTCATCAAATACATAACCATTAGTGCAACGGAGAGTTGCACTTGCACCTGCTGTTAGTGTGGAAATCGGGAATTCAGCTCTACCGTCACCTGTCATAACACTTAAAAGAGCATACTGAATATCCTCGTCAGAAATATTTCTCACAAAAACGCTTAAAACACCATTTTTTTCACCTATACCGATTACTTTAAGCCAACTATCAACGATAACACCGATTTGAGAACCGTCTGACTCTTTTGCCTCAAAACCGGAAACCTGTTCAACTTTGACTTCTTCGGTTATAACAGGAATTTTATTTGTTATATTTTCTTTTGTAGCAACATCTTCTGTTGTAGTAACATCTTTATTTGTAACATTCCCTTTGTTTGTATCATCATCTTTATTACAGGCACAAAGCCCTGCAAGAGTTATCAAACAAAGAAGCAGTACAAAAAACTTTTTTAAATGTTTCATAATTCAATCCCAAAAGCAACGGAGTTCACCATCGCTATGACGAACTCCGTTATATTATTTATTTATGATGAGAATACCATCCAGTTTTCTGAAGGAACATCATAGCAAGGTGTCATTCCATTTGCCGGAACAACATCACAAAGTTCAGTAAAGATGGAGAACCCTGTATCCGGGTCTGTTACAGGACAAACATACTGAGCTTGTTGTGAACCTAACAGTGCACAACTTGAAGCAATACTTGTTGAAAGTTGGAATGATTCATATGCAATTTGCGGTTTAATATAAGTCTTTTTCATTTCTTATTTATCCTCCTTCCAACTGTTTTAAACTAATCCGAAAATCTTCTTAAAGAAGTTTGTAATTGCCTCGATAATTCTCTGAATGAATGTAAGCACTCCTTGATTTTCGTCATTAGTGTCATTAGTATCATTTGTATTGTTGTTGTCACCAAGAATGATTTCTGAACCTGCGTTATTATCTGTTTCGCCATCATTCGGAACATTATCGTTTGACATCATAGCATAAGCATCACTTACTGTTGTTCTTCTTGCCATAAACATCATAACAGGTTCTGCATCTTGTGTTTCATAGTGACCGTGCTGGCCAACACCAGTAAATGTCCACTTCATATTTGTAAGAGAAAGAATGCTTGAGTCATCAGACAAATTCTGAATAACAATAGTATCAGTTCTGTAATATGGTTCACCGTTTACAACAACTTTTGACCATTCAAGTTTACCATTTGCAGGAAGCAAGTTGTTAATAATGTAATTCATTTCAGTTGCGGTGTTGATATCCTTTTCAACTGTATTTCCGTTATATGTGATACCAAGTGTAGGTTTGCCCTTGACGCTCTTTACACCAAGCTGAACTTCATCAGGAATTGCGGTTGCCCAAATTTCAAATGCAACAGCCTGACCTTTTGCAAGATAAAGTTCGTTGTTAGGACCTGCAAGTTTAAGTTTTTCAAGGTCGTTGTCAAGAGCGGCAATACCGTCGATGAAAACAACACCCTGAGTTGCTGAATCCTTTGAAAGTGAGTCAGCACCGATAATAATATCCTTGATTGTAAGATAGTTTGGATAAGACTCATTATCGTACTTATAATCAGTAAGAATTGATGATTCAATATTATCATCTTTACCTGCAGGATTATAAATACGGATAGCATCGATATAAACATCAAACTGTCCTTTTCCTGTATTATCAAACAATCTTGAGTACATTGGAGTAATTACAACTTTATATGTACCATAAGCAAGGTCTGTCTTCTTGATTACAGGAATCTGATAAAGACCTTCAGCATTGTCCGTAGTTACCCAACCGTATGCATAAGCGTATGCAGGATTTTCGGTTTCTGTTTCTGTAAGATTACAATTTGCATCATAATATGTTGGTGTTTCTGTATATCCCATACCGTCAACAGCAAAATATGTAGGTTCTTTTGCTATTGCTTCATTTACAGCACTTCTATAAAGTGGAGTATCTGTTTCAGTAAGAGTTGCTTCACCGTTTTCATCTGCATAAAGCTGACCGTATGAACAACCGTAGTATGTATCAACTACCATCTTCTTGCCAACCTGTTTGTTGTTTGTGTCGAAGATGTCAACATAGAATGCGCCTGTTGTACTATCAGTCATACTGATAATGTCAAATCCTGTACCTGTAAATGTGAATTCAACTGTCGGATTTGTAGCGAGATTCTTACCTACAGTTACCTTCTGTGCTGAGAAACCGCTGTACATTGTATAATCCTTAGTTGTGTCTGCGCCTGAATAAATCGGGTCATATCCGTATGGATTTGCCATAACGTCGTCTACAAGGTCAGCAGCCTGTTTAGCATCAGCAAATGCGTTTACATCGCCATCTGTTGTCCATTTAGCATTACCTGAACCATCCTTAAAGATTATGTCTACACCGAAGTTATCTTCGTAGTAGATTGTAGTTGCCGGAATAAAGATAGCACGTTCATACTGATAATAGTTTGTTGTGTAAGTAGGGTCTCCTGTAATCTCAGCACAAGAATAGAAGTAATCTCTGCCTGTCATATTCATTGTGTTAGGATTATATGTTACGAGACCGTCGCCACTCATTGTTGCAGTACCGTACTTGAGTCCCTGAACATCAAGAACATCGTCTTTAGAAGCGAATGTTCTAACAAGGTCAGTAGGTTCATTGAAGATAACAACTGAAGGAACTTCATTATTACCCTCTACTATACCTTTGTAGTTATAACCAAGACCTTCGATTTCGTCAACTTTGTCGTTTGCCTTAATGTCATATTCAACAGGAAGACCGTAGTCAACAACTAATGTTTCGTCATTAAGAAGAACGTGGTTAGAAGCCTGCTGGATATTGAATTCGATTTCACAGTTAGATTCGTTTGAACCTCTTTCAAGGTAGTAGAATGTGAATGTATGGTATCCACCGTCTGTACGAACTTCGTGAAGTTTTTCAAGTGCTGCAAGTTCGTCACCTGTAAGACCGCTTGTGTTTCCATATTTATATGTTACAGCATTTTCAGTTGAACTTTCTACAGTAGCGTTTGCAGGACCAACGTTCATAGCATACTGATAGCTTACAGATTCATCTGTAAAGTTGATTGATGCTGTACGAGCAGCGTGAAGACCACCGTTATCAAGAACGAGAACATCGTCAATATAAACAAGAACGTCGTCGTCACCAGAGAAATTGAATACAATATCTGTACCTTCATTGCCTAAATAGTAACCTGTGACAGGAATATAGAAGTCTGTTGAGAAGCTCATACCAAAGTGGTAAACAGAGGCGCTTGGGTTAGAGTTAGAATTCAACTGGTTGTTGAATGGGAAGAAACCTGTGCTTCCGGACCCAGGAGTCAACTGTGCTGTCGCAGTCTGTTCAGCATCATTAAACTCAGCCTGGAATAAGTATGATGTATCTTTACTTGAGTATTTATACGTATTGACACCATTTACAGTTGTTTTCTGGAACGGGAAGTCAAAATCCCAATAATATTTTGAATACTCTGTTGTTGAACCATCAACAAGAACTTTTTCTCTTGTGAAAATATCGTTAACGTGAACACTAATGCCTTGAAGTGGAGCAAGTGTAACATTTCGTGCTGAACCACCTACAGTAATTGAAAGTGAGAAGGTGTTAGTATTATAATAACCAGATAAATAATTTGAAACATTACCATATGCCAACTGGCTATATGGAGCGTGGTCTGCTGGATTACCATCATTAAGAAGTGCGCTGAAAAGACCTTGAACAGAAGCGCCACCGCTATCGGAACCTGTATTTGATTTGGTCCATACATTCCAGGCAGTGTTCTGGAAATCAGTAACATTTGTACCGCCTGATGATAATGTATTACCGGTGAATGCAAGAGAATAGATTTCTGCATAAGCTGTAATTGCTTTATCAAGAGCAATGTCCGCCTCACCAGCAGCCCATGCATTTGTGTGATAGCCGATTGTAGCCTTAATTTGTGTCATAAGATTTTCATCTGCTCTGATTATATCTTCCATTGAAGCATATGTCTGAGCATTGAACAAAGCACCGCCGGCTGAATATTTTGCATTAGCGGTTGTTGCAGATGGATTATAACCATACTTATAAAGTGTTGCAGGGAATGAACGATAGTCAGGTTCGTCTTTTTGTTTTTCAAGATTAACAATAGCGTTTCTGATATTATAAACAGTTTTAGTAACTATTTTTTCATCCACTACGCTTCCGTCGTAATAAATATCAAGACTATCTTCTAATGTCTGTAAAAACTTATTATAACTTGCTTCTGTATAGTTATCAGGAGCATATTCAATAGCTTCGTTAAGTGCGTTATAAAGCTCTGTCTTATCAACCATACCTTTACTTGCGGATGGGTTTCTGTAAAGTGTAAGTGATTCGTTGCCGTCAGGATTAGCCGCATTGTTTCTGCCATAAGAACTGAAAAGATTTGTTGAGTAATGGTTAATTTTCTGAGATGAATCCCGGTCAAAAATTTGAACCGTACCGTCCGGGTTAGCATAAACTATAACAGCTTCTTCTGCCGATGAAAATGTAAGGTATCCTTCTTCACCGTTAAAGTGTAAGTACTGATATATAATACTTCCGTTGCTTTCAGCTTTAGCTACTGAAATATTGTAAAGGCTACCCTCAACATGTTCAAAATAATACTGATCCATTACGAGAGCGTTAATTGTACTGTTTGAAACAGTTACCTCTTTTTCATTAACACCTGTAGCATCAGCTGTAACTGCATCTCGTCCCATAATTACACCGTTATGATATACAACATAACCGCCCTCTTCAATAGGAGGAACTTCATCATAACTTGATGGTGTTGGTATAAATGGTGTGATTTTTACGCTAGCCTCTGTTGGGGGCATGTAAATTCTGTGATATCGTCTGTTACTATCTCTTGTTCCGCTTACAGCGATGGTGTTCTGATCCTTTTGAATGTAAAACTTTGTATCTACAGCAGCGTCACAATCGCTTGTAAATGCAACATAATGTGAAAAGGTCACGCCTTGAGCCTCAAACGCCAGCGTAAATGCTTTAGCTTCTGATTCTGTTGCCAATACTGCTGCACCTGCGGGGTCAGAAAGGTATAAGTACCTATCGGTGCCGTTGTCGTTAAATTTAAGCTTATATCCATCGCCACTCGCAACGAAAGTCCATGTTGGCGAATCTGAAGAAACTGCTCCACTGAATGTCAAGTTGTTAGGGTCAGGATTCATTACACCGTCGTTTGTGGTGTTTACAATAATATATTCCTTACCTGATTCAATATCATTAATGTCACTTAACAGTGTTGGATTAGGATTTGCTTCTGTTCTTATTACCTTGTAAAGATTAAGGTTTGTAGCATCTGCATTAGCAACTACAGCGTTATCCGAAAAATTGATGTAGTTACCGTTGCCGTCACCAACGGTTAATACACCACCCAATGTAGCTCGTACAACAATTTCCTGTGCAGTTGTTGCAACTGTCAAATTTGAACCGTTGATATTAAGATATTGCTTTGTAGCGTTTCCGTCATTATAGTAAATATGGTATTTACCGCTTGACTGCTGCTCAAAGACCCATATATCTGAAGCTTCTGTTGCAGTACCGATAGCCTGTAAGCCATGTGTCATAACACTTCCATCTGCACCGGTAACAACATACTCGCCATCAGGAATAATTGTTTCTTCATTAGCAACATCTGTACCATTAGGAGTTGCAGGATAAGAATAGTAATCAACTGTTGCTGCTGAACCTGCATTGAGAGTTAATCCCTCGATCTGATTCTTTACAGCATCATATCTCCCCTCAATTGTTGAGTCTTCCGCTGCACCTGCCTTGAGGAACAAATTGGCAGGCATAACTGCAAATGCTGACAGCACAATAATAGCTGACAACACAAGCGCCATTGCCTTTTGCAAGCGTGTTCTCGTTTGTTTTTTCATAAAACAATCTCCCCCTCTTTTACTATGTGTTCATAACTCATAGCGAGAATTATTTATTATTGGAAATACTTATACAAAATACATCTTACAACTATCCTTCTATAATGTCAAGTAAATAACTGCTTTTTTTGATAAAATTTAAATTATTATTGTGTGGGAGATGATTCTCACCTACTGTTATTTATTATCTATAATAACATTAAGGTGATTTTCTTTTAACGGACAGACAAGGATGTCTGTCCCTACGCGATTGCATTTTGTTTTTAATTATGTTAAAATATGTAAAACAATACAAAGGAGAAAATTATGTTAGCTGTTATTCGTTACATAACTGCCATTGTTATGGTGGCATTCAATCTTTTTAATTTCCTTTTTAATGATTATGCTTATCCTGCACTTTCAAGAAAGGATGCTTATCTTTTCGTTTATTTCACAGGTAATTCTGTTGAAGAACAGAGAATCAATATGGCGATAAGCTCTGACGGTTACAGATTTCAGGCGCTTAATGACAACAAGCCGATAATTGAGCAGAAACTCGGCACAGGCTGTTGCCGTGACCCATATATACTTAAAGGTCAGGACGGTTGCTATTATATTATTGCAACTGATATGGACGCTAATCTTGGTTGGACATCAAATCACGCTCTTGTAACATGGAAATCAGAGGACCTTATTAACTGGACTGACGAAACCGTTATTGATATCCGTGACCTTGGCGGTGAATTTGCAAACACTACCCGTGCATGGGCACCACAGGCGATTTGGGACCCTCAAGTAGAAATGTATATGGTTTACTGGGCACATTCAACTGCCCAAAACGATATTGCAGGTCACTACTACGCATACACAAAGGATTTCAAGACATTTGAAACTGAACCAAAACCACTTTATGGTCGTTGGGAAGAAGGTATTCAATGCATTGATGCTGACATCGTTTACAATGAAAAGAATGGTTACTACTATCTCTATTTCAAGTATGACGAAACACAGAAAATAGCCTATGTTAAGTCAAAAAATCTTACAGGGCCATATGACATAGAGGAGCCCGTAATCGTTTCTCTCGGTTATTTTGGTGTTGAAGGCAGTACAATGTACAACATCAACGGTACTGACTCCTGGGTTATGATTATGGACGAATACGGCACAGGTCATTTCTATACACAACAGACAAATGACTTTGAAAACTTCAAGCGAGTTAATCGTGACATTACTGCTATGGACCATTTAAAACCTCGTCACGGTTCAGTTGTTACTATTACAGCAAAGGAATACAAAGCGCTTAAAAATGAATTTGGTGTTCAGAAAATTCCTGATAATCCGACAATTAAATAATGTAAAAATATGGAGCTTACCTACAAAGTAAGCTCTTTTTATTGTAAATAAATAAAAAGTATGATATAATTTATTAACACATTAAGGAGTGATTATCTATGAACAAAAAAATTATTGCAATTCTTGTTGCCGTTATGCTTTTGATTGTTTCTGCTGTTGTGATTACAAGCTGTAACAAGGATGATGAAACACCTACTACAACTAATCCGACAACAGAAAATGTAGAGTCAACTGACGAAAATGTTTCTGATGACGCTAATAAAAATGACGAAGTGGAAAACTCAACAGACAAAAATGATGAACCACAATCAACCGAAACACAGACTCCTGAAACATCAACAAACAAGACTGAACCGTCAACTAACAATAATAGTGAGCCTGTAACCTGTGAAACCTGCGGAAAGGTTGTAGTTTCTGATTCATACAAGGGTGATATGCTCGTTGGCGACTTCTGTGACGGAATGTGCGACGAATGGTACGGCGAAATGGATTTTTAAAATCTGACATATAAAAAATTAGAGGTGATTCATACGAACCACCTCTTTAATTTTGCTTTTATTCGCCTTTCATTCCAAGGAGTTTAACTGTGCCGTCATAAACTGCCTGTGAAACTTTGATTGAATCAAAAATTGCTGACTTGATGTCGTCAGGAGTTGCACCGAGTTCCTTTGAGTAACTATCAGGGATGAAAAGATTTACATCCATAATATCTGCAAGTCCGTCAACGTCAATACCACTTTCAATGCCCTTTTCAGCATATTCTTTCTTAACTCCGCCAAGTCCCATACGCATCATCCAAGGTGCAACAGAGATAATCTTACGATTTTCACCCATTCCTCTTGCAGCATAAACAATCTTAAGGAATTCTTTCCAAGTAAGATTGTACATACTGATAGGCCAAGCCTTTGCACCCTTTGATTTTTCAGCAGCACCAACGATTACTTCGCCAACCTGACGAACTGTAAGCATTGCTGTACCGCCACCCGGATACATTGTGAATGGGAGTTTATCCATTCTCTTTATCTGTTCAATAAGGATAACCCAAACAGGCTTTCTGCCCGGCTGTGTACCGAAAATGTATGGAAGTTCAAGAACTGATACATCAAAGTTTTCATCAGCAAATGAGAATGCAACATTTTCCTGGTCAATACGGCTTCTGATATATGGATGTTTTTCAGTAAGCTTCATATCAGGTCTTTCCTTTGCAAGATATGCAAAGTATGAACCGAGAATAACAGCACTCTTAACACCAACCTCTTTACAAAGAGGAAGAATTCTTTCAAGTGGCTGAATGTTATATTTGTAATATGCGTCATAAACAGGTGCAGGGAATTCAACACGCTCGTCAATACCTGCTGCAAATACGAAACAATCCTGACCACGAAGAAGTTCACGGATTTCGTCATCTGATTTTTCATAGATATTGCAGAATTCCAATTTCATTTCCTTTGGAATTGGAGCTCCTTCCGGTAATGGAGGAAGAGCAACGCTTGTTACTTCGTGTCCTCTTTCAATAAAAATTCTTGCAGCTTCACAGCCTAAAAGGCCTGTGCCACCAATCATAAATACTTTCATTCTGTAACCTTCTCCTTAAAGTTATCAAAGATTTCAGGGCCAAATACATTGTTTTCACCCTGACGGTCCCAAACCTGAGCAAAGAATGGGTTGATTCTTGCTTCTTCGTCATAATTCCAAGGCCATGGAAGTTCAGCTGGACACCAGTGACCACCCTTGAGTACAAGGTTTGGTGACATTTCGAACTCGTTACCTCTTGCACTTACCCATTTAACAGGTGTATACATATCAACGATTTCTGTTGCAAGACATTTACCGCCTCTGAATTCAGCAGCTTTCTGTAAATCTTCAAGAGTGAGAGTATCAAATGGTTTTGTTTCGTCATAACCGTGGTCAAGAACAACCACATCACTTGCAGTTGTTTTCTTTGATGGAATAACAACTTCAAAGTCATTCCAGTTTCTTGGAAGCTTTTCGTATTCTTCCATACTGCCGTAGTATGCCTTCATTCTTACATCAACTTTGTTTTCTGCCCACCAGAGTGTACCGTATTCAGGAGTTTCGGCAATCTTCTTCATCCAGAGATTCTTAAGGATTGGAGCAAATGGTTTTGCAAGGAAAGCAAGTTTATAATAGCCTTCAACATGATTCATCATGCTCTTGAAATACTGTTTAACAGGAATATTTGCACGGAAATGGCAATACTTTTCGAGCTTGTCACCATCATAATACCACTGACCATGGAAGTTACGAGTTGTAAACCAATGTGGGTCAAAGAGTTTCTTTGGTGAACCAAGTCCGAGTGTACCGAGAAGGAGTTCTTCAAATTCAAAGTTTGTAATTCTGTATTCTTCACCTGAACCGATGTTGTAGAAGTTTCTCCAGAATTCTTCAGGAATATCGTCACCGCAAACATTTGCAAGAAGACGACCTGAATCCTCAACAGTTGCCCATTCAAGCATACCGTTAATCGGAACATGGTACATAATTGGTTCAAGGTTTTTAAGAATTGCAGGGTAAAGAATACCTGACTGACGAAGTGATACCCAGTATTTAAGACCTGATTCAGCAAAAACTGCTTCAGCCTTAATCTTACTGATTGCATAGTGGTCATAAACACTTACTTTAAGCGGGTCACCTGTTCTACCCCAATGGATAGGAGCATTTCTGTCACCTGTTTCGGCAACTGTACCTATGTAAACAACTTTAACTGCATCAGGATTTGGCTGTGCCTTAACAGCCTTAACAATGTTCTGTGCAGCAGCAACGTTAGTCTTCTGTGTCTTAACAGGATAATAGTCAGCAGCAGGAGAAACCATACCACCAACATGAAGAACATAGTCAGCACCATTTACCATTTCGAGTACATCTTCGTAATTTGTAAGGTCACCCCAAACGAGCTTAACAGCAGGGTCATTTTCGTAAGGAGCAAACTTTTCACGGTTTTTCTTACTGCCACGGTTGAGAACAACAATGTTGTACTTATCTTTTTTTGCGTATAACTCTTTAAATCCTGCCCATCCCATAGTACCTGATGAGCCTGTAAGAGCTACGGTCTTTTTCTGCATAGGAATACCCCCATCTTATATAATTTCATACGAAATAATTATACATTTTTATTGCATATTTTGTCAATAGAAACATATGTATATTGACAATATTTTAACAGCATATAAAAACGCTTTTTGGGTTTTTCAACATATTGGAAAAATAATGATGATTTATTCAGCTGTTGATTGATTACATCATAACGCCAAATTAACATTATCAATTATTTTATAAAATATAGTGCATTTTTGTCGCTTTTCCTGTATAATCACTTTGGGTGATTAAAATGACAACACAAGAATACTTAAAGCTTATTGATGAAGTTAACGAAAAAGGAAGATACAAGGCTGACTGGACGTCCCTTTCTCATCACAAGGTGCCTGAATGGTATATGCACGACAAATTAGGCATTTTTATCCATTGGGGTATTTATTCTGTTCCTGCTTTCGGCAGTGAATGGTATTCAAGAAGTATGTATGACAAAAATGTGCGTGAGTTTGAGCATCACAGAAAAACATACGGTGAACACAAGGATTTCGGCTATAAGGATTTTATTCCTATGTTCAAGGCAGAAAAATTTGACCCTGAAAAGTGGGTTTCCCTCTTTAAAAAGGCAGGTATTAAATATGTTATGCCTGTGGCGGAGCATCACGACGGGTTTGCTATGTATGAAACTGAATTCAACCGTTGGAATGCAAAGGAAATGGGACCTTGTCGCGATGTTGTTGGCGAATTAAAGGCTGAATGTGAAAAGCAGGGACTGACCCTTTGTGCTTCAACCCACCGTGCCGAGCATTATTTCTTTATGAACCTTGGCAGAACATTCGACAGCGATGTTAACGACGACAATTACCGCGATTTTTATGGCCCTGCAGTTTTTTGTAAGGAATGGGACTCACATCATCTTGGTCAAACAACTGAAAATACTCATACAATCGGTGCAAGTGAAGAATGGCTTGAGGACTGGCTTGTGCGTACCTGTGAACTTATCGACAAGTATCAGCCGTCTGTTCTTTATTTTGACTGGTGGATTCACAATCACTCATTCAAACCGTATCTTAAAAAACTTGCTGCGTACTATTATAACCGTGCAGAAGAATGGGGCAAGGAGGTTACAATCAACTATAAGCATGAGGCATTTCCTCCTACTGTTGCCACATTTGATGTTGAGAGGGGTGCTCTCACCGGAATCTCGCCTCTTTACTGGCAGACAGATACTGCAATCGGCAAACACTCTTGGGGTTACAGAAAAGACAACGAATACAAGAGTGCAAGACAGGTTATTTGCGACCTTGTTGACATTGTTTCTAAAAACGGTAATCTTCTTATAAACATTGGTCCTAAGCCTGACGGAACAATTACTGACGAAGAAACTGAAGTTCTTCTTACCATGGGTGAATGGCTTAATATCAACGGTGAAGGCATTTACGGAACAACATTCTGGAAACAGTTTGGTGAAGGCAAGGTAAACGCTAAAGACGGATTTTTCCAGGACGGTGACGAAAAGAAATTTACAAACAAGGATTTCAGATTCACATACAAAAACGGTTATCTTTACGTATTCCAGATGCGTCCTTCAAAGACAGTAAAAATCAAAACCCTTAAAATCCATAATCCGCACGATTATTTAATCGAAAGTGTTGAACTTCTTGGTAGTAATGAAAAATTAGAATACACAAGAGATGATAAAGCTCTTACAATTAAGGTTAAAGGTAAAATCAAAAACGATTTGCCAATCTGTTTTAAAATTGCGATAGGATAAAAATTATGAAATTCAAAAACGGTGCAGTTGAATTCTGCGAAATAAAACAAGACAGTTTTGTCCATGATTATGACGAAAACATCCCTTTTAACGAATATCTTTACAAGGAAGAACTTGGTGACGACTTTGTTGATATCCGTACATTCGGTGCAGATGAAAATGCTGACTTTATCACAAACACCAATGCCATAAACGATGCCATCACAAAGGTAAATGAAAACGGTGGCGGTACGGTTTATGTGCCAAAGGGTGAATTTCTTTGCTCAACAATCAGAATTAAAAGTAATGTGCGACTTTTTGTTGAGGGTACGCTTCGTTGTGTTACATATGAGCAAAATCTTAATGCTGAAAACAAACTTTACTATGGTTTTATCTTCGGCGAAGATGCTGAAAACATAACGCTTTGCGGTGGCGGTCGCATAAGCGGTAACGGTGCAACATACTGTGAAGAACCTAAAAGTGACAAGATACTTCTTCCCCTTGAAACATTTCACCTTAAAAGCTACATAATGGCATTCAGAGGCAGAATCCGTTTCAGAAAGCAACCAAGCTACCGAGTAAACCTTGTTGAATTCCAGAGATGCAAAAATGTGGATATTCACAACATTGAAATGCACGAAACAGCACGATGGACTTGCAACATTGTGGAATGTAACGGTGTTGACATCAAGGATGTTGTCATAAACAGTAATTACCATGTTGCAAACAGCGACGGTTTTGATATTACAAGTTCACAGAATGTGGTGATTGACCATTGTTATATTGCTACGGGTGACGATGCACTTTGCATAAAGGCTCACGAAAGTCTTGATGTGGAGAATGTGCTTATTAAAAACTGTAAAGCAATGAGCCTTGCAAACTGTTTTAAAATCGGCACGAATGTTTATCACAATGTAAAAAATGTTACCATCAAGGATTGCGAATTCTTTATGGATGGCACAACAGGCGGATATGCGGGACTTGCAATTGAGTCTGACCGTGGCTCAACAGTAGAAAATATCACTTGTGAAAACATTAAAATGGACGGAATCACATCTGCATTTGTTGTATGGCTGGGTAACAGACACGAGGGTACTCCCGGTCAACTTAAAAATGTTACGATTAAGGATATAACTGCCCTGAATGTTTCTCTCCCCTCTGCTGTTTCAGGCACAATATTTGACGGCAAGGAATATGAAACTGAAAATATTGTTATTGAAAATGTGGATATAAAATATCGCGACAGCAAGGAAGAAATATATACCCGTCCTGAAGGCGTAGGATATGAAGCTATGATTGAGTATCCTGAAATAACACGACTTTCAAGCATCTATATTTCATCACACGAGGAGTCACCTTATTGGGAATTACCTGCATACGGACTTTATCTTCGTCATTGCGGTAACATTATTCTCGATAATTTCTCCTGTAAACCGAGAAGTGTAAACACACGACCTGAAATTTTTAGGGAAAAAGAATAGTTTTAATATAATATAAAAACCACAGTTGCGAAATTGGTGTTGTTCTGAACGGAGAGTTTGAAAGTGCACTCAATTTCAGTTAAGAACCAGCATCGCATATGTATGTACAAACGCACTTGGGCAGTAGCCCAAACCCACTAACAACAGAAAAGAGAAGATTCGTATATTAACGAGCCTTCTCTTTCTTTTTGTCTGCTAAGTGATATGCTGACAGTCGTCAGCGTGATATTTTCGCCTTGCGAAAGTGATATGAACCCTACGGGTTTCGTGATATTCTATTCGCCATAAACTGTCTGCAGGACAATATCACTATGCGTAGCATAATATCACTGCGAAGCAATATAACTCGCCGTAGGCGAATAGAGTTGCGTGATACTCCATTAAGAGTATCACGCTAAACTGTGGTTTATCTTTTTATTTACTTGTCTTTTTTGGTGAAATTTCGTTCCAGAGTGTAAAGCCTAAAATCATAAGTCCGCCCAATGCCTGTAACGGTGTCAATGGTTCTTTTAACACCACAACGGAAATAAGAACTGCAACAAGTGGGTCAATATAACTTAAAATTGCAACCTTTTGTCCTGACATCTCTTTAAGTGATGAGAAGTAAAGACAATATGTAATTCCCGTATGAACAAGACCGATTACAAGTAAGAATACCCAGCCTCTACCATTTAAAGTTCCTATATTTACTCCGTCTGTCAAAAGTACATAAGGCACAAGGACTGCGATTGCAGAAAGGAACTGCATAAATGTGCGATGAATTCCATCAACAGTTTTTGTGAATTTATTAAGGAGAATTACGGTTGCATATAATGTGGCTGCACCAAGTCCGAACAAAATTCCCTTTATATGACTGCTGCCTTGGGACAAGTCACCTATTCCCGTAATAAGAACGATACCGAGAGTTGACATTACAAAGCATATAATCTGTTTTGCTCCCATTTTTTCTTTAAAGAGAATAGGACAAGCAACTGTCACAATTACAGGTGCGAAATAATAGCTGAGTGTTGCAACTGAAACTGTTGTGTATTTATATGCTTCAAAAAGTAAAATCCAGTTAAAGCCCATAGCCACACCCGACAGCACAAGTAACGGTATTTCCTTTTTGATTTTTGTGAATGGAATTTTCTGTTTTGTAACAAGAAGAAATGCACCGATTAAAATCGCCGCCAACACAGCACGATAAAGGGCAATTTCACTTGACGGCAACGGAATATTACGCACAAAAAGTCCGATTGTACCAAAAATTGTCATTGAAACAATCAGCATTGTTCTTGCACTTAAAACTTTTTTCATAAAATCGCCTCATTAAAAATTACTAAAAACATTTTATTGCAAAATATAAATATCGTCAACAGTTTTCTTGTAATGAATGATAAAATATGTTATTATTTTATTTAATGCGACAAAAGGCGGTGGGAAAATGTTTGAAAATTTACTTATTGAAAAATCAAGTTGGGAATTTTTAAAGGAAACTCCCCTGCCAATAGCTGTTTATGGTACAGGAAATGGTGCTGACAGAGTGTTCGAGGAATTCGAAAAATTGGGAATTACAGTTTCCTTCGTTGTGGCAAGTGACGGTTTTGTAAGACAGCGTACTTTTCACGGTTTTCCTGTTAAAGGAATTCCACAACTTGAAAGCGAAATCGGCGATTTTGTTATTTGCCTTGCCTTTGCAAGTCCCCTGCCTGAAGTTATAAACAACATAAAGTCTTTGTCAAATCGTCATAAGGTGATTATGCCTTCTGTCCCCGTTTACGGTGACAATATTTTTAATAAGGACTTTCTCAAAAACAATCTTGATGCTTTTGAAAAGGCATATTCATTACTCGGTGATGAAAAATCAAAGCAGGTTTTTGAAAGTATTATCCGTTTTCAGATTACAGGTAATCTTGATTACTGTTTTAATTGTGAAACGGATAAAGACGAAGCATTTGAAATACTGAATTTAGGTACAAATGAAAGTTTTCTTGACCTTGGCGCTTATCGTGGTGACACGGTAAAAGAGTTTCTGCACTATGTAAATGATTATGAAAAGATAGTTGCTGTTGAGCCTGATAAAAGGACATTCAGAAAATTAGAGTCTTATTGTGAAGAACTTAAAAACTGCACAGCACTCAACAATGCTGTATGGAATAAATCCACAGAACTTTTCTTTGACGGAAACAAAGGTCGTGGCGGTTCAGCAAAAGACAAGGGTGAAAGTGTGTTTTCTGTCACAGTTGATGAACTGAAAGAAAAATACGGTACATTCACTTATCTTAATGTTGATGTTGAAGGTGCTGAAAAAGAAATGCTTTTGGGCTCTGCACTCACTTTACAACAGGACAAACCGAAAATCTGTATGGCAGTTTATCACAGAAGTGAAGATATTTTTGCTCTTGTCAATCAGATTAACGAAATAAACGGTGACTATAAAATATATCTTCGTCATCATCCCCATATATCATTCTGGGACACTAACATTTATTGTATTTAGGTGAAATTATGTCAATCAAACTTATTGTTACTGACCTTGACGGTACATTTATGAACAGTAACCATGTTACAATTCCACAAGAGAATATTGAAGCTTTCCGAAAGGCTCACGAAATGGGTGTTAAGGTGGCTGTGGCAAGTGGCAGAACCAAAATTCTTGCAGATAATGTGGTTGAGCAATTACCGTTTCTCGATTATCTTATCACTTCAAACGGTGCTGTTACATACGATATGAAAACAGGAAATGTTGTTTGCAGTACGCTCCTTGATAACAGTCAATCCAATAAAATTTTTGATATTTTAAAAGACTACAATCTCATTTATGAAATCTATTTCAAAGGCGACTGCTATATGAATGAGAAAAGCTACGGTATGTTTGACACAGAACATGTATCCCCTCACATTCACGACCTTTTAAAGGATTTTATAAAGCCTGTTCCTGACCTTGCCACATTTATTGGTAACGAGGGAATTGAAAAGCTTAACATTCTTTCTCTTACAGGTGAAGAAAGAATTGAAATCGAAGAAAAAGTGCGTAAAACAGGTGATGTTGCCTTTGCGTCTTCATTCCCTGTTACAAAGGGGAAAAACGGAAACCTTGAAATGACGGGAGTAAATGCCACAAAGGGCTTTGCTGTTAAAGGTCTTGCAGATGCTCTTGAAATCAGCAAAGAAAATATTATGTGCTTCGGTGACGGTGAAAATGACTGTTCAATGCTCGAGTTCGCTGAATATTCATTTGCAATGGCAAACGGAACTGAACTTGTGAAAAACACAGCGAAATATGTAACGGACACAAACGACAACGGTGGTGTTGCAAAGGCTGTGGCAAAATATGTTTTAAACAAATCGGGAGAATAATTTATGAATATAAATAAATTCAAGGGTGTTATCTTTGACCTTGACGGTACACTTTTTGATTCAATGGGAATATGGAAAGAGGTTGATATTGCTTTCTTTAAAAACCACGGAATGAGAATGCCGTCGGATTATCAGGATAAAATCAAGGATATGCACTTTAGGACAATGGCAATTTACACAAAAGAGCGTTTTCATATGCGAAGCAGTATTGAATCCATTATGGACGAATGGTGCGAACTCTGTTATGATAAATATGCAAATGATGTACCACTTAAAAAAGGTGTAAAGGAATTTCTTGACCTTTTAAAGGAGAACAACATTAAAATTGCTTTTGCAACTGCAAACACAACTGAACTAAGCGAGGTTTGTCTTAAAAACAACGGCATTTTCGAATATTTTGACACAGGTGCTTACCTTCACGAAACACTTACTGACAAAAGTGACCCTGATGTTTATTTCCTTGCTTGTGAAAGATTGGGACTTTCCCCTGAAGAATGTATTGTTTTTGAAGATTTGTTGGCAGGAATTAAGGGTGCTGTTAAAGGTGGTTTTACAGTTTGCGGTGTTTATGACAAGCATTCACGCAGAGATACGGAGAATATCAAACGAATTGCTGATTATTACATAAAATCTTTTGAAGAGCTCCTTTAATCTATGCATTTTTACACTTTACAAAATGGTAAAATTGTTCTATTATATAGATATTGAAATATGTAAAAATTTTTAAGAAAGAAGAATGATAAATGGAAAAGACAGTTTTAGTTGAAACAAGTGCAAGACACGCTCACATTTCACAAGAACACCTTGAAATCCTTTTCGGTGAAGGCTATGAGCTTACAAAGAAAAAGGACCTTTCACAGCCGGGTCAGTATGCTTGTGAAGAAAGAATCGCAGTAATCGGCCCTAAAGGTCAGTTCCCCGGTGTTTCAATCCTTGGACCTGTAAGACCTGCTACTCAGGTTGAAATTTCTGCTTCTGATGCTCGTTCAATCGGCGTTCCTGCTGTTGTTAGAGAATCAGGCGATATCGCAGGTACTCCGGGTTGTAAAATCGTAGGACCTAAAGGCGAAATCGAAATTGAAAACGGCGTTATCGTTGCAAAAAGACATATCCATATGACTCCTGACGATGCTGAAAAGTACGGTCTTTCTGACAAGCAGGTTGTTGAAGTTAAGGTTTCTTCAGACGACAGAACACTCACTTTCGGTGATGTTGTAGTTCGTGTTCATCCTAACTTTGCTCTTGCAATGCATATTGATACAGACGAATCAAATGCTGCTCTTTGCAAACCGGGTACAATGGGTGTTATTCTTTAATAAAATGTACATAGTGTTATGGCACTTTCCTTACGGAGAGTGCCATTTTTTATTGCAATCAGATATTCAAATTATAATTTGTCGGGAGGATAAAATTAAAACCAAAACAAAAACCTTGTAGGGTCGCTTCACGAAGCGACCGTTCCAAAGTGTGCTGAAACCCTCATTCGGACGCTTCGTGAAGCGTCCCTACAAAGCAACCAATTAAATTATGTTGTAGGGGAGGGTCTCCGTGCCCTCCCGAGCATTTAATATACACTTGCGGGCGAGCACAGAGACTCGCCCCTACATTCCAACCATATTGGTTTTATTTTATAATCGCAACGCAGTTCCGACATTTTGCACTTTGCGTTTTGCATTTTGCACTTTCCCCACAAACTCCAATTTCCACTTTACACTTCTTTCCTTTTTTGTATATAAAATATAATCGGTTTTTCGTTCTGGGGTACTGTTTTTTCTTCTTTTTTGATGTTTGTCATATAACACCATTTACTCATATTTATAAACGGTAGGACATAAAATAGTGGAATCACAAAAACACAAGCACAAAGCCAACCCGCAAATGACAAACAGTAAAAAGCGTACTCGACCGAATGGTTTTCCATAATACCTATGCTTTCTGCAATAATTTTAATGGGATTTTTCTGTTTGTCCTTTAGTATAATGGCATTACACATTGAATATCGTTTTATTGTGACGAAAAAATGAATCAACCCTATCACAAACAATACAATAGATGATATAGCCAAGGTAAGGTTTACATTTCTACCATAATTTTCATATCTGTAACTATATGCAAGTAGTCCTGCAACCACAACACAAGGTGAAAAATATACTGCTGACCAGCTTAAAGACAGAAGTATTTTCAAGACAGAAACCTTTATATACAAACCATACTGTTTTCGGGATATACTTCTAACTAATTTTAAAAATCTGACTTTTTTGCCACAGGCTTTCATAAGGAAGTATTTTTCTTTTATCAGACGAATACTCGACCACAGAAATATTGAAAATACAATACTTATTACTGATATAAAAACAACAAGAAAAAAATCTGTTAATGTCTTTTTCAAGAAAAACGGTAAATAATAATTAAAAACAACAAGAAAAGAAAACACAAAATACGGTAAAAGGGAAACTGCAAAACAAGACAGAGTATTACTCATCATTCGCCTTTTTGCAACAAGTTTAAGATAAGATTTTCTCATATTATCGCCTCCTTTTACTATTGTTGGCATAAAAATTATTATCATACTTACAAGGAGATTTTTTATGTGCGGAATTATCGGTTATACAGGAAACAACAACGCAACTCCGATTCTTATTGAGGGTTTAAAACGGCTTGAATACCGCGGATATGATTCGGCAGGTATTGCAGTTAAAAATGACAAGGTTGTTGTTATAAAGGAAAAAGGCAGAATAGATAATCTTACGAGGTCGGTTGAAAAAATCAATCCTCAGGGCACTCTTGGTATCGGTCACACAAGATGGGCAACTCATGGTATTCCCGATAAGACAAACGCTCATCCTCACAGTTCAATGAATGGCATTGTAACACTTGTCCATAACGGAATTATTGAGAATTACATTGAGCTTAAAAATGACCTTATAGAAAATAGTTACGAATTCACTTCTCATACAGACACCGAGGTTATTGCACAGCTTTTCGATTATCTTTATGACGGCAATCCAATCACTTCTCTTATTAAAACTGCAAAAAAGTTAGAGGGCTCATATGCTGTTGCTATGATAATCAAAGATTATGATGACAAAATTTTTGCTATGAAAAAGGACAGTCCCCTTATAATCGGCAAAGGTGACAACGAGAATTATTTAGCCTCCGACATTCCTGCAATTCTCCCCTACACAAATGATTGCTATATTGTAAATGATGGTGAATTTATTGAACTGGGCAAAGACAATATAAAGGTTTTTGATGAAAATGGTAACGAAAAAAATATAGAAATTCAAAAGGTTCAGTTGCATTCTGACTCTGCGCAAAAAAACGGATATGACTATTTTATGCAAAAGGAAATTTTTGAACAACCAAAAGCGGTTAAGGATACAATTCTGCCACTTACTCCAAACGGTAAAATCACTCTCCCCTTTGAATTTCCTGAAAAATTCATTGAAAATCTTAACAGAATAAACATTGTTGCCTGTGGTAGTGCCTTTCATGTTGGTGTTGCAGGGAAATATATTATTGAAGAAATGACACGAATCCCGGTAAATGTTGATATTGCAAGTGAATTCAGGTATCGAAATCCCATTATCGACAAAAATGACCTTTGCATTTTCATAAGCCAATCAGGTGAAACTGCCGACACATTGGCATCACTTCGTGAAGCAAAAAAGCGTGGTGCTTTTACTTTATCCGTTGTAAATGTGCCATTCAGCACTATCGCAAGGGAAAGTGACGGTGTCATTTATACGAATGCGGGTACTGAAATTGCAGTTGCTACTACAAAGGCTTTTTCTGCACAGTTAAGTGTTATTTATGTGCTGTCTGCATTTTTATCGCAGAAAAAAGGACTTATGAATGAAACTGAAATCAAAAAATTTACTGATGAAATTCTGTCACTACCCCAAAAAATTCAGTTTGCACTTGAATGTGACACTATTACAAAAAATCTTGCAGAAATAATATGTCAAAAGCAGAATGTTTTCTTTATCGGTCGCGGAGTTGACTATCCCCTTTGCCTTGAGGGTGCTTTGAAGCTTAAAGAAATTTCATATATTCATTGTGAGGGCTACGGTGCAGGCGAACTAAAGCACGGAACAATCTCACTTATTGAGGACGGCACGGTTGTGGTTGCCGTTGCAACAGACAAAAAACTTTATAACAAAATGGTTTCTAATATCAAAGAGGTTCGTTCACGCGGTGCATTTGTGATTGCAGTAGTATGTGATGATGCCGAAAACATAAAGGAATTTGCGGATGAAGTAATCTTTGTGCCGAAAACCATAAAACACCTTTCTCCGTCACTTACTGTTATCCCTTTACAGTTGCTTGCATACCATACAACAGTAAGAAAAGGGCTTGATGTTGACAAACCACGAAACCTTGCAAAAAGTGTTACTGTGGAATGAAAATTACAACTACAAATTATAATTTGTAGGGAAGAATATGAATTAAAATAGGAATGAACACCTTGTTGGGTCGCTTCACGACGCGACCGCTCCAAAGTGTGCTGAAAACCTCATTCGGACGCTTCGTGAAGCGTCCCTACAACCAATCTCTTTGGTTAATATTTATAATTGCGTCGCAGACCCATCATTCTGCATTCTGCGCTTTGCATTTTGCACTTTCCCTACAAACTCCAATTTAATTTACACACAAACAAAGGTGGGAAAGTTCCCACCTTTGTTTTAATTATTTGAGAGATTCTTCGCGTTGCTTGGAATGACATTTGCAGGCGTGGGGGGAATCCCTCCACCACCTTCGGTGGTCCCCGGTGGATTGTCAAGCAAGTGCAACACTTTTTCCATAAAAAACTTCAGCAGGAGTATGCCAACCAAGACATTTTCTTGGTCGGTTGTTCAAGAGGTTGACAACATAGTCAACATC
>JAFQEE010000054.1 GCA_017399175.1 Clostridia bacterium | reverse complement strand
GATGTTGACTATGTTGTCAACCTCTTGAACAACCGACCAAGAAAATGTCTTGGTTGGCGTACTCCTGCTGAAGTTTTTTATGGGAAAAGTGTTGCACTTGCTTGACAATCCACCCTGTCTGCGAAGCAGACTGAGGGAGAGAGTTAGTGTACAGAAAGACTATCTCTCCTTCCGTCAAAATCAAAGATTTTGCCACCTCCCTCGTCAGAGGGAGGCATTATAATCGCAACGCAGTTTCTTAATTCTGCATTCAGCATTTTGCATTCTGCATTCACATCGACAAACCTCAATTTGTCTAATATATATTGTAAATTATTTTATTATATGGTAAACTTTATCTATCTATATATAAGACGGAGGTCTTTTTATGAAATACACAATAAACACAGACAATTTCAAAAACTTTGATGTGGCAGAAATTAACAAACTTTCTCCGCGTGCATATTTTATTCCTTACTCATCTATGGAAAAACTTTGTGAGCAGAGTGTTCTCACAGAGCGTTACAACAGCGATATGGTAACTGTCCTTAACGGTGAGTGGGATTTCAAGTATTACGAAAAGGATATGCTCATTCCAAAGGAATTTTATACTGACAGAGTACAGTTCGATAAGGTAACTGTGCCGTCAACCTGGCAGAGAACAGGCTATCGTGAGCCTTGTTATCTTAACACTCGTTATGAATTCAATCCTAAACTTTATCCCGAAATGCCGGAAGAAGTTCCAATGGGTATTTACAGAAAAGTAATCAATATCGAAAATCCTGACAAGGTTTATATCCTTACATTTATGGGTGTAATTTCATCACTTGACCTTTATATCAACGGTGAATTCGTTGGGTACAGCGAGGGTGCTCACAATTCAGCAGAATTCAAGATTTCAAAGTACCTCCAAAAAGGTGAAAACGAGATTTTAGCAGTTGTCAGCAAATGGTCAACAGGTACGTACCTTGAATGTCAGGATATGTTCCGTGAAAACGGCATTTTCCGTGATGTTCTTTTGACCGAACTCGACAAAACATATCTTTATGATTTCACAGTTGACACAGAGAAAAAAGGTAGCACATACGACTTGACAGTTTCATTCAAAATCAAGGGTGACAAAGAGGGATGTTCAGTTTCAGCAGAACTCCTTGACAGTGACAAAGTTCTTGCAAAAGAAACAGCAGATGCAAGAGCAAAGTCAAAAATCACTTTCTCAAATCTCAATGTAGTTGAATGGAATGCAGAAGAACCATATACTTATGACCTTTTTATCACATTTGAAGATGCAAATGGCAACAAAACTTATGTTAAGAACATTACAGGCTTCAAAACTGTTGAAATCAAAGGTGATGTGTTTCTTTTCAACGGTGTGCCTATTAAATTCAAGGGTGTTAATCACCACGATACAAATATGAAGAACGGTTATGTTCTTACGGGCGAAGAAATCAAAGCAGAACTTGAACTTATGAAGAAGTTCAATATAAATTCAATCCGTACTTCTCATTATCCACCTGACCCGACACTTTTAACTCTTGCTGACTTAATGGGATTCTATATTGTTGACGAAGCAGATATTGAAACTCACGGTGCGTGGGATATTAAGGCTCCTGCAGGCGATAACTGTCTTATCAGCCACGACCTTAAATGGGAAGGCAGGTATGTTGACAGAGTGAGCAGAATGGTGTGCCGTGACCGTAATCATCCAAGTATCACAATGTGGTCATTGGGTAACGAGGCTTGGGGTTATAACTGTCAGGACTCTTGTTATGATTATATCAAGAACAGCGGTTCAAAAATTCCTGTTCATTATGAGAGTGTAATAACTACAAAGCGATTCGCTTACGATGTTATTTCCGAAATGTATCCTGGACAGGAAAAAGTCAAAGAAATCGGTGCAAAGACATTTAAAGATAAGAGATATTTTGATAAACCATACTTTATGTGTGAATATGTTCACGCTATGGGTGTTGGTCCCGGTGCAGTTGAAGAATACTGGGAAAGTATCTATGCCCACGACAGCCTTATGGGTGGTTGCGTATGGGAATGGGCTGACCACGCAGTTTATCACGACGGTACAGATAAATACAAGTATCAATACACTTACGGTGGTGACCATGGTGAAGAAAAGCACGACAGCAACTTCTGTGTTGACGGTATGCTTTATCCTGACAAAACACCACATACAGGTGCATATGCTATCAAGGCAGTTTACAGACCGATAAGAAGTAAGCATATCAGCGGAAAATGCTTTGAATTCAAGAATACTAACGGATTTAAAAACAGTAAATATTTAAAGGTTATCTGGACACAGCTTGTAAACGGTATTGAGGTTAAATCGGGTGAATTGAACCTTGATATTGAACCGATGCAGACAAAAACTTATGAAATTCCTTATGATTGGTTTGATACTGAAAAGGACTGTCACATCAATATTGCATATTATGACGGTGAAAATCGTCTTGCTCTTGAACAAGCTGTTCTTTCTGACAAAGCAAGATTTACAAAAGGACTTTCAATAGCAGGGGAATATTCAGCAACTGAAAACAACAATGTTGTTGTGATTTCATTTGACGGTGGTCAGGTTGCTTTTGACAAGAAAACAGGCGAAATGACAAGTTATGTAAAGAACGGTTGCGAATTTATCAATTTAAATCCTGCTGACGGTAAAAAAGGCTTTGTTCCGAATGTTGTAAGAGCATCACTTGATAACGACTCTTACGGACAGAAAGAACCTTGGGCAAAAATCAATCTTCACGATGCAGATACTGTGGTTACTGATTTCCGTTATGTTGATAAGTCAATTTATATGCTTGTCGGTGTTGCGTATTCAATCAAAAAGGGACTTAAAAAGTATTTCCGTGCTAATGTTGTATATAAGATTTTCGGCAACGGACTTATTGAGGTTGAATGTGAACTTGATAAAGCACTTTTCGGTTGCAGTCAGATTCAGCGTTTTGGTCTTATGACAGAACTTTCATCACAGTTTAAGAATATTGAATTCTATGGTCGTGGCTCTGACGAAAAAATGGAAAACATCTGTGATATGAAAGACCACGCATATATAGGAATCTGGAAAACAACTGTTGAAGCTATGCACGAGCCTTATGTTATGCCACAGGATAACGGAAACTGCGGTGCAGTAAAATACCTTAAACTTTCAAATGATAGTGGTAATACATTTACTGTTTATGGTGAGCCTAAATTCAGCTTTTCAGCACATAACTATACACAGAAGTCACTTCACAATGCAAAGCATCAGGAGGATATACAGTTTGTTGACTCAACAGTTCTTTGCATTGACGGATTCATGCGTGGAACAGGCACAAACACTTGCGGTCCTGACACATTGGAAAAATACTGTGTAAAGACTGATAAGCCACTTTCATTCAAATTTGCATTCAAAGGTGAATAATTATGTTGGAATATAAATGGTTTCCTGCAGGGGTTATTGACGACTCCTTCAGGAATTTGCGAATTGAGATTTTTGTAAAAGAACAGGGTGTACCCGAAGAAAACGAGTTTGACGAATATGACCTTCAAGTACCTCATCTTGTAATCTTTTCAGATGGTGAACCTGTTGCAACAGGACGAGTAATCCCTTATGGTGAAGATACCGTTAAAATCGGTAGAATTGCCGTTAAAAAGGACAAACGAGGACTCGGACTCGGCGAAAAAATCGTTCTTGAGCTTTTGCGTAAATCAAAAGAAGACGGTGCAAAAACTGTCAAAGTTGGTGCACAGACTCACGCAGTTGGCTTTTACGAAAAATGTGGATTTTCACTTCTTGGCACACCTGAATATATGGAAGAAAACATTCCGCATTATGATATGATATTAAATTTTTAAGGAGTTTTTATGAAACTTTTTTATAACAGACCTCCGTCAAAAATGAAACTTAAAAGAGCCTATTTCAAGGGCTTTGAGAATATTTGGGAACAGACATCTTTGCCACTTGGTAACGGTAGTATCGGTATGGGCATAATCGGTAATATAAAGTCCGATAAAATTGTCCTTAACCATAAAACCTTATGGGCAGGCGGTCCGTCACCAAAACGACCTGATTATTGTGGCGGTAATATCACAACTCCCGATAAAGACGGAAAACTCCCTGTTGATTATTACAAGGAGATTTATAAAGCATTCAAAAATGGCGAAGACAGTAAGGCACACGAACTTTGCGAAAAATTAGTGGGTATTTCTGACGGTTACGGTGGATACCGTTGTTGGGGTACTCTTGAATTCGATTTTGATTCAATCCGTAGTCGCAACTATTATCGTGAACTTGATATGCTTAACGGTGTTTGTTCTGTTTCCTATGATGCGAAAAGGTACTTTGCAAAGAAACTTCATGACGACAGAGTGGCATTTGTGTCATACCCCGATAAATGCGGTGTTATCCGTATTAAAAGAACAGGTGAAAAGTTAAATACTGAAATAAAACTTTCATCTGCACACGGAAATGTAAAATATGAAAACGGTAGAATTGTTCATTCAGGCGAATTGGAGGACAACGCTCTTAATTTCTGTCTTGTTGCCAATATAATTACAAACGGTACTGCAAAGGCAACAGAAAAGAGTGTAAAAATTTCCAATGCAACTGAAATGACAATCATCTTCTCTTGCGATACTGACTATATAGATACATATCCTGCATACCGAACAGGGGAAAGTGCAGACGCTCTTTATAACAGAGTTAATGAAACTGTACTTAATGCAACTAAAAAAGGCTATGAAGAGCTTTTAAAATCACATAAAGAAGATTTTAATAAGATTATGGAACGAGTAAGCATCGACCTTAACGGTGCATTTGATGTTCCTGCTGACAGCCTTTTGTATAACTACAGAAAAACCCCTGCATACAGAAAACGAGCAGCAGAATTGCTTTATCAGTACGGAAGATATATGACAGTTTCATCTTCTCGTGAAAGTGATATTTTGCCGTCAAATCTTCAGGGCATATGGAATGTATCGAATGACCCTAAATGGAGTAGCGACTTCCATACAAATGTTAATTTGCAGATGAATTACTGGCCTGTATTCAACGGAAATATGGCTGAATGCGCAAAACCATTAATCAGATATATAAAATCAATGGTTGAACCGGGAAGAATTACTGCAAAATATTACACAGGTATTGAAAGCAAGGATGGAGAACAGAACGGATTCCTTTTCCATACTCAATGCACACCATTTGGTTGGACTTGTCCCGGTTGGAATTTTGACTGGGGATGGTCACCGGCTGCAATGCCTTGGATTTTACATAACTGCTATGAGCATTATGAATATACTCTCGATAAAGATGTCCTTGAAAATGACATTTATCCAATGCTCAAAGAATGTGCAGGTTATTTCTCAAAGCTTATGATTGAGAATAACGGACGACTTGTCACTTATCCTTGCTATTCACCTGAACACGGCCCAAGAACAATGGGTAATACTTATGAACAAGCACTATTGTGGCAGTTATTTGACGATTCAATCAAGAGTGCAACCGCTTTGGGTGTTGATAGTGACCTTGTTGCAAAATGGCAGGATATTCAGAACAGACTTAAAGTCTATGAAATCGGTGAGGACGGTCAAATTAAAGAATGGTATCACGAAAAGAAACTTGGCGAATTTGGTGAGCGTCATCACCGCCATATGTCACATCTTCTCGGTCTTTTCCCTTGTAATGTAATGAATAAGTTCCAGAATCCTGAACTTATTGACGCATCAATAGTTTCAATGAATCATCGTACAGATAAGAGTACAGGCTGGTCAATGGGACAGAAAATCAATACTTGGGCAAGAGTTGGTGACGGTGACAGAGTTCTTAAAATTATCGGTGACTTGTTTAAAAACGGAATTTACCCTAACTTCTTTGACTATCATCCGCCATTCCAGATTGACGGTAATTTCGGTTTTACATCAGGTGTCAACGAAATGCTTATGCAGAGTAATTACGGTTGCATCGAATTGCTCCCTGCACTCCCGACAGAATGGAGTAAGGGCAGCATTAAGGGTATCGTGGCTCGTGGTAATTTCACTTTGGATATTGAATGGGCAAATAACGCCCTTAAATCTGCAAAAATTACATCAAATGCAGGTGGTATTTGTAAACTTTACTATGCAAAGGGTGAATTCGCAGTTGACGGAGTTTCATCACAGAATGGTGTTTTGGAATTCCGGACTCAAAAAGGTGAAACATACACAGTAACAGTATAAAAAAATACAGCCTTGATAAAAATCAGGGCTGTTTGGCATTTAAAACCAGGAGATTATATGAAAACAGAAAAGAATATTTTAATTGCATTTATATTAAATCTTTCATTTTCAATATTTGAATTTATAGGCGGTATTTTCACAGGTAGTGTGGCGATTCTTTCCGATTCAGTACACGATATAGGAGATGCTGTCAGCATCGGCATATCATATTTTCTTGAAAAGAAAAGCAAAAAACAGCCTGATAAAACATATACTTATGGTTATGCACGATTTTCCGTAATGGGAAGTGTAATTACAACTCTTATTCTCCTTTTCGGTTCTTGTGCAGTTATCTATAACGCTGTAATTCGAATTTTCAACCCTGTGGAAATTAACTATAACGGTATGATTATTTTTGCAGTTATCGGTGCAGTTGTCAATTTCCTTGCAGCATATTTCACCAAAGATGGTGACTCACTTAATCAGAAGGCAGTTAATCTTCATATGCTTGAAGATGTCCTTGGTTGGCTCGTTGTCCTTATCAGTGCAGTTGTAATGCGATTTACTGATATCAGCATTATTGACCCGATTTTGTCAATCGGTGTTGCAGTTTTCATATTCATAAATGCAATCAAGAATCTCAAGGAAGTTCTTGATTTGTTCCTTGAAAAGATTCCGCAGAATATAAATGTGGACGAAATCAAAGAGCATATTCTCCATATTGACGGGGTAAAGGGAGTTCATCATATTCATATCCGTAGCATTGACGGTCACCATAATTATGCCACAATGCATATTGTAACTGACGGTGATAGTCATAAAATCAAGGATGAAGTGCGTGAGGAACTTCGTGAACATAGTATTATTCATGCAACACTTGAACTTGAAAGTGAAAATGAGCATTGTCACGAAGAAGATTGTCACATTCATTTTGAACATTCTTCGGGACATCATCACCGTCATCACCACCATTGAGGATAAGATAATGAAAGAAATTGATGCAATAGAATTTGTGAAATACACAAAAACAGAAGAAAGACTGAATACTTGGACACATATTTTCGGTGCAGTTCTGGCAATTATCGCAACTGTTATGACCGTTGTCCGTTCATTATCATTTAATCGAATGGATTACCTTGTAATCGGACTTGTCTACTGTCTTTCAATGCTGTTGGTGTTTGTCTGTTCATCTGTCTATCACGGATTACCACTCTGCAGAGCAAAAAAAGTAATGCGAATGATTGACTATACAGCCATTTACTTTATGCTTATGGGCACAATAACACCGTATATGCTTTTGTCAGTTGTAAATGTAAATTACAAACTCGGTTGGGGACTTTTCATTACCTGCCTTACGGCAACAGTAATTTCAATTATTCTTACACTTACCGCATTCAGTAAAACAAAAGCCATAAGAATGATTTTGTATATCGTAATCGGCTTTTGTGCATTTTCATCACTTTTCGTAATAGGGGACAAGGTTGACCCTGTGGGAGTCCGATATGTCCTTGCAGGTAATGGTGCATATATTTTAGGACTTATTCTCTTTGCAATCGGTGCAAAGAAAAAGTATTTTCATACAATATTCCATATTTTCGTAATTATCGGTGCAACAATCCATTTCATAAACCTGTATAAATATGTGTTTATTTAAATAATATATTTATATTTCTTATTTATATATATTATTTATAGAGTGTAGTTTTTACATAGGTCGGGTGTAATTTTTACATAGGTCGAGTGTAAATTTTACATAGGTAGGTGTGTAATTTTTACATAGGTCATTTGTAGGGGACGATGAGTCTCACCTGCCGGTTCGGTCGGTGCTTCTGCTTTGCAGAGGTGTCCACCGGACACCCGCACCCGTGCCCTCCCGAACATATAATGTGCACTTGCGGGCAGGCACAGAGACCTGCCCCTACATTCCAACCATATTGGTTTTATTTTATAATTGCAACGCAGTTCCGACATTTTGCACTTTGCGTTTTGCATTTTGCACTTATCCCTACAAACTCCAATTTGTAATGAATAACCTCGTAAAAAATAAAGCGTGATAACCCATCTGGCTATCACGCTGTTTTTATAACTTCTTATCCAATTTTGTCTTTTTAATCACATTATATAATGGTAATCCAAGACCATAACACACTACTAACTGTCCCAAGGCTATCTGCATTGCATTGATTAAAAATGCTTGTACTATAAATCCCTCAGGCATAAAAAATGTAATTTCAAGTCCTACAATTACCGCGTTTGTAAGCACAGGAAAAAGTGCAGAAACCAATGGCAAGTCTTTAAATTTGATATTTCGTGTCTTGTAACTCAAAACAGCAGCAAGAAGAGTTGCAACCGTGCCACAGATAATATCAATTATTCCGTAAGGACTTGTAATGTTACCTAAAAAACAACCGATTGTAAGTCCGGGAATAGCAACAGGGGACAGACACGCTAAAATCGTCAATGCTTCTGAGAATCTGAATTGAATACTGCCATAGGCAAGATTCATCATACCCGCTGCATAGGTAAGCCCTGCATAAAGTGCCGCAATAACTGCAGACTGTACCACAAATGTGGTCTTTTTGTTTTTGTTCATTTTTATTCACTCCGTAGTTTTGTTTTTTGTCAGGATGGTTTCGAACTGACATTTTTAAATTTAAGTAGAACTTTCTTCTACATCAATCCTTTTTGATTTAAATTTATCAAAAGTGTCTTTAATTATTTTTTTCGGTTTAACTAAAACACTATCTTTTGCAGATGGGAAAATATTGCCAAGAACCTTCAACATAAAACTTCGTGTTTCAGGGTCCAAATCCTTGATTGTATCAAAGAATAACGCGCTGTTACCTTTAAGGTTTTCGCTCCAATCAATAAAACTTTCTGCTTTCTGTGCATTCATAGCCTGAATTATATCGAACATACCGTCAATAAAAAGTTCCCTTTGTTCAGGTGTGAAGTTTCCAACCCATTCTTTAAAGGTACTGTTTACAAACCTTGCTTTTGTGTTGATTTTTTCACCTGTTACAAAGTCATTATCCTCAATAATCCACAAAAACGGGTCGTGCTGGTGAATACCTTCGCCCTCACTTTTTACAATACGGTATGTATCTGTATCATTAAGAAGCATACCAATCATTGATTCTTCAGGAACAAATTTCACGATTTTGCTTTCAGTGTCAATGTATTTCTGTGAAGAAACAAAAGCTTCAGTAAATCCCGGACTGTCAAAACTCTGGATTTCAACAACCTTTTCTTTTGTTTTAGGTGAACACATAACACTCGCATAAATAGCAAGATTACCGCCTTTGGAATGTCCCACAACAGTAATATTACCTTTGATTTTGCCTGCAACTTTGTTAAGGTATTTTGCACTTAAAATCTGTGCAGGAACTGTGTCGTTATAAAGCATATCAAAGTTTTCACGCCAGCCTGTAATGGTGGAATCAGTACCTCTGAATGCCACGCAGGCATTACCGTCGGGGAAAAGGAATGTTGTTGCCGAAAACTGAATAGCATTCTGCGGGTCAAAAACATTTTCGTGATAATTAATTCTTACTTTTCCATATCTTTTGCTGTAAGCCAAAGAGTTAAACAGTAAAAGATTTTTTCTTGCTGTGCGTTCAAGTGGGAACAGGTTTTCAAAGCCGTCCTGCTCCGCAATTTTACTAAAAGTAATACCTCTTGCAAACAACTGTTTTTCAGGAACAAAGGTGTCAAAGTCAAGATAAGCAAGCTGTGCGAAAATAAGACCGTCAACCTTTGAAAACGGCAAAGCGTTAAAATCCTTATGAGCATTCATAAGTGAATAATCTATAATACCTGACATCATGCTTCAACTCCTTTTTACAGTTATTTCTAACAATTATTATACTATACTATAATTTAATATTCAATATGAAAATGGAACAACAATAAAAATGAACAAATTTTTAAATTTCAAAATTCACTTGTTTATCTCATAAAAATATTGTATAATGTAAAAAAATCCATATGGAGGTATATTTTAATGAAAAAGATTTTAGCAATACTTCTTGCTTTGGTTATAGTTGTGTTCAGCTTCGCATCCTGCAAAAAAGACGATGAAAAACCTTACTATGTTGATGAAGAAGGACAGACTCAGATAGCAGAAAAGGACGAAAACGGAAAATATTTCGTTACTGATGATGAGGGCAACAAAACATACATTGACGACAAGGATGTTGTTGACGAGAAACTTGATTCTGACCTTCAGGAGTTTGTTGATAATGCCGAGAAAAACCCTGACAAGGTTTTTGATGATGCAGACAAGAATGACAAGCTTGAAATGAGTGATGAACTTGTTACCGATAAGGTTGTTGTGGTTGAACCTGACGGTGGCAAAGCAAATGCACAGAAGCGTCTTCAGGCATATAAAAAAGTTATAGATACAAATAAGTTCACTATTCAGGCAACTGTTAAGGAAGTTGGCGGTGACAATTTGGAATATCCTTTCCTTTATATAAGAAATGGAAACGGTGCTTACATCGAAACTGCTGTTCCTTTTGATGAGGGTAAGGTTGTCAAGGCAAATATGATTATTGTAAGTGGTAAAACATATTGCGAAATTCCATCTCTTAAATGTTATATGATAGTTGATGATATGAGCATTGAGGATTTGGCAGATGGCACATTTGACGGTAATTCTCTTGCAACTTACAAATTTGTCGAGTCAGGTGAAGTAACACTCAACGGAAAAAAATATTCTTGTGATGCTTATACAGTAGATACAGACACAATTAAATACTATTATGATTCAAACGATAATCTTGTAAGAATTGAAAAAATCGGTAAGCGTGATTCTGTAATCACAGAAATCAAATCAATGACAAACTCTGCAGACAGCTCAAAAATCAAAAAGCCAAAGGGTATTGATATAACAGCACTTGTCGGATAAATCAAATTAAGGTAGCTTGAAGTTTCAGGTTACCTTTTTTGTTGACTTTATAGAATATATATAATAAAATATAAGGATAGGAAAAATATGTTATTCATTAACGGATAACTGTATTTGGGGTGGTGCTTTGAGTTTAGGGTTAAGAGATTTTCAATTAGAAGAATTGAGAATGTTAAAAGCGGTTTCCGAAAAACTTAATAATGCCGGTGTTCAGTTTTACTTAATTGGCGGAAGCTGTATCGGTGCGTTAAGACATCAGGGCTTTATTCCCTGGGATGACGATGTGGATGTGGCAGTTATGCGAAAGGATTTCCAAAAGGCTGAAAAGGCATTGTCAGAACTTCAGGACAATATGATGTATGATGCTGTGGAAAGTCACGTTATAGCCGATGCACCAATCGGTCATGTGTATTCACTTGATTACAAATCAATGGACGATGCACCGCGTATTGATGTATTTGCCATTGACAATGTGCCTGACAGCAGGTTGGCAGAAAAGTTTCAAAAACTTTGTTCAATGATTTATCACGTGTGCGTCTTACGACGACCTGCCGAAAACAGAGGTAGACTTAAAAGAATATTTACATATGTTATATGCAAATTTTTCCCGAAATTTCTTCTGGACTTTTTACAGAAAATGTCATATAAAGGCGTTACAAAGTGGAAGGACAAACCTACAAAGTATGTCAGCAATATTTACGGTGTCAGCGGTGATAAGGAAAAAGTTCCTGCTGAATTTTATGGAACAGCAAGGTATGTTCCTTTTGAGGATACTATGATGCCGATACCTGAAAAAGCAGAAGAATACAATACACAAATTTATGGTAATTTTATGGAATATCCGCCTGAAGAACAGCGGGTACCATCACATTTTAAAGATTTTTAATTGGGGATTATGGAGGAATTATTAAATGGACAGATTAATTCTTGAAGACGAATTATCAGAAATAACAGGTTTTTATAAAAAGTTAACAGGTACATATATGCATCCACCAAAATTTGTGGGTATCAGCAAAAAAGGAAGATTTCTTTACGAAAATGCTGTTGTGGTAAGTGATATGAACCCATTGGGTAACCTTACTTTCCCTGCAATGATTTCAATTAAAAATAAAGGATTCTTCTCATCAGTAAAGGGATATTCAGTTTATGACGGAATCTTCAAATTTGCTGATTTTGAATACGAACCTGACGTGCTTTCTCATGTTGAGAGCATTGATAGTGCACCTGTTGTCAATAAGTGTGCATTCACTCTTTGCCTTGACTGTGAAAAGGTGGAGTCAAGAGAGGCTTGGATTGATGCTATTAAGAAAGTAGCAGAATATGCAAATCAGGGTAAGGACAATAAATGTACAGTCCTTGCTATTCTCCCTGAATACCCTGAAATTCCTGACGAGGAAATCGACAGTCTTTCAGAGCGCGAATTCAGTTACTTTATGGAAAAGCACATTGAAAATCCGACTCCTGCACAGAAATTCTATGTTGAGATTGAACACCTTTGTCGTAAAATCGTAAACGACGGTTTTGAAAATCTTAACCTTATCCGTGTGGATAACCTTTTCGGCCCTGATTCCAACCAAATCAGAATTTTTGATATTGAAAAGTGTATCAACGAAGCATTTGCAACAGGCGTTATGAATATCACAACAAGTGACTATGAAAACACAATTTCATGTTCTTATGTGAGAGATGCAATCTGTTTCGGTATCCAGACATTGTACTGTGGAAGAAAAGGACAGGTTTATAATTTCTGTTCACACCTTACAACTATTGCAAACATTAAAAATACAATCAGAAATAATTTTAAGGAACAGCTTTCTCTTAATGCTCAGTCGGGTAGCGTTGAGAAAACCCATTACCGTTGCCTTAATACATTGAAATTCTTTCAGGCGGGCTGGAAAAAGGGTAAGCATCTTCCACTTGCTGATGCACTTTACAGAACTGTTTGTAACATAACAGGTGAAAAGGACAACAACAAGAATAATATTGCAATTTATTCAGGTAAACTTACTCGTATCAAGGACCTTGAACTTATGATGCTCAAGGATATTGACGATATCTGTAATGCAAATGATATCAAGTACTTCCTTTGTGGTGGTACAATGCTCGGTGCAGTCCGTTACGGTCACAGTATCCCTTGGGACGATGACCTTGATATCGGTATGCTCCGTAAGGATTTTGATAAATTCCGTAAAGCAGCACTTAAAGACAATAAAGATATCTATAACTATTCAAGCTATTGGAGTAAGAGTGGTAGCCATTATATTGTTGACAAAATCCGTCTTAACGGTACATATTTCTCAACAAGATATTCCTCAGTTCACGAATATCCCGACGGCTTGTTCATTGATGTGCTTGTTTATGACCAGACAAGCAACAATAAGTTAATCGGCAAGCTTCACAGCTATACAGTTCATATGCTTTCAAAGATTATTGAGGTAAGATGGTATAACAGACCGAGAAGAAATCCTAATTTCAGAAAAGAAATGGTTCTTCTTCCGTTTATCAGAATTATCCCTCTTAATGTATGGCACAGCCTTTATGAATTCACGTTGACTCTGTTTAAAAACAAGAAAAATGCAAAGTATGTAATCGATAGTACAGGTAAGTTGCAGAAGAAAGGTCCATTCTCAATCGAAGGACTTGAAGATGTTCAGCGAGTTGACTTTGACGGTGGATTTAAAGCACCTATTCCTGAGGACTATACAAATTATCTTACATTTGACTACGGTCCGGGATATCTTCCTGAACCACCGCTTACAAAGAGAGCAGCACCACATAACTTTGCTCGTATCGACCTTGGTGAATACATTTTTGAAACAAGAGAAAAGCCTGAATTCAGAGAAGTGAATGTTCACGGTGAACTCTTTGAAGAGGAAGTATAAATCCTGATTTTTAAGATTTTTATGGGAGAATTATTATGAAATATCGTGCACTTGTAACTGCTGAAATGATAAATCCGATGCTTGACAGATTCAAGGATAAAATTGACTTTGAATTTGACGGCTACTGCATTGACCATGAGGTTATGCCTCATAATGAGTTGATTGAAAGAGTAAAGGATTATGACATCCTTATCTGCGAATACGACACAATTGACAGAGAAGTTTTTGAAAATGCAAAGAACCTTAAAATTATTATCTGTTGTCGTGGTGGTGTCAAGTCTGTTATTGACCTTGAAGCAGCAATGGAAAAGGGTATCATTATCTGCAACAACGGTGGCAGAAATGCAAACGCAGTTTCTGACCTTACAATGGGATATATTCTTGATTTAACAAGAAATATTACACTTACAAACAACCTTATCTTCAATCGCGAAATTACAACTGATGTAAAGTCAAAGCCCGATGAATACCGAGATACTGTATGGGGACTTGATAACAATTCACCGTTCATTCGCTTCAGAGGTACAAGCATCAATTATATGACATTGGGACTTGTTGGCTGTGGTTGCGCAGGTCAGCTTGTTGCTAAAAAGGCAGAGGCATTTGGTATGAAGGTTATTGCTTATGACCCATATATTGACCCTGCAAAAGTTCCTGAATCAGTTGAACTCGTTGGCTTTGAAGAATTTTTAAGCCGTGCAGATGTTGTGAGCCTTCATTGTATCGTTTCACCACAGACAAAGAATATGTTCAATAAAGAAACATTTGCAAAAATGAAAAAGGGTTCATATTTCATCAATACAGCTCGTGGTGAGCTTGTTGTGGAAGAAGATTTGATTGAAGCACTTAATTCTGACCATCTCGCAGGTGCTGCAATAGACGTTACTGTTAAAGAACCTATTGCGTCTGACTGTCCGTTGCTTGATGCAAAAAATCTCATCATCACACCTCATATTGCAGGTTCAGCTTATGATGTTCAGGTTTGCGGTACAAAGATGGTTTGTGATACTCTTGAAGACTGGCTTCAGCATATCAAACCAAGAAATTGCGTTGTATATAAATAGGGTAGGGGTAAAAGGATATGTCATCAATAGGAATTATTCTCGCAGGTGGTATCGGCTCTCGTTTTGGTGCCGACAGACCTAAACAATATTGTAAAATATTCGACAAAGAAATGATTTGGTATTCAATCGACGCTTTCCGTCAGTCAAAAAGCATTGACGATTTTATCGTTGTGGTTGATGCCAACGAAATGCAGAGTGGCAGACTTGCACAGGATTACGGTGTAACTCTTGTTCAGGGTGGCAGCACAAGAAACGAATCATTTAAAAATGCACTTGATTATATCAACAAGACTTTTCCTGATTGTGAAAAGATTATTGAAAATAATGCTGCTTGTCCAATGATTACACCTGAACTCATTGACGAGTTTATGGGACTTCTTGATGAGTATGATTATGTAAATACAGCATACAAGATTACAGATGCTCTCGGTTCATATAAGGACAGAATCGCAAACCGTGAGGATTTCTATCTTATTCAGGCACCTGATGCATACCGTTTCCCGCTTCTTTATAAGCATTTTGATAAGGATTCAGAGCTTTGTCATCCTGCTCATCAGTTGCCACTTTCAGCAACTGAATATCGTTATTTTGATTATAACGATAACTATAAGGTTACATATCCCGACGACATCAAAATCGTCGAAATGATGATGACCCGCAGAAAAGAAAATAAATAATTCTTTAATGTTATTTTATGTAATGAAATGGTGACCGCATAGTGACACTCGTCGCCCCTAAAAGGGGAGATGTCAACGAAGTTGACAGAGGGGTTTCCCACACCTGCATTGTCATTGTGTTTGTTATCTTGTAGGGGACGACGACCTCGGCGTCCCGATTTAGAATTGCAGAGGTGTCCGCAGGACACCCGCACCCTCGACGACCCTTTTAAAAATTATAGATAAAAGATAATAAAGAATAGATTATAAATAAAAAGAAGTGAGTTCACTACCGAAAAAAGGTGATGATATGACATTTCGTAAAAATTGCTTGCTGTTTTATGAGGTACAGATAACTTTTATTATTTTACTATTACTTGCTTTATTTTTAATTCCTGCAATAGGATTGAAATATACTCTTTTAATTGAAGTTTTCTTTTTATTACTTATATTGTTAAATTTCAAAGTCCATAACGAATATATTACTATCAATGAAACTGGCATTGTATGTTTTCGAAACAAAAAAGTCATTTGGGAGTATAAGTGGGATTCTATTGTTGAATTAAGACGAAGTTCGAGATATTTGTTACCATCAATCGAGATAATAATATCTGATTCTACAAAAAGAATAAATCAATTCGAATCATTAGGATATTATTTTGAACTGAATCGAAAAGCAAAAAAAGCAATTAAAGAATATTATAAAGGAACAATTATATAGTGCTATGTGATTGACAATTAAGTATAGTCAGGTATCTATACCAAAAAATAACAATAAAATACAAAAAACTATTGACAAGCCTTGACTCGTGTGATACAATACCAAGTACCTCGGGAAAGAGGCTTATTTTTTGTGCCTATCTTTCAATTGAGGAAGGCTTATTCGTCTGCTGATTTTTCAGGCGAAGTATTAACGGAGGTGCCGAACATGAGAGTAAAAATCACATTAGCTTGCACAGAGTGCAAACAGCGCAACTACAACACAAAGAAAAACAAGAAAAACACTCCCGACAGAATTGAGATGAACAAGTATTGCAGATTCTGCAAGAAACACACTCTCCACAGGGAAACAAAGTAATCCGGAGGTAAGTGAAATGTCTGAAAAGAAAGAAAAAATCACTACTGAGGCAACAAAGAAGGACAAGAATGCTCCTGCTAAGAAAAAGTCAGTTGACTTCAAGGCAATAGGTGCAAAAATTAAGAAGTTCTTCAAGGATTTCAAGGGTGAATGGAAAAAGGTTACATGGCCTTCAAAGAAGACTGTTCTTAATCATTCATTAGTTGTTATCGCAGTTGTTGCAGTAGTAGGCGTTGCCCTTTTAGCTGTTGACACAGGACTTTCTTCAATTATCGACGGTCTTGTTAGCCTTGCTAACAAACAGGATGCTGCAGAATCAGCAAAAGAAACTGCACAGATGATTAGCTTGTTTTTAATGAAATAATCGAAAGGAGATTCTAAAGTAATGGCAGAAATCTCCAGATGGTTTGTCGTGCATACCTATTCAGGGTATGAGAACAAAGTGGCAACTAACATCGAAAAGGTTGTTAATAACCGAAAGATGCAGGATTTAATCCTTGAAGTTAATATCCCTGTTGAAACTGTTGTTGCAACTGTTAAAAAGCAGATTACAACAGTTAAAGTGGATAAAGACGGCAACAGCAAAAATGTTACAAGCTTCAAGCTTGCAGCAAAAGAAAAGAATGTTACTATCCTCAGTAAAGAAGTTGACAGCTATGGTGTTGGTACTATGGTTGTCGGAAAAGCTGACGGTTCAACAGTAACTCTTCGTGTTACAGGTGTGTCACAGGAACCTAACGGTGAGGAAATCACAACTGTAAGCTATGAAAGAGAAGAAGAACACAAGGTTTTCCCGGGATATGTAATGGTAAAAACTGCGGTTTTCGAAAATCCTGAAACAGGCGAGTACGAAATGACAGATGACACATGGTATGTTATCCGTAATACTCGTGGTGTAACAGGTTTCGTTGGTCCTGAAAGTAAACCTCTCCCACTTTCAGAAAAAGAAGTTTATGAAATGGGCGTTGAAAAGAGAGTTACTAAGCTTGACTATACTGTTGGTGATATGGTTACAATCATCGACGGTGCATTCGAGGGAATTATCGGTACTGTTCGTGAACTTGATGTGGATAAGAACGCAGTATGCGTTGAAATCTCACTCTTTGGCAGAGCAACACCGGTTGACCTTGAACTCGACCAGGTTGAAAAGGTCGAAGAAGAATAATTTTATTTAATTTGGTAATTAGCGTAAAATACGCTTTTTATGACGCTTGTCATCGATAGGCGTCGTGGGAGGAATGGAAGAGCTATCCGTTCCGCCATACCACGAATTTTGGAGGTGCTAAAAATGGCTCAAAAAGTAGTAGGCTTTATTAAGCTTCAGATTCCAGCCGGAAAAGCAACACCGGCACCACCTGTTGGTCCTGCTCTTGGTCAGCACGGTGTAAACATTATGGCGTTCACAAAAGAATTCAATGAACGTACAAAGAATGATATGGGTCTTATTATCCCTGTTGTTATTACAGTTTATGCAGACCGTACATTCACATTCGTAACAAAAACTCCACCTGCAGCTGTTCTTATCAAGAAGGCTTGCGGAATCGAGAGTGGTTCAGGCGTTCCTAACAGAACAAAAGTAGCAAAAATCACAAAAGAACAGATTAGAAAAATTGCTGAACAGAAAATGCCAGACCTTAATGCTGCAACAATTGAAACTGCAATGAGTATGATTGCAGGTACAGCACGTAGCATGGGCGTTACTGTAGAAGACTGATTCTCCTTGTGGGAGGAAAAATCAGAATCCGATTAACCACTATTTTGGAGGAATTTTGAATTATGAAACACGGAAAGAAATATGTTGAAAGCTCAAAGCTTATCGACAGAACAAAACTTTATGATACTGCAGATGCTCTTGATATCACAGTAAAGGGCGCAACTGCAAAATTTGATGAAACAGTAGAACTTCACGTTCGTCTTGGTGTTGACTCTCGTCACGCTGACCAGCAGGTTAGAGGCGCTGTAGTTCTTCCTAACGGTACAGGTAAACATGTAAGAGTAGCAGTTTTCGCTAAGGGCGATAAAGTTGACGCAGCTCTTGCAGCAGGTGCAGAATATGTTGGTGCAGAAGACCTTATGGAAAAAATCCAGGGTGGCTTCATGGATTTCGACGTATGTATCGCAAGCCCTGATATGATGGGTGTTGTTGGTCGTCTTGGTAAGGTTCTCGGTCCTCGTGGTCTTATGCCAAGCCCAAAAGCAGGTACAGTTACACCTGATGTTGCTAAAGCTGTTACAGAAGCTAAGGCAGGTAAGATTGAATACCGTCTTGACAAGACAAACATCATTCACTGTCCAATCGGTAAGGTTTCTTTTGGTCCTGAAAAGCTTAAGGAAAACCTTGACACACTTATGGATGCTATCGTTAAGGCTAAGCCAGCTGCTGCAAAAGGTCAGTACATTAAGTCTGTTGCAGTTGCTTCAACAATGGGCCCTGGCGTTAAAATCAATCCTAACAAGTTCACAGCAGCTCCTGTTGCTGAATAATTGAACAATAAAAAAATACTTGACAAACCCAATAGGGTGTGTTAGTATAATAAAGCTTGCCAAAGACAGTAGGTGCATTTTGCGTAAAAGTTTTGACTGCCTACCGAGGATATTAGCATTTAATTAAAATGTTTCTATGCCTTTTCTGTCTTTGCAGAAGAGGCATTTTTTCTCCTTGCAAGCGTATCTAAAATTTTAATAGGAGGTGAATCGTTTGCCAAGCGAGAAGGTTTTAGAATTAAAGAAACAGCAGGTGGCTGCTCTTAAGGAAAGACTTGACGCTTCAATCGCAGGTGTTGTTGTTGATTACAAGGGTATCAGCGTTGAAGATGATACAAAACTCCGTAAAGAGCTCCGTGAAGCAGGTGTTGAATACACAGTTGTAAAGAACACACTTCTTGGTCGTGCCATCGACGGAACAAGCCTTGCTGATATGGGTAGTGCACTTGAAGGTACTACTGCTATCGCTACAAGTAAGGATGACTATGTTGCAGCAGCAAGAATTCTTGGTAAGTATGCTGACAAGAGCAACACATTCGCTCTCAAGACAGGTTACCTTGACGGTGAAGTTATTAGTCTTGAAAAGCTTGAAGCTCTTGCAAAACTTCCATCAAGAGAAGTATTGCTTGCTACAGTTCTCAGTGCGTTCAACGCACCTATCGCATCTTTTGCTCGTGCAGTACAGGCTATTGTTGACAAGGATGGCGAAGCAGCACCAGTTGCTGAATAATTAAAAAATATCTATTAAAAATAATTTAGTTTAAAATTTGGAGGTAAATTACCATGGCATCAGAAAAAGTTATGGCAATCGTTGAAGAACTTAAGGTTCTTACAGTTCTTGAGCTTTCAGAGCTCGTTAAAGCAGTAGAAGAGGAATTTGGCGTATCAGCAGCAGCTGCAGTAGCAGTAGCAGCTCCAGTAGCAGGCGCAGCAGCAGCTGAAGAAAAGACAGAATTCGACGTTGAACTTACAGAAGTTGGCGCTGAAAAGATTAAGGTTATCAAGGCTGTTCGTGAAGTTACAGGTCTTGGCCTTGCAGAAGCAAAAGCTGTTGTTGACGGTGCTCCTAAAGTACTTAAAGAAGCTGCTTCTAAGGAAGATGCAGAAAGCATCAAAGCTAAGCTTGAAGAAGTTGGCGCAAAAGTTACTCTTAAATAATTTAAGAACAACTGATTTAATCCCATTCCCTTGCGGAGTGGGATTTTTTCTTTAATTGTTATCATTTTGTGAATTTTTTTGATTTTCAGTTGAAAAATATCTCCAATGATGGTATAATAAAGAAAATTTTTTAGGAGGCACATATTATGAGTTTTGCAGCTATTTTTGAATTTGTAGAAGCAATTTTTGCTAACGCAGATATTTTGGAAATCGTTAATATGATAATGGACATTATTGGTCCACTTATTGGCAGTCTTCTTCAGTAATTTCTGTTAAGCAAAAAGGTGTGATTTTCACACCTTTTTTGTGTGAGGTGGATATATGAAAAAATACATAGTTCTTTTAATGGTTCTTTTGGCTTTGATTTTTGCATTTGTAGGATGCTCAAAGGATAATAATGAACCTGAAACTCCCGAAACAACATCTGATATATGGGGTGACGATGATTGGTGGCAACAGGAACCCGCTACTGATGATTCGAATAATATGCAGGATAATCAGAATCAGCAGACAGAACTTCCAACTGTTGATAATAACAACAACGGTAATAATGGTAACTCAAATAATCAACAGTCAACTCCAGTAATTCCTGATTATAACAACAACCAGAATAACAATCAAAATCAAAACAATAACAATAATTCTGGAAGTTCCGTTCCAAGCAATCCATTCATAAGTGATGAGGAAATGTCTAAACTTGAACAATCCAATGCAGAGGTTTATTTTTCCGACAATCCAAATAACAAGTATATTGTTCAGGTTGTGAATAAATACGGTGTTGATTCATCAAATCTTATTGCTCTTGTAAAGGTTAATGCAACATTCCCAAGTGCAATGGTTCTTGAATTTTCAGGAAAAAGAGATGCTAACGGTGAGCTTATTATGAAATATTCAGAACTCAAATATGTTTATAACATTGATGAAACTAAGAATACACTTGTAAAGGCAAGTAAAAACGGCACAGGTAATGACGGTGTATCTTTCGTCGAAGGCAAAATACTGTTTGTATTGATGGAAAACTATTTCTGTCCCGAATTACCAAATCTTAAAGCTAACAAAAGATACGACTAATAATATCAAATAATCTTTACAGCAGATAATCATTGCATTATCTGCTGGTTTTTTATTGCAATAGAAAACATTATATGGTAAAATTTTATTAACTATAAGATAGAATGGGTGATTGGATTGTCAAAGTATTCCAAACGAGCAGTAGAATTATTTATGGAAGGTAAAAACTGTTCTCAAGCGGTTTTTGCAGCCTTTGCACCTGATTTAGGACTCAGTGAAGAAACAGCATTAGCAGTTTCAATAGGTCTTGGTGGCGGTGTGGGAAGAATGCGAGAAGTTTGCGGTGCAGTAAGCGGCAGTGCAATGGTTGTCGGACTTAAATATCCCGATATGAGTAAAACAGAGGTTTACGAAAAGGTCAGAATGATTATGGATGAGTTTAAAAAGACAAATCATTCAATTGTCTGTAAAGAACTTTTAGGACTTTCAGCACCTGAAAAATCAAGTATACCTGAAGCAAGGACGCCGGAATATTATCAAAAACGCCCTTGTGTAAAAATTGTTGAGGATGCTGCTTTAGCAGTTGAAAAAATACTTTATGAATTAGGAGAATAATAAGAATGAGTGCATATGCTTACATTGAAGATAATCAGGTAGTAATAGGTAACGATTATATTGAACGAAGATTTTCAACAAAGGATAATCGTCTTACAACAACTGAAATTATTAATAAACGAGATGGCGGAAAAACTCTTGAGTTTAAAAATTATTCTGCTGAATTTGTAATCGCATTCAAGGTTAAGAAACTGATGTTTTCATCTACCGAATTTTTGTCATCAAATAATCTTATTTTAGAAAACGTTAATGTGTTCAAACGCCGTGTGGAATTCGTATTTAAGCGTTGTTCATATAACGGTGCAAAAATAACCTTTATTGAAAGTATCGAAATCAACGATGATGACCATTATATGCATAAGTATATAGAAATGGTTGTTGCACCTGAAGAACAGCATTTGATTACTGTTGACTACATCGATTGTGAACACATTCTTATTGGTAATAATGAAAAAACATGGACTATCGGCGATATTGAACCTGCATATCTCACTTCGTATCATAGTGCATTGGGACAGCCCGTCTATGTTGACAGCCTGTTTTTTGGTTCTGAATTTCCACTTGCAGAGAATAATATTCAAAATGATACATTGTTTATAAGATATTTCAGCGGCAAACGCTTTGATATGCTCAATCTTAATTGCGGACATACATTCAAAACATGGAATACAGTTGTTGGTTCTGCAAGAAGCTCTGACCATCAGGTTATCCGTGATGATTTCCTTTCTTATATCCGTGATATTTCAAGAAAAATCAAGCCTCGTTTCCAGTACAATTCTTGGTATGACCATATGCACGATATCACAAACGAGAATATTATCGGCTCATTCAAGGAAATTGAAGATAACCTTTCAAAAACAATGGTTCCACCACTTGATTCATATGTTGTTGATGATGGTTTCGTGGATTGGACTGCAGATTTTTGGGCATTCAATTCTAAATTTCCTAATGAATTATATCCGGCAGCATCTATTGCAAAAAAATTCTCATCAGAATTCGGACTTTGGAACGGTCCAAGAGGTGGATATAACGATATAAAAACACCAAGATTCGGTAAGAATATGGAAAAAGCAGGAAAAGGTGGATATAACCGTGCTGCAAAGGATGTTTGTGTATCATCATCAGAGTACATTAAAAATGTAACTGAATATTATCTTGAAAACGACAGAAAATTTGATATCAACTATTGGAAACTTGATGGTTTCCTTCTTCGTGCTTGTCCATCTAAAAAACACGGACATATGACAGGTGGATACAACGAAATGTATCAATATACCGAAATGTGGGAAAATTGGATAAACATTTTCAAAAAACTTCGTATTACCCGTGAAAGTGTCGGCAAGGATTTGTGGATTAACCAGACAAGTTATTGTAATGCAAGCCCTTGGTTCTTACAATGGGCTGACAGTTTGTGGATTCAGAATAGTGCCGATATCGGTTTTGTTGATAAGGCTGATAATGGTGAAAACCTCAGTGACCGCGATGTTGACAGAGTTCTTACATACCGTGACGGCAGATATTACGATTTCAGTATAACAAGGGATTATCAGTTCCCTCACGAGTTTATCTATAATCACGACCCGATTTATGGCAATACTGCTAAAATCGAAATGAATGACGAGGAATTCCGTAGGTATATGCTTATGATGACAACTCGTGGAACAGCATTCTGGGAACTTTATTACTCATATAATATGTTTAATAAAGCAAAGTGGCGTATCAATGCAGATGCCCTTCGATTTATCCGTAACGATTATGATATTCTTAAAACATCACAGTTTATAGGCGGTTCACCGTCAAATGGTGACATTTACGGATATTCTGCATGGACTGACGGCGCAGGTATTGTTTCACTTCGTAATCCGTCAAATGACAAGAAGTCTTTTACAATAACTCTCGACCGATTAATCGGAGTACCTGAAAATACAGATAATCTCCAACGAGCATTCATTTATCCATATGAAAAGCCAATGGACGAAAAACTTTATAATTACGGTGACAAAATTACAGTTGAATTAGCACCTTGTGAAGCTGTTATAATGAAATTCTCATCACGCGAAGAAAAGGTAGCAGACCTTGCTTATGGCAGATTTGAGGCTTCAAACGAAATTATTCTTCATTTTGACGACAGAATTTATACTGATGTAAATTGTATATCATGTGACCGCAAGATTGACTCAATTCAGTTGCTTGAAGATTACAGTACTCTTAAAATTATTCTTCAAAACCCTGCTGACAGTATATTTATTTCTATGACCGTTAAAAATGCTTTCGGCAAAACAAAGGATATTGAGTATAAGGGCAAATACTATCCTGATTTGATTTGTAATGATAATAATCTTCCGGGATTAAGAGATATCACAGTTCAGTTTACTGTAAAGAATGCAGAAAACGACACTCTTATTTCTATTGATGATATTTTCAGCGTTAGTATAAGTGAGGGATACGGTGCTATCCGATTTGGAAAAAAAGCAAGTCGCGGCAACATTCCTGTTAAAGCAGGTGATAAGCTTACTGTTGTGTTTGAGCCAAACTCTCTCGCAAAGCTTTATGTAAATGGTGAATTAAGCAGTTCATCATATAACAATGAGCTTGAATTTGGTAATAAGGTTTACAATATGAATACTCAGGATAGTATTGCTGATGTGAAAGTACTCTTAAAAGCATTATCTTTTAAGGAAATAGGGGATTAAATATGGAACTCAATAAACAACTTTTAGCACACACAAACGGTCAGCCTCATTCTGACAATGTTATTATTGCCAATAATGTTAAGGTGACTGTTTTAACGCCAAGTATGATTCGAGTTGAATATTCAACTGATGAAAAATTCACAGATTTACCATCACAGAGCATTTGGTACAGAAATTTCGGTAAAGTAGACTTTTCTCACGAAACAAAAGTTGATGTTTTAACTGTAAAGACGTCTTATGCAGAATTTTATGTTAACTGTCACACAGGTGTGTTCAAATACGCAGTTCTTGACGGCAAAAAGTTATCATACCATTCTGCAAATAACCTTAAAGGTACAACTCGTACTCTTGACCAAACTTATGGTCCAAAAGAACTTGATGATGGTGTAATCTCAACTGACGGTGTTTCAATTTACGATGACAGCAAAACTCTTTTACTTAATGATGACGGTATGCTTTCATCACGCGAAAAAGGTTCAAAAGACTACTATGTTTTCGTTTATGGTAATGACTATGTTTCAGGTATAAATGATTTCTATAAAATCACAGGTATGCCACCACTTGTACCAAGATATGTATTGGGTAACTGGTGGAGCCGTTACAGAGCATATACACAGAAAGAATATCTTGATTTAATGAATGAATTTTCTCATCGTGATATTCCGCTTACAGTTGCAACTGTAGATATGGATTGGCATTGGGTTGACCTTAAAAAGCAGTTCAATAAAAAGTATAAATCAAGCAATATTTTAAGTAGTGGTTGGACAGGGTATAGCTGGAATACTGAACTTTTCCCTGATTACAAAGGTTTCCTTAAAACGCTTCAGGATATGGGACTTAAGGTTACTCTTAACCTTCATCCTGCTGACGGTGTCCGTGCATTTGAAGATATGTATGAACAGATGGCAGATGCTATGGGTGTCGATAAGTCAAAGGAAGAATCAGTTGAATTCGATTTGACTGATAAGAGATTCATCAATGCATATTTTGACATTCTTCATCATCCATATGAAAATGATGGCGTTGACTTCTGGTGGATTGACTGGCAGCAGGGAACAAAGAGTAAAAAAGCAGGTCTTGACCCGTTGTGGCTTTTAAACCACTATCATTATCTCGATACTGACCGTGAAGACAGACGACCAATGATTCTGTCCCGATATGCAGGTATCGGTTCACATCGTTATCCATTGGGATTCTCCGGTGATACTGCAATTAATTGGAGTGTTCTCAATTTCCAACCATATTTTACTGCAAATGCAGCAAACTGCGGTTATACTTGGTGGAGTCACGATATTGGCGGACATATGATGGGTGAACACGATGATGAACTTTATATCCGTTGGTTACAGATGGCTGTATTTTTACCGATTTTAAGACTCCATTCAACAAATCTTGATGTACTTGGTAAAGAGCCTTGGAATTTCTCTTGGGAAGCAGAAACTCTTGGTACAGAGTTCTTGCGTCTTCGTCATAAGATGATTCCGTACATCTACTCAATGAACTATCGTACATATAAAGAGGGCAGAGCACTTTGCGAACCATTGTATTATACATTTCCTGATAAGAAGGAAAGTTTTGAATATGGTAATGAGTATTATTTTGGTTCAGAATTATTGGTTTGTCCTGTAACAACAAAACTTGATTCAAAAACAAAAACTGCAGCAACAAAAATGTGGTTACCCGAAGGCAGATGGACAAATATCTTTGACGGCAAGATTTATAAAGGCGGTCAGGAGGTTGTTATTAACAGCCCAATCAACACGATTCCAGTACTTGCAAAAGAAGGTGCAATTATTCCTATGTCAGCTGACGAGGGAAATGGTTGGGGTTGTCCTGAACATCTTAAAATCGATATTTATCGTGGCACAAATGCTATTGACTTCTACGAAGATGACGGTGAATCAGGTAAATACAAGAACGGTGAATATTCAATCACAAAGATGTCTGTGAAAGAAGAAGGGGATAAGCTTACATTCACAATGAATGGCGGTAAATCTCTTGATTTCATTCCGACACAGAGAAAATATACTCTTGAATTCAAGGATATTGAGTCTTTTGAAGAAGTATCTGTAATGGTGAATGGTCTTTTTACTCCTGTAAATGCAGGTAAAAACTATTTCACACTTAATAATGTGAATGTTGCCGACGAAATTATTGTAACTCTCACAGGTGTTGTGGCAAAGAAAAATAAACCTGTAAAAGAGCGTGCGCTCGATTGTATTATCCACCTTAATGGAAATAATATGAAGAAAGTTCTTACAAGCACAAGACTCAAACACTGTAAAGACGAAAAAGATTTAAAATCATTTACCAAACGTATAAAATCAAAGTCTTTAAGAATGTGCCTTGACGAAGCAGTCTTCGCATTAGAATAATGTATTATAAATAAGTAACGGTAGGGCGGGGTCTTGACCCCGCTGTTGTCATTGTAGGGGCGATTCACGAATCACCCGAATTAGTTTAATAATTAGTTTAACTATCTAAACGGGTATAAATTAACGACTCTGTCATATTGCACATAAAAACATTATATAATAACACTTTTTTATTTATTAAAAACACCATTTTCGATACACGCGGAACAGTTTACAAAAAGGTGCAAAAAAATTGAAAAAAGTTGTTGACTTTTGTCTTGCGTTTTGATAATATATACGAGCGCCAAGAACAGAGGACAAAATAAACTCGGTTCTGAAACGCAAACTGAACCTTGAAAATTAAACAACGACGAGATAAAAAAGGAACCCTGTAGATTCTTTGAGAGTGAAAATACTCAACAGAGAAAATACAAGAAACAGTAATTCTTTTGGATAACAAAAGAGTTAAACAAAACGCTAAGCGTTAAAGAGTTTTAAGAAGTAAAGAGCTAAAAAGCACTTTAGAAAATGATTAGTACAGAGAAATCTGTTTAATACAATTTTTT
>JAFQEE010000053.1 GCA_017399175.1 Clostridia bacterium | reverse complement strand
TTTCATAATTCCATTCTTTAGCTAAAGTTGGATTAACCGTTTGCAAATCATTTTTGCCTTTTAAAACTTTTTGACCTGCACAATAAGGACATCCACGGCCACGACTTCTATGCCCTATCGATGCTTGCCATTCGTGTCCTTCGTTACAAACCCACCATGCTTTTTTATCGCTACCAAGAGTTAATGTTTTAGGGTCAATCCCTAATTCGTTATTCTTTTCCCAATTCCATTCAGCCATAAGTTGAGCATTATCGCTCACATATCTTTTTTCTTTCTTTTCAGCCATAACGCTCACCAACTTCCTATAAATATTATACCACCCACACAACAAAAAGCAACAGTTTTCACACTGCTGCCTTTCATATAAAATATACATTTTTAAAGTCTCACCTCAACCTCACTACCATTCTTGAAATGAAAAAGTAACCGTTCATCTGCATACACGGTTACGTGGTCAACGGTGGTGTGCCATAGTGCCGGATTGAACTGTAATTCAAGCTTATCAAGTTACATGAAATGGTATCGTTGTTTTATATAGCATTTAAGCCATTTAGAAAGCACAAGCGTTGCATTTGGAAATGTTACTCCCCTTTTGCAACGCTTTTTATATGTTATTAAGTTGATTAGTTAGAATTCTATCTCACCTATAGTTAAATTACTGATATGCAGTATAAGGAATTATTCTTTATTCAGCATATCAAATGCAAGTGTAATACTCCATCCGTAATCTCGAATTGTCTGGTATTTCACCCTGAAATCATATGGCTCAACTACTGTGCCTTTTCTGTTAAAGCAGAAAGGAGGTGTTTGGTTTTCACTGTCATAAAACTCATAAACCGTACCTGTACGGTTATACCACTCGTTAATAATATCAAGAGTTTTTTCTTTGATTTTTGTTGCCATATCATCGTATCCGTATTCGGAAAGCCCCTTTGAAATCATATAGTTATAGTTAATCCAAACGGGACCTCTCCACATATCTGAGCCGAATGTATTGTCTTTTTTCGATATAGTTGGTATGGGAATTTCTGTACCGAATTCATTGGGATTTTCAAGGTGTGAAATAAGTTTACTGCATCGGCCATCATCACACACGCCTGCAAAAATAGGCAAAAATGATGCAACGGACTGTATCTTATTAAAGCAATTATTAGGTATATCATAATCGTAATAAAAGCCATCTTCTTCGCACCAAAGTGTTTTATTTATGTCGTCTTTTATTTTTTTGTACCACTTATCGAAAAAGTCAGCATTTTCTTTGTCACCGAGTTCATCGGCAATCTTTTTCATACAGCGTGTTTCATTTGCTAAATAGCAAGAAAAATCAATGGCATAAAGGTCACTTTTTGTATCAAACCTTGGTGAATTATCCATACCTGATTCGTCACAACGATTATTCAGTTCAGGGTTTGTATGCCAAGAATAAAGTTCATTTTCACTTTTTCTTCTGTTACTTTGACACCAGAGAAGAAAGGCTTTATTCTTTTTCAGCACCGTTTTAAGAAACTCTTTATCGTTGTTTTTTTCATAGACAAGCCATGCACCCCAACCGATAACAGGAGGCTGAGTTATATCAGAAATATAGTCAGGTCTTGCCATATGAGGTATGAACCCGTCTTCCCGCTGAACATCAAAAAGTGCAAGAATTAGATTCTGTGCAATTTCCACATCAAGGTGTCTGTGACCGATAGCATGGAACACTGAATCCCACAACCACATATTTCTGTGAGGCAGACGGTCGGGTGTTGACCATATTCTTTTAATAATGCCCTCAGGAGAATAAAGCTGACTTTTCATTACACTTATGCACTTGGCATATAAAGATGCGTATTTGTTATCTTTTGGAAGTTCATTATCAAAGGTCTTTTTCTTCTCCGCTTTAATTTTTTCAACATCTATAGTGATTCCTTTTTCACAAAGAGCAATCACTTCATCAAAACTCTTTCCGTAAGCAAAAGCAAACTTACTCTTTTGTCTGAATAAAGCCGTATACTCACCATCTTTGGTATTATGTATTTCTATATCGCCGTTTTTGGTAATTTCACATTCACCATCAGTGCTTACAAATACACCGAGCCTATCTGCATATTCTCCTACAACAAGATGTCTTTCGGCAAACGCTATACTGAGATTGCCTAAAAGAGTTTTCAATATAATCATATCCGAAGAAACACATTTAATCTCAGGTAAAATATATTTGTTCATATTGCCGAAGAAAAGAGTTCTGCGACATTGAGTCTGAAATATAACACCGATTTTATCACCTGAAAGATAGCCTGTAAAATCATCGGTAAAATAAGAGTCTCCGTCAAGGGCAGAAAAAGCAAATAACTGTCCTTGACCCCATTTGCAAGGAATCATATCTGTATAGTTCTCCTTTATATTTATATTGTTTCTTCAAGCTGAGCTTTGACGTTTACCTTAATTTTATGCCACACACTTTTTATTCCTTATTTTGAGAATTGAGCACTTCGTAGGCAACATCAGGATTATCAGTAATAATACCGTCGGCACCTATGCTTTGTAAAAATATCATTTTCTCAGGGTCGTTGATTGTCCAATACTGAATTGCGATATTATTTTTGTGAGCATAATTTACAAGCTTTGATGTGCCCATATTTACAATATATCTGTCGGGCGGCACCTGCAAAACATCAAATTTATAATAGCCGTCAGGTCTGTCAATGTCAAGAAGAGCATCAAAGAACAGCCCTGCAGCTTCCACATTATAGGCAATACGGGTTAAGTCGGGATAGTTCTCATCAAGATATAAAAGAATTTCCTTGTCAAAGGAGGCAATAATCACTCTGTCAAGCAGCTTCATATCAGTTAAAGTATCATAGAGAATATCTGCTGCCTTTAACCCAAGCTCACCGCTGTTTTTGATTTCTATACTGTAATAATATCCGCCACTTTTTTCAAGATATGTTAAAGCATCCGTTACAGTTAATACTCTCAAATTATCCGGTATATTTTCGCCTCGCAGTCCCTTGTAGGGAGTTTCACCATCTTTATTTTTAAAATATTCCCCGAGGTTAAGTTCACGAATTTCTTCATAAGTATAATTTTCTGCATAATTTTCGGTTTTACCGAAATGCTCTATAGCATTGCTTACTTCGTCAAGTGTATCGTCGTGAAGAATTATTAACTTTTCGTCAGCAGTTATGTGCACATCGAATTCAAAAATATCAGTTTCAAACTCCTTGGAATTTACGCACCCCTCAAAAGCCATCATTGTTCCCTGAGGGAAAAGGCTTTTGCCTGCGCGGTGGGCTGAAACCATAGTGTCACTGAGCTTTGTGATGTACTGGTTTGCTGCAGGGTATTCCTTGGGCTCATCCTGCCACTGATAAGTCACAAGCTTGTATAGTCCCAGAACAAGCACGCATGTTATCAATAAACATATTGATACAACTTTGACAATTTTTAAAATTAGAGAAACCTTTTTGTTTTTGCTTTCTTTTGTTGCTTTCATTAGATTTCCTCTGCTGTTTCAAGTTTTGCCTTTGCTTCGGCTCTGATAACCTCAAGCTCTGCCATAATTTTTTCCTTACGTTTACCTGTAAAGTTATCAAACATCATAATGATACCTGGAATAAGATTGCCTATAATACCGGGTATTGCAACAAGAAGGAAAATGCCGTGGAGGGTTTCGGGTGTCTGTACAGCTTCAACCATCTGTCCGTCAATCATCTGTGCACTCTGATAGCCGATAAGGGCAAGACCACCGTTTACAAGAAGTTCCTTCCAGAGGTCAGCAATTCTTGACATCATAGTACTGAAGGCGAAAACCATACCCTCATTACGCTGTGCCACACCGTATTTCTGATAGCTTTTCCATTCCATGTAGTCTGTGGAGTCGGCAAGTAAAACTCTTTTTGCGGCACTCATACCTGCATTAGGAAGACCGCCAAGAGCGATAAGTATACCTACTATCCAGAGATTTTTATAGCCCAAAATGGCAAGAAGTATGTAACAAATAGCAGTATGCATATAGCCTGCTACGACGATATCTCTTGAAGAAAGCTTCTTGCCGATGAAAGGCACGGAGAAAAGGCCTGTATAGGAAAGAGCTGTACTGCCCATTTCCACATAAGTCTTCATACCGTATTTATTAAGTGTCTGCTTATAGAAGAATGGAAGTGAGTTATAGCATACCCTTCTTATAGATTCAATGCAGTTAGCTAAACACAGCAGCAGAAGAGGTCTGTTAAGAAGAATGAGCTTATAATCGATTTTTATCTTTTTATCTTCCCTAGGAGGAAGAACGATATTTCGTTCCTTAAGTGTCATACAAGGCACAAGCATTGAAAAAAGGCCCAGAAAACCAAAAAGAAGTGCGACAGAGAAAAACGCCCATTTTTCTGAATTATAATCGCCGTCGCGGGCTTCGATAATAATAGGTACGAGCCAACCCGGGAACATTGAGCCCAGAGTTGAAGCAACCTGGGCTACTGTGTAAAAGTTCTTTCTTGACTTAGCGTTGGGTGTCATTCGTACTGAAAGGGTTGATAGCGCTACATCATAAAAGGTATCTGCAATATTAAAGGTAAGATAAAGCACAAAGCTCCATATTACATTGAACATAAGCGAACCCGAAGGCACCACGAAAAGAAGAACCGAAGCGAGAGTAAAAGGAATGGCGGATGCCATCATAAAGCGTTTCGCATTACCCTTGCCCGAGTGGTTATTATCAAGCATTGCACCAACAATGGGTGCAATGAGAATGTTTGCAGCTGTAGTGGTTGATTTCATAGCTACCATATGGCTCGATTTAAGACCCATATAGTCATACATAAACTGGTCAGTATATGTACTTACGGAATCCTGACCCATACAGTTACCGAACACACCCGAAACATATCCGACCTGCTCTTTAAAGGCTACATCCGGATTATCCATAAATTTTTGAAGTTTGTCTTTAAACTTTCCCATTTGATTTTCTCCATTCTTTTATTAAAGTTTTCCGTCCACGGAAAGGTATTTTATTATAAGCTCCGCAAAAAGGGTATTCGCCCAGGAAAACCACTCACGTGTGAATTTTTGCGGATTATTTTTATGAAAGCTTTCATGCATAAAACCTGTATCTGCATCGGTATCGGCAAGAGTGCGGATAAGAGAAAGTATTTCATCTTTATCATCGCTTGTAAGGCCCTGCATAGAAAGTGCAATGGGCCAGATGTGGTCCTTGGGTGTGTGGGGACTTCCTATCCCTTTTGCTTTTTCACCCTCATAGTAATACGGGTTGCTTTTGCCGAGAATAAAGCTTCGTGTATTTTTATAAAGCTCGTCGTCAGATGAGCAGTAGCCAAGATAAGGAAGCGAGAGAAGGCTTGGGACATTGGCATCATCCATCAGATTATAATTACCTTTGCCGTCAGTTTCGTATGCATAAAAGCTCTTACCATCTTTATCTTTTAAAATGGCAAATTTTTCAATACCGTCTTGTATCTCACTGCGAAGCTTTTCAGCCTTGCTCTTAAGTTCATCATCCTTATATATCTCTTCGGCAATTTCACTTATATAGCCAAGCACTACATAAGCAAACATGTTAGCAGGAACAAGATAGCCGTAAATGCAGCTGTCATCACTCGGTCTAAAGCCCGACCAGGTCATACCCGTATATTTCACGGGTGCGCCCTTGCCCTTATGAGAAAGAGTATCTGATTTGCGTCGACGAGGGCGACTGAAATAATATGATGAATTTTGGTGGTTCTGTTCAAGAGTCCAGAGCTCAACTATTCTGTAAAAAGCCCTCCTTGTTTCGTCGGTAAAATGTGAGGTTGTTTTTGCCTCTTTCCAAAAACGGTAAGCGAGCTTAACAGGATAGCAAAGTGAGTCGATTTCGTACTTCCTTTCCCACACATAGGGTGACATATCGGTTTTATCCTTCTGATGGCCGAGGCCGTTTGCTTCACGGTTAAAAGCATTGGCATAAGCATCATTGAGGATGCAGTTCATCTGACGTTGAATAAGACCTCTTATAACCTTATATGCTTCTTCACAGTCTTTGGCAAAAGGAACATAGTGATTGACCTGAGCCGATGAATCACGAAGCCACATAGCGGGTATATCGCCCGTAATTACAAAACAGCTTCCGTCATCCTCAAGCTGAACTGTCGTTTCAAAGGTACTCATAAAGCACTGAACAAACATCTTACTTATTTTTTCATCACTGATTTTTCCCGCATAAGAAACAGCAATATCTGAAAGCTTCATAAATTCCCACCTTTTATACTTCTAATGTTTTTTCTATACATTCTGACCGTACACCGTAAGGAGTTTCAGCTATAACTTTTATCTTATATTTTCCCTTCGGAAGTCTTCCAATGTCTGTGGTCAACTTATCAGCTACCTTGTAAAGATAGTAAGTAGGGATTTTTTTTCTTTCTTTAACAATTTTACCTTCTTCGTTTTCTGCATAAATTCTATAAATAAATATAGGTTCCCCTCCAGCGTTTTTTGCCTTCGGGTACTCTGCCGAATAAAAACCATCCTGTTCTGTAAGAGTAACTTCTGCATTTTCAGGAAATACGGGAGGTAGTGAGCGTGAACGCTGTTTTTCCTCAGTATATTCTCTGTTGCTTTTGTTGGCAGGGTTTTTGAGATAATATTCGCAAAGAATTTCTTCCGCAAGGCAGTCAATACCAATAATGCGGATATTGTTATCCTTGTCGGCTTCAACTATCAGGAAATTAGCACAGTCATCATAGAAGTCAGGATGTACCTTCTGTACGCCGTCAACGGTAAGCTCAACATATTTAAGTGAGCCTGTACCAATTGCCGTGTACTCCTTCTGCCACAAAGAACGTGGGTCATTTACGGGGTAATGGGAATGCCCCGAGAAATCCACCACATTAGGATATTTTTTCAGCAGATCTGCAAATATAATCTTTCCCCAACCGTCCTCATCGAAACTGCCGTAAACGGTATATTTCACATGCTCGTGGTGCATAAGGAAAACAGGCTTATTAGGTGTGTCTGCAACTGCTTTGTCAAGTTCTTTTTTCAGCCACAATTTCTGAAATGGTGAGTTGAAGTGCTTTTTTAATCTGCTGGTTGAAACACCGATAAAGTGATACCCGCCGATTACTCTGTGAAAGTCCGTTTCCTGATTTGTAAGAGTTTTGTAATATTCAAGAGATTTTTTTCCCATTGTTATTGAGTCATGACCCTTTGCAACGGTACACAAGAATTTTGCACCCTTTTCAGCACCGTAGTCATAAATTTCCTTGAATGCATCGAATTCTTCTTTACTTCCCTTGTTTGTAATGTCACCTGCAATAAGGAAGGTATCAATCTTATTATAGTTTTTATCCTTAATTGCAAAATTAAGAGCATAATCTATTACTTTTTTAAGTCTGTAATAGCCAGGCGTACCAATTCCCTCAATGTGTGCATCACTGCAGATTACAAAACGAAATACGGGTAAAAATTCATTTTTCATATTGAACACCTCTGTTATTGAAAAAATATACTTAGGGCAAAAAGTGTCTGTGCAGGGAAATATGTGTATGAAACTGCATTGTTGAGAATTTTAGGTCTTTTAATACCGCCCTTGCCGATACCTATCATAATATCCGAAACGAAGAAAAGTGTACCGCCGAATATCATACACATACCAAGAGAAAGGTTACTTTCATTAACAGCAATGATACCTTTGACAAGAGCGCATGCAAAAGCAAAAACAAGAACTGGAGCATAAACTAAAAGCATATTCTTTTTGCCTTGCAATTTAAGCTTTGTTTTTGCAAAAATCAGAATTATAACTGTAACAGCAACTGTAATGACGATAACAGCTTTTATATGCGACAAAGCCTTATAATCACCTATGCAAAGGAATGTGTAACTGTAAACAATATGCCCAAGGGCGAAAAATGCTGTGCCCAAAGGAAAGAGCTTTTTAGCCTTATATTCTAAAAAGAAATCACCAAGCATACCGAAAACAAGAGCACCAAGTATAAGGAGTGAATAAGCTGTTACTCTGCAAACGGGAACTGCCGAAACAACACCTGTGATAAGATACATAAATACACAAAGCATTTTCATTTTAAAACCGTATTTTTCTGAAAGTCCTGTTTTTTGTGTTATAACAGGCATCAGGGCTGAAATTACGGCAAAAATTAAAGGTAATGTTTTCATATTTTCTCCGACCTCTTAGCCAAAGTTATAATCGGTAAGATAAGCCTTCGTGTTGTTTACCATTTTTGCAAAAAGCTCTCTTGCTTCGTAGAGTGAACAGGTAACAAGGGGGTCGTTTGCAAAAACCTCAAAAATCTTATCGATATTTCTTTCTGCAATAGCATCAGAAAGTACTTCCTGCTGTGTGCAGATACGGGAAATGAGCGGATAAATCTCCTTGGGTATTTCACCTGCCACAACAGGTGTTACAGTACCCGATGTAAAGGAAGCATTTGTTTCAACAACTGCACCGAGGGGAAGATTTGGAATCTGTCCGCGGTTGGGAAGGTTAACATTGGTAACGAAATCACCCAAACCGAGAATTGCCCGCATCTGCTTAACGCCTTCTTCGCCTGTTATTTTAAGTTTGATTTGCTCTTCTTCGTTTAAAAGGCGTTTACTCTTTTCAAGTCGCTCCTTAAGCTCGTCCTTTCTTGACCAGACAGGAGTAAGGTGGAAAAGCATATCCTCAACTCTTTCGGGAGATTCAAGATACCACTTGCCCTCGCAGAATTCTGCAAGATGTCTGTCACCTGCGGCGGCAATATAGCCGAAACGACGGAAAAGGTCAATTTTAACCTTGTGAGCATTACCGTGAAAGCCTTTAAGCCACTCGGGGTCAACATACTCAGTGCATCCGTCCATATATTTTTCACAGAACTGTCTGTAATAAGGGAAAAGGTCAATATTTCTGTAGGTTGCTTTTGTCAGCCATGTAAAGTGATTGACACCTATGGGATTAACCTTGACATCTTTTCTTTTTACATCGTCACCGAAAAGCACACTTGCCATCTTGGCAAGAATATCCTGTGTGCCGAAAACCTCGTGACAGCAACCGAAAGCCTTAATTTCGGGAAATACTCTGTAAAGAGTTTTGACACATAATGTCATAGGATTAGTGTAGTTGATAACCCATGCATCAGGTGAATATTTCTTGATATTTTCTGCGATTTCTTCAAACATCGGCAAAGTACGCATAGCACGGACAATACCACCGGGACCGGTTGTGTCGCCGACAGACTGATAAATGCCGTATTCTTCGGGAGCGTGAACATCGCTTTCCATCTCATCAAACGTGCCGGGAAGAATGGAGATAATAACAAAATCTGCACCCGTAAGGGCTTCGCCGATGGTTTCACAAGCTTTGTAACTCCACTTTGAAAGGGTTTCGGGAAGCTTGTTATATATATTGCCTATAGTTTCGTTTGCCTTTGCGGCTTCAAGGTCAATATCATAAAGATAAACCTCACCACTCATATCACCGGCCGTGGCAAGGTCACTCATAAGACCCCACGCCCAACCTCTTGAGCCGCCGCCTATGTAAGCAATTTTTACATCTTCAGCTTTGTTATCAATGTATCTCATAAAATAATACTCCTTTTATTGATGGTTAAATATTCTTTCGGCAGTATAAGTGCCGTCATTTTTAATGTTAAGAACTGTACACCCTTGAAGCCACTCGTTTTCAGGTGCATCGAATTTAGTCTGCATATTATATGCGGCATAGCCCGAGGGCTGTATATATGAAAGGAGGATTCCCTCACACATTACGCCGAAATTGTTTACGTGGTCGTGTCCGAAGTAAACTGCCTGTGCGCTGCCTTTTTCCTTCATAGCATCAAAAAGTCCTGCATCAAAGCCCGACTCGCAGACGCCCTCTCTCTTTTCGCCGTAAAGGAAATCACCCTCGGCATATTCCTTTTCGGTCTGGTAAAGGGGAATATGTACAACAGTTACGGATTTGAACTTGCCGTATTCAGCTTCAAGTGCATCGTGCTTTTCTTTATACCAATTAACCTGTGAGGTCTTTACACCGTCATAAACATCTCCTTCTTCGGTAACGCCGTATTCAGCCTTACTTTCCTCGGTCATATAATCACCCGTATCCATAAGGAAGAAAACTTCTTTGAGAGTACCGTCGGAATTAAGGATGTTTATTGTGCAGTTTCCGTTACCGTCAATATCCTCTTTACCCGCTTTCACGAGACAGTGCTCGTAAGAAGAAAACAGTTTGATAACATCTTCTCTTGCATAAGAAAGGAAGCCGTCGCCCTCATGATTGCCTAGGACAGTAGCCCAGTAAACACCAAGCTTTTCAAAAAGTTCTGCAAGCTCAACATTTCTCTTTTTATTAAAACCATATGTAACGTTATCTCCACCTAAAATTACAAGGTCGGGATTCTGCTCCTTAATGTTTTTTATCATATATGAAACCGTAATATTATCAAGTTCCTTGTCACCTTTAAGGTGTGTATCGGTGAACATCAGCACCTTGAATTTACTGTCACTGTTCTTCTTTATAGTAACACTATCGATATCCTCTGAAACAATTTCAACATCGCTTTTAATCTTTTCAACCGATGAAATATCATAGGAAATGCCCTGTGAACTTTTATAAATCACAAAACCTCCCGCGCCGATTATCGCAACAAGCAAAATCATAATAATAACTTTAATACCTTTTTTCACGCATACCATTCCCTTATAATTATTTTAATTATATAATACATCTAATTTGTTATGTTTTCCTTAAATATTTTGACTGATTTAAACCCATTTCTTGACTTTTTTGATACAGAATGATATTATCACCTCAAGAATATAAGGAGGTACATTATGAGTCATATCAAATTTGACCCTGCTAAAGATTTTTATTTTCATCATGGTATGAGTAAAAGAGTTGCCGAAACGGGTACTTCCTGGCCTCATTACCATTCCCTTTATGAGATATATTTTCTCGAAGATGGCAACTGCACCTATATTATAGACAACAAAGTTTACAATGTTCAGTCTGGAGATATTGTAATAATCCCCGACGGTATAATTCATCACACAAAATACGATAACATAGAACACTCAAGAATACTTATCAACTGCACCTGTAAGTACATACCTGATTCTTTACAGTCAAGTATTTATACGGGCAACTACCTTTACAGAAACCCTTTTGTAACCGATGAAACAAGAAAAATTCTCGAAAAAATAGAGGCTGAATATAATCTCAAAGACTCCTTTTCTGATGAAATAATCTCCTGTCACACTCATTCACTGCTTTATCTACTTATGCGAAACACCGAATCTTGCATTGACATTGACGACGGTAACAGGGTGATTGAGCAGGCAGTAGCATATATAAAGGAGAATTTTGCTTCGGACATAACACTTTCTTCTTTGGCAAAAATGTTTTCCGTAAGTCCTGAGCATTTTTCGAGGCTATTCAAAAAAGAAACAGGCTTAGGCTTTTCAAAATATCTAAACTCTTTAAGATTGCAGTATGCTGAACAGCTTCTCAAAAATGCGGAGGGTCAGAATATAACCAAGGTTGCAGAAATCTGCGGCTTTGAGGACAGCAATTATTTTTCTAAAAAGTTCAAGGAAGTTTACGGCATCTCACCGAAAAAGGTTCAGAAAAAAAGTAAGGGGGATGAAAAATGAGCAGCTTCAGTTTTGACACAGAAAAGTTTTTCACTCCCGATAACATATACTATCCCGTCTATTCCTGGATGTGGAATGAAGTATTAAACAAAGAAGTAATAAAAAGACATCTCGATGAAATGTTTGAAAGAAACATCCGGGGAGTTTATGTAATCCCTCTGCCTAAAGAGTTCAGACCGAAAACGATGATAACAAATCTTCAGCCACCTTATCTTTCTGACGAGTATTTTGAAATGCTTTCTTTTGCGGCAGATTATGCCTCATCAAAAGAGATGTTTTTTTGGCTTTACGATGAGGGTGGCTGGCCTTCAGGTAACGCCAACGGTCTTGTAACAAAGGATAGCAAAGATTTACGGCTGACACATATTGAAAAAGGACGGGTAAAAACAAATTCAAAGGCTGACCTTACAAACATAAAAGCAACTGAAAAATTCATTGCTCTCACCCACGAAAAGCATAAAGAAAAAATGGGTGACAGCTTCAAATCATTCAGTCCTCTTGTCTTCACCGACGAGCCTAATATAGGTGCTTTGCCTTTTACAAAAAGCATAAAAGAAGAATATAAGAAGCGTACAGGTAAAAGACTTTCTCTCAGAAAGATGAAAAAACATAATGACCACGAATTCAATATCATATATCACGATATATGCGCCGATCTTCTTGCTAAAAACTATTTTACTCCCATCAAAAAATGGTGCAATAAAAACGGTTTGCTTTCTGCCGGTCATCTTGATAAAGATAACGAGCCTTACGGCTTCCAAAAAAGCTTTCATCACCCCTTAAGACAGCTTCGACTTTTAGATGTACCCGGTGTAGATGTTATATGGGGACAGATTATGCCCGGCAAGGACTGCGGATTTTTCCCCCGTCTTGCTTCTTCAGCGGCAGAGCAGTCAGGCTCTGGGCTTTCCCTTACGGAATCCCTTTCCGTTTACGGAACAATGACCTATGAACAAATGCGATATATACTCGGCTATCAGCTTGTAAGGGGCATCAATGTTCTCAACTTTATGCTTCTTATGTATGATGATAAGGGTTATTATGCTGTAAGACAGCGTCCGGTTTTTTCAAATATGCTTCCCGGTGCAGAATATCTTCCTGAGTTTAATCGATATATGGCATCCCTACAATATCTTATGCGGGGCGGTAAACCCGACACGGAATGTGCTCTGTATCTGCCTATGCGTTCACTGTGGGCAAACGATGATGATACAGAAACTGCTCTTAAATCTTACAAAAAAATGGGCAGAGAAATCGAAAGACATCACGGACAGTTTGATATCATTGACGATGATTTTATACATAACTGCGATGATGAAAAGCTTAAAAAAGGCATAATTTCAACAGGCAGAGCCGAATATACCACAGTTTATATCCCTGCGGATAAATATATGCCCGATGAAATAAAACACCGCCTTGAAATTTTCAAAAGCGGTGGAGGTAAGATTTACCATAAGGATAATGCTGAATATTTCCCGAAACTTGACATTTTGGGCGATAACGGACAGTTAAGAGTACATAAAAGAAAATACAGTAATTGTGAAATATGTCTTGTTTTCAATGAGAGTGCTGAAAAAGTAAATGCTGAAATACAACTTCCCGACGGTACAAGAGAACTTAATGCACTTAACAAAAAACTATATTTAACAAGTGACAACTATTGCTTCGAAAGCGGTGAAATAAAAGTTTTCATAACGGGGAGCGATAAGACAACTGAAAAAAAAGCACCGAAAAAAAGCAAAAAAATATGTACCATTACAGATTTTAAAGTAAAGAGACTTAAAAAATTCACTCTCAGCAAAAGCGGTATGAATTACACCGATGTCAATGATGAGGAAACAGCTACCATGTACGGCGATTGGTCAGCATTATTCGGTGAGGATTTTTCAGGTAAATGTCAGTACAGGACAAGTTTTACCTATGACAGTAAATCAAAGGATTTGATAATATCACTTGGTGATATACATTATAGCTGTGAGGTGATTTTAAACGGCACAAAGATAGCAGAGCTTTTTATGCCGCCTTATGAAGCAGTTATTGATAAAGCACTGTTGAAAAAGGAAAACGAGTTGATTATAACTGTATCAAACACTGCCTCAAATACCTTTGTTTATTTCGATTTACCCGAGGAGTGGGAGCGGAAGCACATAGGGCCTTACCACGCAAGAGCATTGGAGTTTGAAAAGAATCTTCTTTTAAGTGGGCTTTCAGGCCCTGTTGAGATTTATGAAATCAGATGATATCAAAAAAGTAAAGAAAAAGCCTTCCATTCATCAAAATATTTAAGGAAAATACAACAAAATAGATGTATAATAGAAACAATATAGCTATTAAGGTAAAGGAGCTGTAATAATGGCATATTTTATTTATTCAGCATTCTGCGATGAATCAGGAGAAGCAACTATCGGCGGACAGATGGCTGCCTGCAAGAAAAACGGAATTACACATATGGAGCTTCGCGGCTTCGGTAAGTCTCTTAATATAAACAATCTCTCAGTGGAACAAGCAAAAGAGATGAAAGAAGAGATTGACCGCGAGGGAATGAAGGTTGCTTCTATCGGTTCGGGCTACGGTAAAATCAACATCAAAGAGGATTTTGCGCCTCATTTTGAAGCATTCAAGAATACCGTTGCAGTTGCAAAAACTCTTGAAGCGAAATATATCAGAATTTTCAGTTTCTATTTCAGCGAAGGCGATTCCTACGAAGAGTACAGAGATGAGGTTATCCGCAGAGTAAAGGCTATGACCGATTATGCTGTTTCAGAGGGACTTATCTGCTGTCATGAAAACGAAAAAGGCATATACGGCGATAACGCAGAACGATGCCTTGACATCCTCAAAGCCTGCGAAGGAAAGCTCAAAGCAGTTTTCGACCCTGCAAACTTCGTACAGTGCGGTGTTGATACTCTCAAGGCTTATGACCTGCTTGAAGATTACATAGAATATTTCCATATCAAGGATGCTCTTTTTGAGAACTCCGATGTAGTACCTGCAGGTGAGGGTGACGGCAATGTTGAAGAAATCTTGAAAAGATTCGACAAGCATAAGAAAGCTGTTATTCTTTCTCTTGAGCCTCACCTCAAGGTCTTTGAAGGACTGGGAAAACTTGAAGCAGTGGTTAACAGTGTAAGAAAAATAAAAGTCAATGCTTACCCGAGTCACGCAGAATCTTTCAAGGCTGCCGCTGATGCGATGTATGATATTGTAAACAAAATTCACCCCATCCGCTTCGGCATTATAGGTATGGGTAATATGGGGACCTCTCACGCCAAAAGTTTTCTCGCAGGCAAAATCAGGGGTATGCGCATAACTGCTGTTGCCGACACTTGCGAGGAAAAACTCCTCTGGTCAAAAGAAAATCTCCCTTGGGCAAAAAGATATAATTCTGCAACAGAACTTATCGAAAGTGGCGAGGTTGATGCAGTTATTATCTGCACTCCCCATTATTCTCACCCCGAGCTTGTGATGAAGGCACTGGAAAACGGACTTCACGTAGTTTCGGAAAAGCCTGCAGGTGTTTACACAAAGCAGGTTCGTGAAATGAATGAGTTTGCCGAAAAGCAGGACAAAACCTTTGCGATGATGTTCAATCAGAGAACTAACTGCGTTTACAGAAAAATCAAAGAAATTGTTGATAGCAAAAAGTACGGTGAAATCCGCCGTGTAAACTGGATTATCACCGATTGGTACCGCACTCAAGCTTATTATAATTCAGGCGGTTGGAGAGCAACCTGGATAGGTGAAGGCGGAGGCGTCCTTCTCAATCAGTCTCCTCATCAGCTTGACTTATGGCAATGGATATGTGGTATGCCGGAGAAGGTTCGTGCATTCTGTCACGAGGGCAAATGGCACGATGTTGAAATTGAAGACGATGTTACAATTTATGCTGAATATTTGAATGGTGCAACAGGTGTCTTTGTGACATCAACAGGTGATTTCCCCGGTTCAAACAGACTTGAAATCACAATGGATAAAGCAAAGCTTGTTTGTGAAAAAGGCGACAAAATCACTCTGTTTGAGCTCAGCGAGTCTCTTGCTGAAAATATCGCAAACTGCGAAAATGGTTTTGCTAGTATTCCTTGCAAAGAAATAGAAGTTGAAACCGACGGTATCAATGACCAGCACGCAGGTGTGCTCAATGCCTTCTCTGATCACATTCTTTATGGTACTCCCCTTGTTGCCGAAGGCGCAGAAGGCATAAACGGCCTTATGATTTCAAATGCTGCCCATCTTTCATCGTGGACAAACGAAACTGTTACTCTGCCCATAGACGAAGATAAGTTCTATTACCTTCTTACTGAAAAAGCAGCCTCATCAAAGGTCAAGAAAAATGTTGTTTCAAAAGTAACCGAGGATATGAGCAGCACATTTTAAGGAAGTGAACATATGAGGGTTTCAGTAGTTGGCTGCGGTGCTATTTCACGCAATCATCTCAGAGTTCTTAAAAGCCTGCGTAATATCGAAATTTCATCAGTTGTGGATATAAAAAAAGACCGTGCAGATGTTGCGGCAAAAAAATATGGTTGCAAGGCTTATTATGATTTTGAAACTATGCTGAAAGAGGATAAGCCAGACTGTATTCATATCTGCACACCTCACTATCTTCATGTGCCTATGGCTGTTGCAGCTCTTGAAAAAGGTATTCACGTTCTGTGCGAAAAGCCCTGTGCAATATCAAAAGAAGGTCTTGCAGAGCTTCGCAAGGCTCAGAAAAACAACAGTGCAAATTTCGGTGTATGCTTTCAGAACAGATATATTGAATCGGTATGTGCCGTAAAGGATATTATTGATAAAAGGCTTTTCGGAAAGGTTATATCAGCAAGAGCCTTTGTGCATTGGAATCGGGGCAAAGATTATTACAGTGATGACTGGCATGGTACATTCGAAAAGGAAGGCGGAGGTGTTACGGTTAACCAAGCTGTACACACTCAGGATTTAATGAGATATCTTATAGGCAGTGATACTGTTTCAGTAACAGCTCATACCTTCAATGACCATCTTAAAGGTGTTATTGAGGTTGAAGACACGGTACACGCACTTTTCGAATATGAAAACGGAGTTATTGCACTTTTTAATGCCACAACCGCTTTTTCTGATAACCGCGATTTTATGATTGATATAATCTGCAAAAGAGCGACCTTACGAATTGAAGGCAACAAAGCTTATATTATAGGTGTGGGAAAAACAAAACAACTCCGATTGAAAAATGCCTTGAATATCATAGGAAAAAGCTATTGGGGTGGCGGTCATTCCCCTCTTATAAAGGATTTTTACGACTGTATAGAAAAGAAACATCCTTTCCCCATAGATGCCTTTGAAGGGGGAAAGGCAGTAGAGGAATTTTTAGCAATTTACAAATCGTCAGAGTCAGGCGAAAAAATATTTTTGAAATGAGATGGAACAATGAAAATCTTAAAACCGAAGCTTTACAGTGCGGAGTGTATAAGAAAAATTGAAAAGCCTGTTCTTACTAAGGACGATATACCCTATGAAGCGTCTCTGATTTTTAATGCAGGTGTTGCTAAATACAAAGGCAAGTATGTTATGGTCTTTCGTAACGATTACGGTCCTACGGAAAAAACTTATCCGAAGGTGAAATTTAAAACCTCTCTCGGTTTTGCCACAAGTGACGACGGTATAAACTGGAAGGCAAGCGAAAAGACTATTTTTGATAATAAAAATCTTTTGCTTGAAGACGAAATAAAAAGACTTTATGACCCGAGAATTACGGTTATAGACGGTAAGCCTTACCTCTGTATGGCTATGGATACACGTCACGGTGTGCGAGGCTGCATCGCTGAAATCGATGATAGCTTTGAAAAAATAAATATTATCAGCGCTTCTGCTCCCGATAATCGCAACATGGTGCTCTTCCCCGAAAAAATAAACAGTAAGTATGTTCGTCTTGAAAGACCGTTCCCCGTTTATTCAAGAGGCGGCAATGACAGATTTGACCTTTGGCTTTCAACATCGCCTGACCTCATTTTCTGGGGTGAAACCGAGCTTGTTCTTGCTGTCGAGGATGTTCCTTATGCCAATGATAAAATCGGACCCGCGGCACCGCCGATTAAAACCGACAAGGGTTGGCTTACAATTTTTCACGCAGTAGACAAAAATAATAAAAGAAGAAAGAATGGTTGGGAAAGAGCATGGAAGAAAAGATACTGTGCGGGAATTATGCTTCTTGACCTTAATGACCCGACAAAAATCGTCGGTATGAGCAAACTTCCCCTTATTGCTCCCGAAACCTATTATGAAACGCAGACAGGCTTCCGTAAGCACGTAATTTTCCCCGGAGGTATGATTTTAGAAGATAACGGAGAAGTAAAAATCTACTACGGTGCATCAGACACAGTAGAATGTCTTGCTACTGCAAGACTTGAAGACCTAATTGCGCTTTGCACGGAAAGTCGCAGATAGAGAATCAACATATAAAAGCATGCAACGCTACCTGTAAAACCAATGAATTTTATCAAATAGCATAGTTAATGTCAAATCAGATACCACTATTGATACAATTTGTGTTGATAGTGGTATCGTTGTTTTATATAGCATTTAAGCCATTTAAAAGAATTAAGCGTTGCATTTGGGGTATCTCCACTCCCTTTTGCAACGCTTTTTATTGCTTATTAAGTTGATTAGTAAGAGAATCTATCTAACCTATCGTTAAATTACTGATAATCGTTAAACAGCTGAAAAATAGTCAATTGAATTGTATAAAAACTTGATATATAATATAATTAGGATGTTATGCAAGGCAAAATCAATATTGATAGCAAAAAATAAAAGCAGGTAATTCTATATGATTTCAGATAATTCATTACAAACAATCTCTAAAATCTTTTGTGGAGACATTGATGGATATTATTCTTATAAATCTGGACCCAAACTAGTAAGTTTCTTTAATAATCAATTTGGGTTTAACGATGTCTATCGACAAGGTTTTCCTTCTAGATGGGCTTATACCTATGATAAATTGGTAAGTCTTATTAATAGCAATAGATTTGACAATTTTTTGAATATTATTTTAAGCAAAGAATACATTATGCAAGACCGTGGTTTTTCACAAGTGGAAGCTGCTGAACAGTCCTATAATACATTTGAAGAATTCAACAAAATTGTCCAAAAAGATAGGTACCTGATTACTCAAACAAATGGAAAATATCACTTATGTGCGGAGAATCAAGATTTAGTTTTGATTGGTAGCGGTGGCTTTGCCAATGTTTATCTCCAAAAGTCAACGGGAAATGTCCTGAAAAAATTAAAAGACGACTTTCTTACTGACCGTGGTATTCGTAGCAGATTTAAAAGAGAATATCAAATAACAAAGTCACTTCAAGATACACACGGAATCATAACCATTTATACTTTTGATGAGTCATCTTGTTCATATACTATGGAGCTTGCAGAGCAAACCTTAGAGAAATATGTTCTTAACAACACTCTAACCGAAGATATATGCATCAACTGCATTCGGCAAATCCTTTACATTATGACAGTAGTCCATGAGCGTGATATTATCCACAGAGACTTAAGCCCAAATAACGTTTTTATAATTATGGGTATGCTAAAAATTGCAGATTTTGGTTTGGGAAAGGACCTTAATGTGTTCACTTCACACCAAACACTACATACGAACGCTGTCGGACAGTATTCATATTGTGCACCCGAACAATTTATGTTATTACGTGATGGTGATAAGCGCAGTGACGTTTATTCACTGGGCCGAATAATAAATTTTATAATGACAGGCAATCCTATGGATTCGCATCACATCTTTCGAAATGTTGCGGAAAAAGCAACAAACAGTGATGCCGCCTATCGTTATGCTGATGCATCACAGCTCTCAAGTTATTTTGAAAAGAGTGTAAAATTTCATCAGGATGCAAAGAACGAAGAAAATGTTTTTGATAAAATACAAAAAAGAACATTTGACGATAGTGTTGAATCATATATTTATGAATTGTCAGGAGAAAAATTAGCTGAACTCCTCATGGAAGGAAAAAAAGGTTTTTTGGACTCACTTTTGCGTTTTATGGAATGTGACGATTTACACGCACAACATATTATCCAAAGCATAGATAGTAATTATAAAAGTGTCTGTGGTCGGTCATTTGTGGCATATGACCCTTTTGCTAGCTTTGCATTTCAGGTGTTAAACGGCAACTTCACTTTTGTTGTAAAAGAAACTGCAGCTACAATACTTCGCTTTGTGGCTACAGATGTACATAGATATTCAGCTATGCGATTAGTTGATGAACTTATGAATAAAGGTATTGAACCGCTGTTAGAAGACATATTAAATTCATAACGTTTTAAAATTTATAACTACCACAAATTTGCAAAAAACAATTCATTTTATTGATTTCGTAGAGAGGTAAATTCATGACTAATAAAACTGATACGCCAAATGAAATAAAATCGCATATTCAAATGCCGAAACTAATGCTAAAACGTTTTCATAATCAGAACAATAAATTTTTTTATTATGATGTTGTAAATCAGTTTATAGGAAACAACGGTACTGCAAAGTCAACAAATACAGAATTAGGATACTATTCCACAACAACTGAAAACTATTTTCGAGATAAAATTGAAACACCTTTTGGCGATATTCTTTCGTATGTTGATAAAATTGATTTCACGAAAGAAAGTTTAACAGTAAGTGCACATATAGTCCCAGTTATAAAAGATTTCTTATATGCCCTAATAGCACGCAGTCCTTCTTTTATGAAACAAATGACTTCAGACGATTCTTTATTTCAACTTTTACCTACACAGAATTGTCACGATTATATAACAAGAACAGGAATTCAGATTGCCAAACAAAATAAAATATTTTCAGATTATATAGTTACTTTTTTGATTAACAATACCAATGTACCTTATGTCTTATCCGTTAATGGTTTATACAGTTATGTTCTAAATGGGCATGGTATAATCAACTTACCAATATCACCACAAGTTGCTATAACTCTCATAAACAAAAGTTATGCATCTAAAATTTTAAATGAAGACGCTTCTGTATCAATGTTCGTCATTAGTGAACCAAATATAATCATGAAAATGAATAGCTGTGCTTTTTCTACTCAGGTCAAACACAAATGGGGTTGTGTTATATGTCCAGAAAAAGGAGAGTTAGAACGCCTATGGCAAGAGCATAATAATGAACCATCTCCTCACTAGCATAAAATGTGAGGAGATTTTTATGGGTTATTAAGTTGATAACTAAGAAAATCTATCTAACCTATCGTTAAATTACCGCAAATCGTTAAATGGCTGAAAATGTATTGCACAATATTAAAATCGCACAGGAATTTTTGAATAATCAACAATAGCAGAATACTCTTTTGACTGTAGTAGTTCTTCCATCACTTTAACCTGGTGCATTTTTTGTTTTTCATCGATTTGCAAAGGACCAAAAACAACTTCAGACACACATTCTTTATCAAAGCATAATTCAATATATGGAACGAGATAACCAGCATTCATCCGATACTTTACTGGTATCTTTTGTTCTCGTTTAGCAATATAAATTATTATTCGTACCTCTTCCTCGTGCTGAAAGCATTCCTTTTTAAAAATAAGACTCCAATCTAACAAGCGATTGGATACTATGTATCTTATTTGTGACTCCCTTTCTTTTTGATATAAATCTTTAAGCTTCAGTAACATTTTTTCAATTAGACTTTTTTGTTCTTGTTTATTATATATTACTGGGAAAATATATGGAACGGCTTCTATATTCTTAAAAAGAGATTCAAGTGATATTTTTAAAATTGGAGCATATAATCCTATATTAAATCCTTCATACCGATTTCCTTTTGAATAATAATTCCACATGGATAAGGAGTCCTTGTTTTTAGAAAAAGAGCATACATATCTATCGTATTCTGGACGAGTGATTTTAAACGATTCTCCTTCGGTATAATGCAACAGAGCTGTTCGTGGAGGTTTCACATTTGAAAAAAGTTCATAGAGATACTCATCAATTTTGTTATCTCTCAATAAATCATCACAAACTTCCTTCAAAATTTCTTCTGCTATCGTTCCTTCGGAAACATCATTTAAGCAATCAAAACGACTTGCCCATAATGTCAAGCAATCATCATTTTTGAATAAAATTGATTGAAAACCCTGAGGAGATGTATAATGAAAAATATCATTTACATATTCATCTGGTAAATATTTTGCATCCATTTTCATTAGAATTTGAAATTCATCTAACTTACTCAAATTATTCATATAAAACCTCATCTGTAATGTATTATTCCATAGATTCTTCGTTTGCCACAATGCAGTTGATAATGTCATCCTTTGAGCGAAAATCAATTGGAAATTGGCTGTTTATATCCAAGTAAGGAATCCCACTAAATTGCACATTACACTTTGTATTGTAATCTGCGTCTGCAAAGCAATCAACATTGAGTCCAAAAGGTGTATAGTCTTTTGGCTTATCTAAATACATAGCAAATCCAATAGGATATGCTGACATTTCTGAAACTAAAACAGGGTTTTTAGGGTCATCAATGTGCACTTGGGCAGAAATACCACTCATTCTAACCGCTTGTGGAGAAACTAAATACATATATAGAGAGTATTTTGATGTGTCTATTATATTACTTTCTTTAGTCATTAGGAAATCACGAAGGTTAGAATCGCCAAGGCAATCATTGTTCAAATCACATATCATTGTCATCATTGCCTTAAAAACTCTTAATGGATATAAATCTTTTATGGTAAATGAATATGTATTTCCTGGTAACAAATGTTCAATTTGTATTATTGCATTTACAGTTTTTGCAAAATCGGTATATGCTCTCATATACCAATTCCCAGTGTTGTTGTTACACTCCTTACAAAGACAATATTTTTTATGCCCGCCTTGTTGCACCTTTCCTTTCAAACCGTTTATATCCCAAGGCATTCTTCCATCGGCTCCTGTTAGAGTTTTGCAAACTTCCTCGAATGGTAAAACTGTTATATTGTTAATATTAAAGGCACTTTTCGGTGGTATATGTTCTGGTGTTAATTCTTTCAATTCACCACATAGTCTACATTTCCCAGGATGTTTTACGGCTCTCATAAAACGCCCCTTTCCTTTATGTTTTATCATAAATATTATACCACTCACACAACAAAAAGCAACAGTTTTCACACTGCTGCCTTTCGTATAAAATATACATTTTTACATCCTCACCTCAACCTCACTACCATTCTTAAAATGAAACACCAATCGTTCATCTGCATACACAGTTACATGGTCAATGGTGGTGTGCCATAGTGCCGGATTGAACTGTAATTCAAGCTCATCAAGTTCTATGACAGCGAATACGAAATAACTCATTTTATCGAATTGCTGTAATCGTCGTTCTTTCTTTTTCTTCAGGTAATCATAACGACTCTGCAACTTTTCGTGTCGTTCTACAAGTGAGTTGTACTTGCTGATATATTCTTCCTGGTCGATAGTCTGTGTAGTATTTTCATTCACACATTTTTTGATGAGTTCTATCAATACATCCATCTCTTGAATAAGTTCTTCACATTCAGTATCAATGGCAGTTGTGTCTTCAAGTTGACGCATTATCATTCTGCCATCATCCAACAATGCTTCACGGTCCGTGATTAACTGACTCAATGCTGTTACAAAACATTTCTTGATGTCATCTTCATACAAATGAGGTGTGGTGCATTTCTTTTCACCTTTGAATTTGGCATTACATTGCCATATTGTTCTGCGATATTTACTATTACTGTGCCATACCTTTGAACCAAGGATTTCACCACAATCACCACAAATAAGTTTTCCTGCAAATGGACTGTTACACAACGTTCGTCTGTTATCATCCTTTCTTCTATTCAGTTCTAACTGCACACGTCCCCATTCTTCAGGGACTATGATAGCTGGGTGGCTGTGTTCTACATAATATTGTGGAACTTCACCTTCATTCACTTTCATCTTTTTCTGCAGAAAGTCCACGGTATATTTCTTCTGTAATAGTGCAGAACCTTTGTACTTTTCATTTCGCAAAATACTCTCCACCGTCTGTCGTTGCCATTTTTGTTTACCTGAAGGTGTTGGTATTTCGTTTTTCGTCAAGTGATTTGCAATTGCACAAGTTGTCATACCTTCCATAAACATTCTGTAAATATCACGGACTATCTTTGCTTCTTCCGGTACAATTTCAGGCAAACCATCCGTTCCTTTCTTGTAACCAAGGAAATGCTTGTATGGAATACTCACTTTACCATCTGCAAATCGTTTTCTCTGTCCCCAGGTAACATTTTCAGAAATGGAACGACTTTCTTCTTGAGCAATAGATGACATTATGGTTATTAAGAATTCTCCCTTTGAGTCCATTGTCCATATATTCTCTTTTTCAAAATAGACCTCAACACCTTTGTCTTTCAGGTTACGAACAGTTGTAAGGCTATCTACTGTGTTTCTTGCAAAACGACTGACAGACTTGGTTACAATGAGGTCTATTTTTCCATTTAAGGCATCTGCTATCATTCTTTTAAAGCCTTCTCTTCTCTTGGTGTTAAGTGCTGAAATACCTTCATCAGTATATACCCCAACAAACTCCCATTCAGGTCGGCTTTGTATGTAGTTGGTGTAATAATCCACCTGTGCCTCATAACTTGTGAACTGTTCATCACTATCAGTAGATACACGAGCATAACCTGCCACTCTTCTTTTCTTGTTTGATGCTTTAGGTAAAACTAAAAAAGTTTAATGTTATTGCACGACTACAAAAATAAAGCCACTGCTTGAATCAGAGTGGCTTTTATGATATAATCAAAATAATGAAAGGGTGGTGCGAACATGAAAGTGGATAATATGAATGCTAATGTGGATTTTACTACCGATGATGATGTTGACGCTATGCTTGATGACATTATGTGTGCATTAGGTAAAAAAATCATCGAAGAAGATAATAAAACTGCTGTTGTTAATCCAATAAGGGTTCAGCAGGTATTGTACACATATAAACTCCTCAAATACATCACACAAGGTACTAACGCAAAAGTAACATATGAATTATATAGTCCGTTAAAAAGCATGGGTAGTGTGACTGTAGTTGGTAAAAACATCGTTTTTAAACAACATAATTGGTTTATAAAAGCAGTTGAGTTTGCGTCTAACTTTGAAGCATATCCAAAACTCGATGGCACAGTGGAGATGAATTTTACGTTTCATGGATTAACCAAACATGTTGAATAAGGAGGCAAACATGATAAATTGTTTTGACGTTGTATCAATGGTTATAGAAGATGCTAATAACCGATTTACTCCGTTATGGAAAGTAGATAATGAAAAACATGATATTTTAAAACAGTATTGTGAATATATGGATAAATTATCTACGGATTTTAATGGTATGTCATTTGATGTAGAAATTGATGAAATTCAAATGACTATCAAAATTGTGTTAGAATGTACAGATATAATTATTGAACAACCCACACATTATTTTTATGAATTAGCAAAACGTACAAATAAATTTGGTTTTTCAGTATCAGAGGATGGGAATTTAAATATATCATTTGTGTTCCCAAGTATTTGGGAGCGCGTATAAAGGAGCGTTCCGTAATGAATAAAACTAAACGAGATAAACTTAAAACAGTGCGTAATTTATTAAATCAGGCATCAAATATTGTATCAGAAGTATTAGATGATGAACAAGACTGTCTTGATAATATGCCAGAAAATTTGCAATATAGTGATAGATATGAAAGGATGGAAGCAGCGATTAGTAATTTAGAAGATGGATTAAATAGTATAGAATCTGCTGAAAATTATATCGCTGACGCTGCGGAATAAAATGTTTGAAATATTTATAGCCTTATTTGGCGGTTTGTTTTGGGGTAGCAAGATTGCCAATGAAAAGATTGAAACTAAAAAAGCGAGAACAACATATGAACAAAACGCTATGTCGGATGCCCAACGTAAACAAATTTGGTTAAATAAGGTAACAGATAAAAAACTTGAAGAAGAAGTTGAATTATTGGTGTATGACTTATCAAACTATGATGCAATTTGTGACGAGGTATTCGAGGCATATAAGGAAATGCATTGGCAACGAGATAAAAAGTTTATTTGTTTAACCCCAGAACAGGTAGAATATTTTTATGGCAAAGGAGTATATTCTAAAAAGGTGCGAGACATTATGGCTAAATATGAACGAGAAGATGTATTGCGTATCTTAATGGCTAAACGCGGAAAACTACTGTATTCTGATGCATGTTACGGAATATCTCGGCATAATGAACTTTTATATCCATCTGCTATAGCTCGTCAAAAGTGCACGGATGAGGTGAATTTTATTTTATGGCTCACCAAGAAGGCTGACATAAAAGATAAAATCTTTATTGAGCAAAGCACCCATTATTATTTAGCATCAAAATATCCAACATACATGGGTACATTTAAATGGGAAAGTCTAATTCCTACGTTTTTACAAAATAATAAACATTATTAAATTAAAATATATTCCGAAAGGTTAATTTTATTAAATAACAACACTTTTCATAACATCGAATATTAATAGGTTTTTCATTAGATTAAATGGTAATATTAGTACTTTGAAATAACGAGTTTATAGTATATTACTACAAATAAAAAAGACGACCCGTCGAGAAACGAGCCGCCCGAAAGGAAACCCGTACAAACAACACAACAAACAACAAATCCGTCTGCTCTCAGACCGTTATAACGGTCTGAGAGCAGACGGATTTTAAAATTCCACTCTACTCCGTCTGTAGTATACCACAAAGATTTTAAAAAATCAATGGTATCCATGAAACATACGTATGATGAACTAGTAAAAACATAAAATTAAATATTCATATTTGACTACACAGGATTCGTTCTTGTGTAGTCTTTTTTTGTTATATAACAACCCACAAAAATACACAAATTGTATCAATAAAGATTGTGTACTTTACGCCTTAAATTTGTCTGGATATATGTGTACTTTAGAGGTAATATGTGACTACCAAAAGACAAGAAAGAGGTACACAGAAATGTTAAAAGCAAAGTTTGGTATTGAGATTGAGTTCACAGGCATTACAAGAACAAAAGCAGCCGAGATTATGGCAAACCACTTTGAAAGTTCATTTACAAGTGACGGTGGTTTTTATGACAAGAAAACAGTAGTTGATAACACCGGCAGAAAATGGACAGTAATGTATGATGGTAGCATTAACCCTTTGAAGAAAGTTGATGGATGCAAGGTTCACGCATCTGACCTTTATAAATGTGAATTGGTTACACCAGTTTTAACCTACAGAGAAGACATTGAAACTTTACAAGAACTCATCAGAAAACTCCGTAAAGGTGGAGCATCTGTTGATGAGGGTTCTTGTGGAATTCACATCCACCTTAATGGAGCAGACCATACACCAAGGTCAATAAGAAATTTCATAAACATCATTGCATCAAAGAATGACTTGCTTTACAAAAGCCTTCAAATTGATGAGGCAAGAACAAAATGGTGTAAGAAGATGGATAAACAATTAGTTGAAACAATAAACAGAAAAAAGCCTGCAACCTTTTCTCAAATCGAGAACATTTGGTATGCAGGCTTTTGTGAATCCAGAAACACTCACTATCATAAAAGCAGATATCATTTTTTAAACTTACACAGTTTCTTCCACGGTAACCACACAGTAGAGTTAAGAGGATTTGACAGTACACTTCACGCAGGCAAGATAAGAAGTTACATAGTTTTAGCATTAGCACTTAACCATCAAGCATTAACACAACAGAAAGCAAGTACAAAGAAAAACCAAACCGAAAATGAAAAGTTTGCAATGAGAACATACCTTAACAGAATCGGCTTGGTTGGTGATGAATTCAAAAACTGCAGAGAACACTTGTGTAAACACCTTAACGGTTCAGCAGCTTGGAGAAATGGTACGGTGGCTTAAAAACCACCTGCCTTAATAAATACTCATTAAGAAAGGAACTTTTTTATGTCAAAACTTTATTTAGCTTATGGTTCAAACCTGAACCTGCAACAAATGGCTTACAGATGCCCTACAGCGAGAGTTGTAACAAAAACTTATCTAGAACACTACAAACTCACATTCCGAGGTTACAACGGAAATGCAGTTGCAACAGTTGAACCATCAGAAAACGACCGAGTACCAGTTATGATTTGGGAAATCTTCGACAAAGATGAACAGAGCCTTGATATCTACGAAGGCTACCCACGACTTTACAGAAAAGAGTATGTAACAGTTAAAATCAACAACAGGAAAACACAGGTTATGATGTATGTAATGAATCTAGGCAGACCACTTGGAAAGCCGAGTGCTTATTATTACTCTACCATCCTACAAGGCTACCGTACTGCCAAATTTGACCCAACATACCTAAAAGATGGTGTTGTAAGGTCTGTGGTAAAATAACGGTACATATTACTAAGGATTTCATAGAGAATTATGCATCGCTTAAGCCATTAAAAAAATCGAGCGTCGTACATGGAAAAACAACCTATTATGTAGTAGGTTGTTTTTATTGATTTTTAAGGTGCAGTATGTTATGATTTAACAATAAAATTTATGTAGACAAATACTTAAAAGGATGATAAATAATGCTTAACAAAATTACTGAAATAGTAAAAGAGGCAGGAAAGATAATTCTTTCTGCACACAATCAGGAGAATACTGTAACAGCCAAAGAAGGTAAGAAAAATTTTGTAACAAAATACGATGTTGCTGTACAGGAATTCTTATTTAAAGAGCTTGGCAAAGCTTTCCCTGATGCCCAGTTTATCGGTGAAGAAGGCGAGAATGACTTTTCAACTGATGGTTTGCGTTTTATAATTGACCCAATTGACGGAACCACAAACTTTATGCAGGACTATCGTTGTAGTTGCATTTCTGTTGCACTTTGCAATAATAATGATGTTATTGCAGGCGTTGTATATAACCCTTATACTGACGAGCTCTTTAGTGCTGAAAAAGGCAAGGGAGCGAACCTTAATGGAAACAGGATAAAGGTGAGTGAACGCCCACTTTCAGACGGACTTGCTCTTTTTGGAACATCTCCATATCATCCTGAAAATACAGATGAAACTTTTGCACTTTTGAGAAAGGTTTTTGATTTTTCTCGTGATATTCGTAGAAGTGGCTCAGCTGCTTACGATATCTGCACAGTTGCTTGTGGCAGATGTGAGGTGTTCTTTGAGAAAGGTTTGCAGCCTTGGGATATTGCAGCAGGAACTTTAATCTTAAAAGAAGCTGGTGGTGTTGCATTGAATTATCAAGGAAGAGAAATTAGTTTTTCAGCACCGAATGATGTTGTTTTTGCTAACCCTAAAGCATACAAAGAGTTTATAACCTTACTTTAAAAATTCTTTTAAGTAAACAAAGTGTATAAATAAGCGTTGCATTTGGGATTATGTTGTCCCTTGTGCAACGCTTAATTTTTTATTTATAATCTGGATATGTTACTGTTCTACCTGTAAAAAACTCAACTACTGACTGATAAATTTCAGTGAATAATTTTTGTGTTCTCCCCTTGACTGCAAGCTCGTAAGAGATTTTCTTTGAATACTTATCGCCACTTTCCTTTTGTTCCTTTGCATAGTCGTGGTCAAACACATCATAAAGACGTTCAACTCTTGTTGTATATGTTGAAGTGTCGTTTTCGTCAATTTCAACCACACGATAACCATATTGAGTTGTATAAGCTAATCCCTTATAGCGTGTCATTGGAGAGGTGAAAATATCAATATTCTGGTTTCTTACACCAAATGCGTTTGTATGGTCGTGGCCTGTGAACATTGCAAGCACATCGCCTGTTTCAACCAAAGCATCAAACTGACCATCGTTGTAATAACCCGGACATGGATATTCATTGAGCGTACCATAGTTTGTATTTTCTGGGTCGAACATATAATATTCATCTTCATTATAAAGATGTTTTTCTGAAAATAGCTTCTTTGAATCAACCTTTTTAAGAACATCATAAATTTCAGGAACAATAATATGCTGGAAAACAACTGAGTTGACAGTTTCGCCACCATTTTCTTCTTTAAGCTTTGCAGAAGTTTCTTTATACCACTCAATTTGTTCAGTTCTTACTCTGTCATAATGTCTTGGCTCATCTTCGTCATAATCACCTGAGTCAAATACCCAAAGATTGAAATTTACCTTGTCACTATCAGAAGCCAAAACAGGAATATTGAATGTTGCGCAGTTTTTGAAATTTGTTTCATCACCTGCAGATATTACACAAGAGAATGTCTTGTAATATTCCATAATATCTTTTCTTGACATTGGTCCTTCTTCTGAATCGTGATTACCAAAGGTTACAGCAACAGGAATGTTTCTTGATTCAAAGATATTCATAAGTGCATTTATAAGCTTTTTTGTTTCTTCAGGGTCTTCGTTAGGATGTGTATTATCACCTGTAAGTACAACAAGGTCAGGCTTTTCAATATCACAAGCATTAGCAATAACCCATATTGATGAATCAAAATGCTTATCATTATCAAGATGGGTGTCGGCAATATGTAATATTTTGAGCTTACCATTAGAATTGAATCTTATTGTTGTGTCTGTTGTTTTCTGTGAATCAGCAGAGGAGTAGTCGATATTTGTGTTTTCAGGTTCAACTTCAAAATAAATTATTCCTGCCACAAGATTAACAATACATACTACTAACACAATTAAAATTATTTTTTTCAACATTTTAACATCTCCCGACTCATTTTTTTACTCTATAGATATTCACTTCATACGCACGAAGCTTATCTGCAGATACAAAATAATTTGAAAGTAAACATTCACCTTCTATAGAAACAGGTCTTTCAATAATATTTTCCGTGAGGTTTATCTCAATGTAGAAATTGCTTTCAGCACTTTCTCTGTAAAAGCAGAATGTTTCATCATTTGTTTCAATTGGTTTGAAATCACCATAAACAAGGGTTGACTTGTTTGTTTTACGAAGTGCCATAAGGGATTTATAGTAATTAAAAGTACTTGTTGAATCTTCAAACTGCATCTTCGCATTACACTCTTTATAGTCGCCATTGACTCTAATCCAAGGCACACCTGTTGTAAACCCTGCATTTTCGCTATCATCCCAACAGATAGGAGTTCTCGCATTATCTCTTCCACCCGCCAGAATTTCTGCAAAAACTTCTTGAGAGCTTCTGCCCATTTCAATATTTTCACTATATCTGTTGATTGCCTCAACATCACGAATTTCACTCATATTATTGAAATTACAGTTAATCATACCCAATTCTTGACCTTGGTAAATATATGGCGTACCACGAGTTGTCAGCACCATTGCACCGAGAAGTTTTGAAAGTGTTTTTCTGAACTTAGTATCAGGATTAACCTTTGAAACCATTCGTGGATTATCGTGGTTTTCAATAACGAATGACGGCCATGATGAGCCACAAAGTGAAAGCTGATATTTTATAAAAGCCTCTTTCAAGTATTTAAGGTCATATTTATAATCCTGATACTTTTGTTTACCCGGATTCTCAATATGGTCAAAAAGGAACGCCTGACGAACTTCTTGTCGTGAATCATCTGAAATAAGTTTAACCATTTCAATACCTGTACTGCAAGGCTCTGCCACACAAAAACTTTCAGGAAATTTCTTGAAAGTCCTTTCATTAAGTTCTTTAAGATATTCATGAAGTCTTGGACCCCACGAATAGTGTTCAGCACCGCAACCGAATAGTTTGCCAATGTGTGGATTGCCGTCAAGAAGACTTGGGACCTTTGAAATAAGGGTGATAACATCCATTCTGAATCCATCAACACCTTTTTCGAGCCACCAAGAAACCATATCATAGATTTCTTTTCTGAGTTCAGGATTTTCCCAGTTCAAATCCATTTGTTTTGATGAGAAAAGGTGTAAAGCCCATTCATCCAATTCAGGATAATAATTCCACGCAGAACCCGAGAAAAACGATGTCCAATTATTCGGTGGAGAACCGTCACCCTCGCTCTTGCGGAATATGTAATAATCTTTGTATTTTTTGTCGCCTGTCAATGCTTTCTGGAACCATTCATGTTCGTCAGATGTATGATTTACAACCAAATCCATAACAAGCTTCATTCCACGCTTGTGAATTTCTTCGAGCATCAAATCAAAGTCTGCCATAGTGCCGAATTCGGTCATAATTTTACGATAATCACGGATATCATAACCCATATCGTCATTAGGTGAATCATAAATCGGACTTAACCAAAGCACGTCAACACCTAAATTTTTAAGATAATCAAGTTTTGAGATAATACCCTGTAAATCACCGATACCATCACCATTTGAGTCCATAAATGAACGAGGATAAATCTGATAGATAACAGACTCTTTCCACCATTTAGGGTCATCCTCTTTTTTAGTAATAACTTTTTCAGTTGTTAAATTCATAAGGCTAACAATTTGTTCCATTTCGGAAATAGAAAGCTTATCACCCAAGAGTTCAGCAATAGTTTTTTCTCTGTATATTTGGTTTTCCAATATATCATTTGAAAGATTATTACGATAAACCACCATTTGCGCAACATCATAACCTACAGGGTTGTTAAGTATATCATCCAAGGTGCTCAAAGAAGTAATTTTCATAAAATTTTCCTTTTTCAAAAAAGCCTTGTAGTATACACAAGGCTTTTGCTAAATTTTAATAAAACGAAAATGCAAATTAATCGTCTAAGCTTGTTGTTTTACCAATAAAAACATTTGACTCTGTTAACAACTCATCAGATTTTTGATTTTCAAATACAATTCCATAATTCGGTGAATTGGTGTTTTCAGGTGAAATAAAGACGTTTTTCTTTATTTTCACATCATAAACCATAGGCCTGAAAATTATGTAACCTCTACTTTTATCATATAACCCTGACTTGCCATCAAAAATATTATTTTCAATCAAAATGTTATGATGCCCACAATCTCCATGATGACCTATGGCAGGAAAACCTGCACATTTGAAAATGTTATTTGATATTGTGATATTGTGGCACACTGTATCATCTTTGCAAAAGTCAATTAAATCACCATTACAGTTATAAACAGGGCCGTAACTACCTTCATGAGCAAGGTCGAGCTGAATTTGCTCGTTAAGAAGATTTTCGGGAATTAAGGTGTATGAAGGTCCATCAAACACACAACTGTCTATAACAGCGTTCTCGGTTGAATTAATCTCAATCATATGCCACATTGAGCAATTGCGAAAATGACAACCGACAATTCGTATATTACGACAATGTACTGTATTAACGAGAGTTGATTTTTCTATCAAATCAGCATTACCGTCAAAGATACCACCTGAAATAACAACATCGTGCGTACCTTCGTAGCCACTCCATTGTGACTCTGAATAAGATGCAAGGAGATATCTTGTTATAGGATTGCTTTCCTTGCTGCGTAAAATCACAGCATTGTCAGATAACTTAAAAATCTGATTTGAATAGAAAATAAGTGTTGAAGAAACAAGATAAGTGCCATCAGGAAAGTATATTGTACCTCCATCTTTCACCTTATCAATACATTCCTGCAATGCTTTGGTATCATCGTGAACACCATCAGCAAAAACCTTATCATTGTCAGTAACATTTATAAATTCCACAACACATTTCCTCTTTTTAAATAATTATTATGCAGTTTCGTTTTCCTCGTGTCGTTTTTCACGCATTTCTGCAAGTTCACGATACATCTGTTCTTTCTTTTCACCCTCAATATCATAAGATGTTTTAAGGATAATTGCTTTAAGAACATTTGCAAGAGTATAACCGAAGAGAAGGAATGCGAGGATTTTAAGACAGGTGTCAAGGTATGTAGGCTGAGCCTGCATTGTTTTGACAAGGTCACCTTCGGCAGATGAAAGGTAGCCTGCCCAGGCAATCATATAGGGAACTGCAAGGTCTCTTAAATAAATGCATGCAGAGTTGACCCAACCGGGAACAATACCCTGGATTGCTTCGATTCTTTCGCCTGTCTGCCATTCGAGATAATCATAGAACTCAACGTCAAAGTGAGACTTTGAAAGCTCCTGAATACCGATGCCGACACCGAAAATGAAATAGAATACGTAGAAGAATATGCTATTCCAGCCTTCAAAGAATCTGATACCCATTTTTGCTTCTACAAAGCAGATGCCAAAGAGCACAAAAGAAGCAACAGGGGAATAGATACCACAGAATTTAAGAAGTTTTGTTGGTTCATATTTTTTTGAAAGTTTAGTAGTGATAAGATTACCAACTACAGTACCGATAGCTGTAGGAAGTGTAAGAAGAAGATTCTTTGATGAACCAACTGTAATTGCTGCAAGATATGTAGACATCTTTCCAAGCATTGCAAATGCATTAACCCACTGCATTGCGTGGAAAGCACGGTAGTTTTTGTACTTGAAAAGAGTAAACATTGCCTTTGATACTTTTACCTTTGGCTTCTTTGGAAGTTCAATTCTTTCTTTACAGAAAATACCGCACATAAGGTTACCAAAAGCAGTAACAGAAGCTGCAACAATTGCAAGAGTCATATACATTGCATTTTTGTCGTCGCTGAAAAGTCCATAAATAAATGTTCCAAGATATGCTCCGCCATATCCGATATAGTATGATAACTGCCAGATTGTAGCAACAGTTTTCTTTTCTTTATGGTTAGGTGAAATAACCTGAACAAGATTCTGGCTATGCACATTAAATACATTGAATGCAGATTGAAAACAAGCTATACCATAACGAAGAAGATTCATCTGCTGAATTGACCAACCCTGTGGAACATAGAAATAGAGAACTGTAAGCAAGAATGTAGGAACAAGACAGATAAAATACCAATGACGATATCTACCAAGACTTGTTTTCCAATTCTGTACTATAAAGCCACCTATAATACCAAAAAGAATACCACAAATTGTAGTAAGAGTGGTCTGAACGGCAAGAATATTTGCAATACCGTCAGCATCCACACCTGCTGGGCCATAATAAAGCTCATGCAAGAATGCTGCTGCAAGTGAACCGGTAAGAGTTGTACCGAACATACCACCTGCACGAGAAAGCAATACGCAAAAATACTCGAATTTTGATATGTACTTTCCCTCTGTAGTCAAAAGAGTATTGTCTTGAGTTTTTAACATCATATCATCTCCTGAAGCTAATTTTAATTAATTCTATCACATTTAAAAAATAAAAGCCATATTTTTTTAATTTTATTAAACGTAGTGTCTATATTTTTTACTATTTTTAAAACATAACATCTACAATAATAGGATAATGGTCTGAAGGATACATATCCATTACAGTATTGCGAACAATTTTGTATCTATAAACTTTGACATTTTTTGAAACGAATGCATAGTCAATAGGACCATTTGCACTCTCTTTGACTTTGCCATATCCGTGAAATGTTATACCATCATCACTGTTATCGGCAACAAACTTTGAATCATTTGTTTTCATAAGCATTTTACCATAAGCTTCGCCTATTGGTTCAGCATTAAAATCACCTGTACAAACAACAGAAAAACCACTTTTTTCAAGTTCGTCAATTTTACTATTAAGGACATCTGCCTGTAAAGCTCTTGAAGCATCACTAACATGGTCAAGATGTGTGTTTATGTGGGCATATTTAACGCCTGTTTCTTTGTTTTCAAGAACTGCCCATGTTGCAATTCTTGTGCAAACCGATTCCTCATACTTGGTGTATTTTTCTTCAGGTGTATCACTAAGCCATATTGTACCACTATCGAGAAGTTTAAACTTGCTTTTAAGATAGAAGACTGCACTGTATTCACTGTTTACATCTTTATCTCTGTGCTCACCAACATATGCATAATTTTCAAGTCCTGAAGTGAGAATATCCATCCATTCACCTGTTGCCTCTTGAACACCAACAGAATCAGGGGAATACTGTTCAATAATAGCTTTTGATATAACAGAACGATTTTTCACACTTCCTTCTTCGTCATCACAATATCTAAGATTAAATGACATAACTCTTGTGGCATCATTTGTTTTTTGGGGAATACCATCGATTATAATCTCACCAAAATCAATATCTTTTATCATAAAAAGCTCCTTTTAATACTGAAACAAATTAACTTATACCTAGAGTTTTAAGAATACCTGTGGTACGAAGAACATATTCATAGCTCCAGTTGATTCCCTCGGTTCTCCAGGCACCGGGACCGTGCCATTTTTCATTCAGATTTACAAGATGAAGCGGTCCGAATGAGTTATAACGGTGAGTATAAAGCTTAAGACCGACTTCATGTTCACCGCCGAGAACATCCTTTATTTCAAGAGTGTAGGGAGGATAAATAATATTACCCTTGATTTCACCGTCAACATTTACCTCAATAAGTGCACCCATATAGTCACTTGCGGTTACTGTCAGACTTCCGTTTTCTGCTACAGCCTTCATTTTATACGTAACTGCTCCTGAGTAGAAAGGAAGTCCCTGATTTAAGAGCGAGCCGAAAGCGAGCTTTTCGGGAAGTGCGGTTATAACAGCATTAGAACCAATTACCCTGACACCGAAATCGCCGAGAACAAACATATTTTCAAGACCTGCAGTTTCACCGAAGGGAAGAGTGATTTCAAGTATATTCTCACCCTTTACGATATTGCCGAGCTTCATTTTGCCGATTGAAATATCGACATAGAAGCCTTCCTCTCGTTGAGTAACTTTTTCACCATTAAAGATTACATCTGCAACATCAGCATCCTCAAGAGCAAGAACTGCGCCATCATAATCTATTTCACTCTTGAACGTAAATTTAAGCGTTGCCTTGTGGTCCTTTGGACGATTTCCTAAAACCCACGGCTGAACAACATGTCCGCCTCTTTTTATTATGCCAAGACGTTCTCTTATGAGGTTATCAAGACGAAGCACTTCTTCTTTTGGAAAATAGTCCTTATCATCGTCAATTTTCCATTGTGCCATATCAAGAACAAGCACATTTTCTTCAGACAACTCATAATCACACATTTCACAAAGCTTTTCACCTGAGGTTGAAGGGATATGCTGTGCTTTTTCACAATCAGTTTTACCATCAACGAGTTTGAGAAGAATTGAGTCATAACCAAAAATACGATAACGAATAATGGTCTTTCCTTCTCGGTATTCTGCTTTAATCGGTTTAATTTCACCATTTTCTGTGTTGTAAATTTCAGGTGAAAATGTGTCATTCAGAATAATTTGAATATCTTTACCGTTATCTATATGCTTGTTATCAGGTTCTTTTGAAGGGCAGATGAAAAGCCATTTGCAGTCATTGTCTTCACGGAGCTGATATATGTAATTATCCGTAAGTTTTCCGTTAGCATATCTTATTGTGAGAGTTCTTACATCCTCAAGTGCTGTGAGAAGTGATGCACGAGAAAAGTCGATTTTTTCACTCTCTTCAAAAAGTGATTTTGCATAATCAGAAGGTACAGCGTCAACGAGCGAAGGCGCATCACCCATAAAAATGAGTTTACCGCCATTCTCACGGAATTGCTCAAGTCTTTCAAGCGTTGTTTTTCTCAAGGTTTCGCACCCGGGAACGACAATCGCATCGTATTCCATTTCGCCGACCTTTAAGGGCGCATTTCCTTTTTCGCAGAGAGATGGGAGAAGCGACTCTGAAATAAAGTTGAAATCAATACTGCCCTCAAGAAGCCACTTTGTAACGTTGGAAAACCTTTCATCAAGACTTTCTCTGAATATTGCCGATTTATCATTAGGTCCCCAATGAAGCCAGAAGCTTTCAACGGGATGAATAACACCCACTTTTACAACAGGCTTGCCTCGTGTAAGTGCAGTGTTTACTCTTGCGAAATGATCTTCAATAAGATTATATTTTTTGTACCATGGTGACTGATAGTGGATTGAAGCAGGATAATCTCGTTTTGCTTCACCCTTCATCGCATACCACGAAAGATGAGGGACACGGATTGTAACGCCAAGACAAGCCTGCCAGTCGCCCTGATGCTTATATGTTCTGAAATCACAGTCCCAACCTGTTACACCGTAAAGCTCTGAAAGCATACCCTCATAACCGTACTGATGAACAGCAGACTGTGTCTGTTTTGCAGTAGTAAATTCATGCCGATTGCAAAGCATATCAATGCCGGGAAGCTTAAAGCTTCTGTATGAACGCATGGCCTCACCAAGTGCTGCAGTCTGTGAATTAAGTGTAGGCTCTTCCATCATATGTCCCGTAAGGGCAAATCCATTTTCATTACACCATTCACCGATGGTATCGGCAAAGGATGTTGCAAATAATTCAGCAATAAAATCGTGGTATCTGTAACGATGAACGGACGGTGTAGAATCAGGCTTATCCCAGAAAATTTCAGGAAGGGTGTCAAAAATATCTTCACCATACATTTCTTTGTAAAGCTCAGGCACATTATCAGTCCAAGGCATTGTAATATTCATTTTATCAAATGAATTATTAAGAACTGCCTTTCTTGTAAATTGAGGCTCATCTGTGAAAATAGCAGGAATGGTCTTATCGAATTCGTCACCAACTTTATCCTTATATTTTTCGTGAGTGACATCAATGAACTTTTTAACTGCATCGCTGCTCAATGTATCAAGATATGTTTGTCCGTTATACCAGCTTGAAGGATTTGCCAATTCAATAAAGGCATACCATTTTGTGCCTTCAGCCTCATCATTTTCACCAATTTTTTTGTAAGAAGAAAGAAAACCGTCACTGTCAAGAATTACATCATAGCAAGCAATAGGATTTTCTTTTTTGGTTACCCAATAGTCATTGATACCACTGTATTTTTCTTCTTTGAAAGGAGTAAAAAAGAGACATCTGCTTCTGTATTTTTCGTCCTTTGTCACAAGTCCACCTGCAGCTCCTGATGGCCAACGGTCTTCGTCATAAAGCCATGCAAGCATTTCTTCATTTTTTGCTTTAACCACAGTGTCTTTGACAAGCTCCATATATTCTTCACTGAGGTACTCATTTTCAAGACCTGTTCTTACGTGAAGATGAAATCCACCAAGTCCCATTTCCTTGAACACATCAATCTGACGGCATAATTCTTCTTTTGTAAGGTATGAGTTAAGTGCCCAGAAAGGTGTTCCACGGAATTCAGAAGTAGGATTTTTGAAAAGTTCTTTTTTTAGCGATTTTTCAACATTCTTTTTATATAACATATTTTTCACCTTGCGATATTGTGAATTTATTTGAGTGTAAATTCGGCATTGTTATCCGAAAAGCCTTTATTATTTCCGATGGTATTAAGAAGCATACCTCTCAAATCAATTTTTTCGCCATTTTTGCAAAGTTTTGGTTCAATCTTTTTAAGCACAAAAGAAGCTCTTGAAAGAATACCTGCAAGGAAGTTATATCCCGGTGTACCTTCAACATAAGGAGAATCACCTGTAAATATGCCTAAGCCGACTTCACCAACAAAATCAGCAAACCTTTTCTTATCAAATTCTTTGTCTCTTTTTATAAAAAGAAGACGTTTAACCGTTACTATAGTGATTTTATCGAATTTCTTTCTTGCGAATGCCTTAAGGTGTTTTATGATTCCTTTTCCACCGCCCAGTGCGCCGCGCACTCTTGCAATAATTGCAGTTGAAAAATGATTATCAAAATATTCCTGCGGTGTAAGACCGTTTAAGTCCCATCCAAAATCAGGCACATCAAGTGATTTAACCTTAAGAACAGAATTTTCATCTATGGTGATTTTTCTGTATTTTGCAGGACTTCCCACAAGAGCAGATGTGCATACATCAATGAGGCGGTTGTCTTTTTCTGAATAAAACTCGTTTATGCTTTGAATATGCATATGACCTGTGAGCACAAGTTCAACTCCGTTATCAGCAAGAAATGAAGCAATCTTTCTCCAATCCTTTATTTTTGCATCTCCAACTAACTCAAAAACAGGTACAGGTGGAATAATCGGATAGTGACAAATTGCAAAAACAGAGCAGTTGTCTTTTCTTGCCTTATTAAGCTGTTCTTTTGCCCAAGCCATAAGTCTGTCATCCATCGTACCTTTTGGTTGGCCCTTACTATCACAATGAATTGCGAGCATTCTTACACCGTCACTGATTTCTACCATATAAGAATGTGTTGGCTCATCAAATGCAATTGCATTGCCATAACCGAAATCGCCATACATTTCACACAAATCGTTATAGTCTGTACCCTCAACAGGCGCACGACCATCACCTTTTAAGACATAGGCAGAGTCGTTATAATCGTGACCGGCTGTTATAACATAAACTTTTTTACCATTTTATTTAAGTCTATAAAGCTCTTTCAGAAACCCATTATGACTTTCTTTTTCACCATTTTTTACAAGGTCACCAGGAAGAATAACAATATCAGTTTCTTTGTCTTCAATAATTTTGTCGAAAGTTGAGCTTATAATTGCACCACTTTCCTTAACAAAAAACTGTTCTGTGAGCATATTTTTTTCAAAAGCTTCTCCACCGGGTTCTAATACATTGTTCAAATAATGTGTATCGGTAACAAGATAAAAACTTACAGGCTTCATATTAATACTCCTTAAATCATTGTTTTCTTTGTTTACAGTTATCTCTTCTTAAATTTATTCTCCCGTCAAGGAACAAAAATCAATATAAACACCGGCCGTCCACCCCATCATAGCAGGAGTTTCATATTCTTTATTATGTGAAACAGTGCCCGTTGTAACATCGTATTTTTCCCATAATTTTCCGGTTTCTTCAAAGACTTTTTCCACTAAACGCTTATATTTTTCAGCGATGCGAAGTGCTTCCTTGCGGTAGCCGTAACGCAAAAGCCCGTGCACTACAAAATATTGCAGGCAAGCCCATCCGTTGGGGTAGTCCCACTGCAAATCGTATAAATCGTCTCTTTTTTCGCAACAAGCCACACCAAATTCAAATTCTATTTTCGGTAACAATTCAACTGTGCGTTCAGCCTGCTCTTTAGTGCATACACCTGAAAACATCGGATAAAACTGTGCGGCCGATATAATATCAGCTTGCTTACAGACGATAAAATCATAGTCACAAAAAGCACCCACCGCATCATTCCATAAAAGCTTTTTCATACGACCTCGTCTGTTCTCTGCTCTTTCGGTCCATATTGATTCGCGTCCGTTTTTAAGCTCGGCAGAAAAAAACGCCATATCCATTTCCACACCGAAAAGCAAAGCATTTAAATCCACCCAAGCATAATTATAACAGTCAAGTCCCATACGGCTGTTGCAATCCCAACCACTTTCGGCAAAGGAATACATAGCCTGACCGTATTTTTCTGCAACACACTTATCATCAGGCTTTTCCATATTGAATCGTTTGCATAAAACATTGCAAAAATTCATCAGTTCATCGTGGGAGAATTTACCGTAATATCGGTTAAGACCACAGGGCGTCTGTCGTTCATTTTCCCAAAATTCATACTCTTTTTCAAGAGCCTTGTAGCATTCATCAAGCCACTCGGTATCTCCTGTCTGCTCATAAATGCAACGAACCATTTGTGAAAGAAAAGGTGGTTGTGAACGAGAAAGATAATATGTACGGTTACCATTAGGCATAAACCCGAATTTGTTTATGAGATAGCACATATTATCAACATTGTTTTTTGCCTGTGCCAAGCGTCCAGATTTAATCAGACCAACATTTGTGAAATAAACATCCCAATAATACATTTCCTGAAATTTCCCTTCTATACAGGGCACAGTATAGGGATGCGGCAAGCCTATTAATGTATCATCATCCTCTGTAAATAAACGGGTTGTATTATCCCAATTATTCTCGATATATTCCTTTACATTCATAAATTCATCCTCCGCAAATAATTGTTTGTCGGGTTGATTATATATTCAGAAAATCCTTTCTGTAATTGACACCGAAGAACTCCGCAAGCTCCACCATTTCTTCATCTTTGATAGTGTTTATTCTTGGTAAATGTGCTGTCAGCATATAAATCTGTGCAGCCTTTTCAATGGTTTCTATGAGTCCGAAGGTTTCGTCCATTGTTTTTCCTGCACCGTAAATTCCGTGCATTCCCCAAACAACGAGTCTGAATTCTTCCATTTTCTTTGCCGTTGCCTCACCGATTTCGTTTGTACCGCAAAGCATCCAGGGAAGTACACCTACACCGTCAGGGAAAACAACAATACATTCGGTACACATTTCCCAAAGAGTATGAGTCAATTTCTTTTCGTCAAGCTCATGCACATAGTTCATAGCCAGTGTATGGGTTGGATGAGTGTGCATTATAACTCTGTTTTCAGGGTCAACCTTAAGCCTTGCCATATGGCTCATAAGATGTGCCGGGAGCTCACTTGTAAACTTACTGTTATCTTTATATCCCCAAAGAAGCTCTGCTGTTGTGCCGTCTTTAGCAATACGGATGATGCCAAGGTTTGTTTCTGGGTCACTTTCAACATTTTTAAAATATTTTCCTGTACCTGTAACGATAAAGATTTTACCGATAAGGTCAGTTGCGTCAAAGCCAGTAGGGATTGTACGGATAACCTTATCAAGGTCAAGGTATTCTTTAACTTGATTTTCATCAAGCATATAACTGATGTTGCCACCATTTCTTTCGTCCCAACCAAGACGATACATATTAGCAGTAGTCTTTTTCATCTCTTCCACAAAAGGGGAAGTTAAAATATCTTTCATGCTCTTTTCACCAATACTTTCTGCTCATACTTTTTAACTTCTGCAAGATAATCTGTGGGCACATTTTCTCTTGCAAGATATTCATTCCACACATCACCAAATGGTGCTGTTTTCATTTCTTCTTGAAGATACATTATCTCTGTAAAGTTGCTTTCATTCTGCAACTCTTTCATTTTTTCATCAGGCTGTAAAAGGGCGAAAAGAAGTGCCTTCTGCACACTTCTTACACCTGTTACCCATGCAGAAATACGATTGATTGATGCGTCAAAATAGTCTGTTGCTATAAATACTTTGTCAATAGCATTATTCCTTACGATTTCTTTTGCAATCTCTTTTGTTTCGTCGACAAAGATAACCACATGGTCTGAATCCCAACGAACTGCTCTTGTTACATGAAGTGCAATCTTTTCATTAAAGAGGAGAAGTGACGAAATCTTATCACTAACCATTTCAGTAGGATGATAGTGCCCATTGTCCATAAGGGGAGTGATACCCTTATAACTTGAATATGAAAGGCAAAATTCTGCAGAGCCTACTGTATAACTTTCAAGACCTATACCGAAAACCTTTGATTCAAGAGTTACATACACCTTTTCTTTGTCATAAGGTGTATCAAGAATTTCATCAAGACTCTTTTTAAATCTCATTCTCGGTGTTAATCTGTCAGCCGGAATATCCTTGTAGCCGTCAGGAATCCAGATGTTCATAACACAAGGAATCCCTGTTTCGTTTGCAAAATATTCAGCAATTTTAAGACAAGCCTTACCGTGATTTACCCAATATGTACGAATATTCTCGTCAGGTGATGAAAGAGTAAGATTATCCTTTACCATAGGATGTGAAAAGAATGTTGGGTTAAAATCTATACCCATATTTCTTTCTTTGGCAAAATCCACCCATTTTTTGAAATGCTTTGGCAGGAGTTTATCTCTACCAACAATTTCGTCACCGTCAAAAATAGCGTAACTTGCGTGAAGATTCAGTTTCTTTTTGCCGGGCATAAGTGAAAAAGCCTTATCATAGTCTGCCATAAGCTCCTCGGGAGTTCTTGCCTTTCCGAGATAATTACCTGTTGTCTGAATACCACCTGAAAGAGCCTCTTTACTGTCAAAACCAGTTACATCGTCACCCTGCCAACAATGAACGGAAACACATACACTTTTAAGTGTTTCAAGTGCTTTTTCAGTATCAATGCCATAGTGTGCATATATTTCTTTAGCTTCGTTATATCTGTTCATCATTCTGCCTTCTCTACATCAAAATTTTTTTATATTGGTAAGAGTAGTTTTTTGCATAATCTCTGCAAAAGTGTAATAGTCATCATTTTTATATATTATTATAATATCATATTTTGACATTATTTTAAAGGCGTTTTAAAAAAATGTTCATGTTCTGGATTTGAAAAAAGTACAAAGATTACTGTTAACAAAATTTCAAAATCCGTAGAACATAATCCACCATTATTTTACATTTACAGTCAGCTGCAACGCTATCCTAAAAACGACGAATTGTATCAAATAGCGTAGTCAATGCCAAATTAGATACCACTATTGATACAATTTGTGTTGATAGTGGTATCGTTGTTTTATATAGCATTTAAGCCATTTAAAAAAATTAAGCGTTGCATTGAAGAAATCACTGCTCCCTTCTGCAACGCTTTTTATGTGTTATTTAGTTGATTACATAGAAAATCTATCTAACCTATCGTTAAATTACTGATAATCGTTATTTTACTGAAATTGACAAATTGGAATTTACGTATTTATAAGTTGTAATAGTTTTTCTACATATTGTTTGGAATGATTGATGCTGACATCTCCGTGATAGTAATTCTTCATAATTTCCAACCTTGCCGTCGGTAAACAATCGGTAATCTTTTGAGCCGAATTCTTCATAATAGGCTGTTCCTTGCTTCCGACCAAGACAAGTGCTTTAGCCTCACAATCAGCAAGCCTATCTTTAACGCTATAATTGGAATTTGCCATCAAAAATGCAATCATATCTTCCTTTGTAATGTTGACTGTATCCGAATAATAGTTCTCAAAAAGTTCTGCTTTTATGTGCAATGCCTTGAATTGCAACTTAGCAAACCACATCTTTTTTATAAGCGGATAGCACATATCATAAGTCGGTTTTATAATAGCTGCAGTCAACTTCATAGGCAACACCAAAGCACTTTCAATAATTGCAAACTCGCAAACATTCTTTCTCTGTGAAAGCATTTCCACAAGCACCTGTCCTCCAAGCGACAAACCGCCAACCAATAAAACATGACCTCCAAAATTTTCATCAATATATGAAATGATTTCTCTTGCATTGTCCTCTATTGAAATAAAAGGAACTCCGCTTCCTGAATGACCGTTTAATATGGGCATAACTATATGAAAACGGTCTGCAAGTATTTCTGCAACTTCTTTATAATTCCACCAAGACAAACCGCCACCATGAAGTAAAATGATAACATCTTTATTGTTTTTACCGTACTCGACTGCCTTCATTATGTTTCTGCACCACCTTTTACTCAAGAAATTCTGCAAATTCTTATTTATCAAGATAATTATACCACTCACACAACAAAAAGCAACATAAAAACATAAGACAGTACACCGAAATGCACTGCCTATCGTTGTTTTACTGTAAAAATCGTATCATTCAAGCCATTTAAAAGAATTAAGTGTTGCATTGGGGAAATATCCACTCCCTTATGCAACGCTTTTTATTGTCATATTATAATTGCATTTTTTCTGTGTAATTGGTATAATTTATTTAAACACTTCATGAAAGACATAAATCCTGAAGAAATCGGTGAAAACAATGAATAAACCTAATATTATCATTTTTAACCCCGACCAGATGCGTGCTGATGCTCTTCATCATTTGGGCAATTCAGCATCATATACTCCGAACTTTGATACTATGAGTAAAGAGGGTGTTTCTTTTGAAAACTGCTTTGCTCAAAGTCCTGTTTGTGTACCAAGCCGTTGTTCATTTATGACCGGAAATTATCCGCATACCAACGGTCACAGAACCATGTCATATCTTTTGCATCCCGACGAAGAAAACCTGTTTACCGATATGAAAAAAGCAGGTTATTATACTATTTCTTCAACTCGTGGCGACTTAATGGCAGGACAGCACAAAAAACATCATAGGAAAACCATTGATAAATACCTTATGTATGACCGTGTTAAAACACCTATAACTTTGGTTAAAGGACAGCGTGGCGAAAAAGGTAGCGATACATATTATTCCTTTATGGACGGTATAATCCCAGAAAACAAAAACGGCAGAGAAATCAAAAATGAGGACGATTTAACGGTTGATTCAGCAATCAGAGCTATCAAAAAACGTCCTGACAGTAAACCTTTCTTTATGTTCGTGGGACTTAATTTTCCACATCCGCCGTATCAAATTGAGCAGAAATATTATGACTTGATTAATGAAAGCAATTTGCAACAAAGAATTCCCACAATTAAGGATACTGACGGTAAACCTTTAATGGAAACAGGCCTTCGTGATACTCTTGGTATAACAAATTACAGCGAAGAACGATTTAATGAAATTCGTCGTGTGTATCTTGCAATGTGCGCTAAAGTTGATGACCAATTGGGCAAAATTGTTGAAACTCTTAAAAATGAGGGAATTTATGATGACACTGCCATAATTGTCATTTCCGACCACGGTGACTACACCACTGACTACGGTATTGTTGAGAAGTGTCAAAACTGTTTCCCCGATTGCCTTGTCAATGTACCATTCATCATTAAACCGCCTAAAAATATCAAAGCTGATACAGGTATAAACAGTAATCTTGTGGAACTTACTGACCTTTGTGCAACAGTTTATGAATTGGCAGGAATAAAATGTGACAGACTCAGTTATTCACAGAGTGTCGTGCCATCTCTTAAAGATAGGAGTACTCCTCACCGTGAATATGTTTTCAGCGAGGGTGGACGACTTTTAGGCGAAACTCAATGTACAGAAATGGATCATTTCATAAACGAAGACGGTCACTATGCTCCCCGTATTCTTTTGCAATCTAAAGAGGACGGAACTCATACCAAGGCTGCTATGATTCGCTCAAAAGAGTACAAATATGTAATGCGACTTTACGAAAAAGACGAGTTTTATGTGCTCAGTGAAGGTGAAAGTATCAATCGCATTGATGATGAGCAGTACAAGGATATAATCGCACAGATGAAAGAGGAAATGCTTTTGTGGTATATGAAAACCTGTGACAGCGTCCCCACAAAAGATGATGACCGATTTACAGATAAATTACTACAGAACAATATCGCATCCGTAGGCGTTCCATTATTCCTTGGAAAAATTGCAACAGGTGCAATATCGCTCACAGGCAAAACTGCCTCACAATTTATTGATTTGGTTAAAAAGAAATTCAATATATAAATATTAAAACAAATTAAAAGGAGATTGGAAATTATGGCATACTTTAATTTTATTGACAAAGTAAAATACGAGGGAAAAGACAGTAAAAATCCATTTGCGTTTAAGTTTTATGATGCAGACAAGGTTATTTTAGGAAAGAAAATGAGTGAGCATCTCCCCTTTGCAATGGCTTGGTGGCATAATCTTTGTGCTGCAGGAACAGACATGTTCGGCAGAGATACTGCTGACAAATCATTTGATAGTGAAAAAGCCACAATGGAACACGCAAAAGCAAAGGTTGACGCAGGTTTTGAGTTTATGGAAAAATTAGGTGTTAAGTATTTCTGTTTCCATGACGTTGATATTGTGCCTGAAGCAGACGACATTAAAGAAACTAACCGCAGACTTGACGAGATTTCTGACTACATATTAGAAAAAATGCAAGGTACTGACATTAAGTGCCTTTGGGGTACTGCAAATATGTTCTCAAACCCACGTTTTATGAATGGTGCCGGCAGTACAAATTCTGCTGACGTTTACTGCTTTGCGGCTGCACAGATTAAAAAGGCTCTTGACATTACTGTTAAGCTTGGCGGTAAAGGTTATGTTTTCTGGGGTGGCAGAGAGGGTTATGAAACTCTCCTTAACACAGACGTTAAGTTTGAACAGGAAAACATTGCAAGACTTATGAAAATGGCAGTAGAATACGGTCGTTCAATAGGCTTTACTGGTGACTTTTACATTGAGCCAAAGCCAAAGGAACCAATGAAGCACCAATACGATTTCGATGCTGCAACTGCAATCGGATTCTTACGTCAATATGGTCTTGACAAAGATTTCAAAATGAATATTGAGGCTAATCACGCCACCCTTGCAGGACATACTTTCCAGCACGAACTTCGTGTTTCTGCAATAAACGGTATGTTGGGTTCTATCGACGCTAACCAAGGTGACTATCTTTTAGGTTGGGACACAGATGAATTCCCGTTTGACGTTTACGAAGCAACAATGTGTATGTATGAAGTAATCAAAGCAGGCGGACTTACCGGCGGATTTAACTTTGATGCTAAAAACCGCCGACCAAGTAACACCTATGAAGATATGTTCCACGCATATATTCTCGGTATGGACACATTTGCTCTTGGTCTTATGAAAGCTGTCGCTATTATTGAAGACGGCAGAATTGACGAATTTGTAAAGAACAAATACGCTTCATATAACAGTGAAATCGGCAAGAAAATCACAAGTGGTACTGCTACTCTTACAGAACTTTCTGCCTATGCGGAAGAAATGGGTAATGTGACAAATGTAGAAAGCGGCAGACAAGAATATCTTGAAAGTATTATCAACCAGATTATGTTTTAAGAGGTAGTTTATGAAATATTTTGTAGGTATTGATTTAGGCACTTCTTCTGTCAAAGTCTTACTATTAAACAGTAACGGCGAAGTTGTTTCGTCAGTTACAAAGGAATATCCGTTATACTTCCCTCACGACGGTTGGAGTGAACAAAATCCTGAAGATTGGTACAACCAGACTGTTTCAGCGTTAAAGGAATTGCTTTCAAATGTTGATGCAAAAAAAGTTTCTTCTTTCTCATTCTCTGGACAAATGCACGGACTGGTAATGCTTGATGGTGACAACAACATTATTCGTCCTGCTATCCTTTGGAACGATTCAAGAAGCCAATGCCAGACTGACAAACTCAACGAAAACAAAGATTTTCTTCTTGACAATACGGGAAATATTGCTTTTGCAGGTTTTACATTGCCAAAACTTCTTTGGGTTAAAGAAAATGAGCCTGAAAACTTTAGTAAAATTAGTAAAGTGATGTTGCCAAAGGACTATCTTGCATACCGCCTTACAGGTAATTTTGCCACAGACGTTTCGGATGCATCAGGTACTCTTTATTTTGATGTGAATAACCGCAACTGGTCGCAGGACATTCTGGGTAAATATAAAATAAAAGGAGCTTGGTTTCCAAAGGTTCTTGAAAGTGACGAATGTGCAGGAATTTTAAAAGAAGAACTGCAAAATGAACTTAGCACAAATGATGTAAAAGTAATTATTGGCGCCGGCGATAATGCGGCAGCGGCGATTGGTACGGGTACTGTTAAAAACGGCAGTTGTAACATTTCTCTCGGCACAAGCGGAACAATTTTCACCGTCAGCGATACCTATAACTATGACAGAGTTAATGCAATTCACTCTTTCTGCTCAGCAAGTCGCAATTATCACTATATGGCTTGTATGCTTTCGGCAGCAGTTTGCTGTAATTGGTGGGTTGAGAAAATTCTCGGTGACGATTACGACTCTGTTCTTTCCCAAAAAGACAAATTAGGTGAAAACGACATTTTATTCTTGCCTTATCTTATGGGTGAACGCTCACCTCTTAACGACACAGAAGTTCGTGGAATGTTCTATGGTCTCGGTCTTGCAACCGAAAAGGACGAAATGAGCCTTGCAATCCTTGAGGGTGTGGCATTTGCACTAAAAGACAACATTGAGATTATTAAAAGTCTTGGTGTTGATATAAATTGTTCAACTGTTTGTGGTGGCGGAACTAAAAATAAGCTTTGGCTTAAAATTATCGCTAATGTATTGAACATTGAACTGAATATTCCCAAAAATCAGGACGGTGCAGCTTTAGGTGCTGCTATGCTTGCAGCAAAAGGCATAATGACAAAAGATGAATACACAGTTCTTGAAAATTCTGTATATGAAATTACTGAAACCGTAAAACCCGAAAGTAAACTTGCAGAAAAGTATGAAGCAAAATATAAAAAGTGGAAAAAACTTTACCCTGCTATTAAAGGAATTTAATTATGAAAAAGAAATACAAAGTATTAATTTCTATTATTGTTTCAATTTTCCTTGTTATCGTTTTGGGAATTACCAATATTGTCCCTTATTTTGCTGTAATTCCCGATATGGTCAAGGTTGGAATTGACTATATTTCTCTTGACAGGTACAAAGATGCCATCAAAGAAAAGGAACTTATAAAGGAAATCTCAAAAGTTCATGAAACTATACAACATCCGTTTATCCTTGCCAACAAAGAAGATTTTGATATGGTAAAAAATGAATGCAATTCAGAAAACTTTACCGAATACACAGAATCTCTTAACAAGTCGGTTCTTGACAATGCAAATGGACTTTTAAACACAGAAGTTTATCCCGTTATGCCCTATGTACTTGACGAAGAAGACAGTATTTTGCCGATTTCACGAGAAGTTATTAACCGTATGATTATTTTAGGTTATGCGTGGCAGGTTACAGATGAAGAAAAGTATGCACAAAGGGCTTGGCAAGAGCTTGCGAATGTATGCAGCTACGATGACTGGTGTACAGGACATTTTCTTGCAACTGCAGAAATGGCACTTGCAGTATCAATTGGTTATGACTGGTTTTATGATTATTTAAATGATGAACAAAAAGAACTTTTGGCAAACACAACATGGGAATATGCTATCCTGCCTGCTCTTAATGACAACCATTGGTTCACTTGGTCAAAGAATAATTGGAACAGCATTTGTTACAGCGAAATCGGTATTGCCTGTATGACCTTTACAGAGGTTGATACAGAAAAATCGGCAGAATTTCTCGCTATGTGCTACAAAAATATGCCGATTGCCTTTGAAAACTTTACGCCTGACGGTGTATATGCAGAAGGTCCGGGATATTGTCAGTCAGGTATGAATTCTATTGTATTCTTTATCGCAAGTTCAAGAAATTATTTCGGTACAGACTTTGGAATGTCGGAAATTGATGGATTCCGTCAATTAGGCTATTTCCCTGTTTACATAACAACCCCTACGGGAATGTTTAATTTCGGGGATAACAAGGCTGAAATGTGCTATACTCCTGTTCTTCATTGGTATGCAACAGAATACAACGCTCCCCTGCTTTCGGCTTATCAAATGTGTGATGCACCTGGCGAATTTGTGCTAAACACTTCTGAAGATACTGAACGCAACGGTAGTGGCAAAGAAGATGCTCTTTCCTGCCTTTGGTATAACAGAGAATATGGTGAAAGTGATTTTAGTAACGAGCCCTTGAGTCGTTATCTGGACTCTGATGTTGGACAGTCACTTGTGCTTATGCGAAGTGATTATCTTAATAATAACGCCACTTTTGCAGGTATTAAGGGTGGTTACAATTTTACAAATCACGGTGACCTTGACATTGGTACTTTCGTGTTTGACTCAATGGGTGAACGCTGGGCCGAGGAATTAGGACCGGGCAGTTATGATGCACCGAATTACTTTATGAATCTTCCTGCAGGTGGCAGATGGAAAAATTATTGCAAACGCGCAGAGGGACAAAACACATTGGTTATTAATCCTAACTCCACACTTGACGACCAATATGTTTTGGCAGAATGCGATTTTACTTCTTTTGAAGCCACAAAAAATGGCGGTGAAGCTGTTCTTGATATGACAGACGCTTACCGAATGAACGGTGCCAAAAAGGTCATTAGAGAATTTGAGTTTTATAACAACAACTCACTTCAAATTATAGACCACATAAATTGTCTTGTGAAAAGTGATATTTATTGGTTTATGCACACAAAGGCTGACATTAAAATCAGCGAAGACGGTAAATCTGCAATCCTTACCATAAATGATAAGCAGATGAAAGCCACACTGCACCAAGATGGTGAGTTTTCTGTTATGCCTGCTGTTTCGCTGAAAGGCAAATACGAATATGATGCAGATTATTCTGATATAAACAAACTGACAGTTCATTTAAAAGATGTTAAAAGTGCAAAGATTATTGTTTCACTTGAACCTATAACAGAAATCATAACCACCAGTTGAATGCAATAGTAAAATAAAGGTAGACACATGGAAAACCACCATGTATCTACCTTTTTCTTATGCTAAAATATAATGTAGAGGTATGGAAATGAAAAAAGGACAAAAGAAACGAATATGGACAA
>JAFQEE010000052.1 GCA_017399175.1 Clostridia bacterium | reverse complement strand
TATAATTTGACGGGGTAACCAATTTGATTTGTCATTCTGAGCGTAGCGAAGAATCTCCTTTGAAGTGTACAATAAAACCAACAGAGATTCTTCGTCGTTACACTCCTCAGAATGACCTATTCTTTATAATCGCGTCGCAGACCCTTCATTCTGCATTCAGCGTTTTGCATTTTGCACTTACTCCGACAAACTCCAATTTGTTGTTTATTCTTCCGTTTGTTTACCTAAAAACGATGCGGCAACGGAAACAAGCTTAATTTCGGTCTGTGTGGGCATACTACCGTCGGTATTCATCATTAAAATAACTGAACCCGTAACATCACCACCACCGATAATGGTAAAGGCAAGTCCTGCTTCCTTGTCCTTGTCGGATAAAGGATAAAGTGCCTTTGTTTCAGGCGATGCAATATAATTTTCGCGATTTTCCATTAATTCCTCAAGTTGTGCAGAAATTCGCTTGTCAATAGCATCTCGTTTAGGCATACCTGCCACAGCAATAACATGGTCACGGTCAGTAATCATAACAGGCAAGTTTGTCGCCCTGTGCAAAACATCGGTGTATTGACTTGCAAACTCTGACAACTCACCAATAGGTGAATATTTTTTGAAAATAACCTCACCGTCAGATGCTGTGTAAATTTCCAACGGGTCTCCTTCACGTATCCTCATCGTCCTTCTAATCTCTTTAGGAATAACAACCCTTCCCAAATCATCAATTCTTCTCACAATCCCAGTTGCTTTCATATATAAAAACTCCTTTGTTTATTTTGATAACATTTCTAGTATCTGTAAACAAAGGAGTTTTATACTTTGTTTTTAAATGTAGCTATGTACAAAGTGAATTTTCTTTAGCACCTAAACACCTAAAACCATATCTATTATATGCATTATTTCTGTTTCTTCTTTAGAAATGATATTTTGTGCATCACTTATGATTTGGTCATGCTTTTCAATTTTCTTTAATATGTCTTTTTGTTCTTCAATTTTAGGAATTGGTACTAAAAACTCATTAAATGCATTTTCATCAAGATACCATCTATTTGTAGAGCCGTAGCTACATATCTCGCACATATGAGTAAAAAAGTTATGTCTCATAAGATATGTAATATATTGGGGTAATATCTCGTCTTTGTTGATTTCAAACGCCCAGAAATTACCTGTAATGATAGCATCCTCTAACTCTTTTGGAACGATCCCATAAGCTCCATTTCTAGCATCAATTTTAGATATTACAAATTGACCTTCCTTAATACGAAATTGCTTTTTTGTTCCTATATCAAGTCCATATTGCTTTTCACGAAGAACAATCCCTTTATTCCACATTTGAATTGTTATTTGTTTATATACTTCCTCATCTTCAATATTTACTTGATTTTTTACTCGTTTGAGAAAACATGAAAGGGGTTTAAGTTCGTATTGAGAATTCAAACTAATTAATGGAGTTATATATCGTTTTACACACCAATTATTTGCATTTAAAGTATGAAATTCAGCAACACCTTTTTCCTCTTTATGGAATGATCGATATTCGTTAGATACTGTATAATATCCACCCCATCTTTCCCATAACTGAATTATTTTAGGAATATCATTTTCTTTTATTTGTGTTCTAGTTAAATTCAAATCAAAGCCATCATTTTTCAAGTCTGCCAGCCATGTTTTTTGACCATTATTCTTTGATTTCTTCATAAACAAAATGCTTGTTTTTACATCTGTATATGGATTAAATACGCCTTGAGGCAACGATATTATTGCTTCTACCGTGTAATTGTCAAGGATAAATTGCCTAACTTTTTTGTAATCTTTATGAAACAACAATGTTTCGCCCACAATACACGCTATTCTACCGTTTTCACGCAACGATTCAAACATATGTTTCAAAAACCATGCATCGGGTGTTGTAGGCTCTTCTAATCCATAGGGATGATTAGTCATTACTATGTCGAATTTTCCGAAATGGGGATTCAAATTTTTTGCCACTTCGGGATTTACAGCTCGCACATCCGAATACTCATAAACGGGAGTGACATGGTCTTTCTTCGTGACATAACTTGCTAAATAATATGCCTTTTCATTTTTCTTTGCATTCACCGTTTCTATCAGCGGGTTGTTTTCAAAGAAAGGAAGTGTTTGTAATGCTGTACCACACATTTCCTCTTTGTATTCAACTTCTGTAGCATCTATAGGTATAGGCTTGTCATCTTTCAAGACTTTTTGTAACTTTTTTGTTTTGATATAAAATAGTGAATTTTCATTAGATATATGATTATGACCATCGCCAAGCAATATCATATTCAATTTTGTTAGCATAACGGTGCTATCTTTTAATTCATTACCAAATAAAACATCTTCTTTTAGATTTTCCTTAGACAAACCATATTTTGAGTACTTCTCTAGATAATATATAAAAGACTGGATTAGGAAACCTCCGCTGCCACACGCGGGATCATATATTTTTTCTATTTTTTCAATAATACGATTCCCGTTATGATCTGTGGAAAATTCACCGTTTTCAGATTTTTGGAATTTTATTTCCGGGTCAACCATTTCCATCATAAATCTAATTAAGTGTCGAGGGGTGAAAAACTCTCCAATTTTACGATCCTTTGATGCTTTTTGATAATATTCAAGTGCATTTCCTTTAACATCAGTCATTCTATCAATTTTACATTCTGTAAACATTAAATCAATAATAAGAGCTAGTTCAGATGCAACTTGAGAATCAACCTTTAATAATTTTTCTGGGAATATATTTTGATATTGCTTGTTTAAAAATTCACCAAACAACTTATTGACAAAATCCACTTTGCCCTTTTTTATGGATTCCCATACACTTTCGCCATACTGGGCTGCAAATTCTCGATCCGAACCATCATTAGAAAATATTTTTATAAAAATCAGTGTGGAGATTTCAGTAGCTTTATCTATTGCCGAAAGACCATTTTTACTTGTTCTAAAAACAGAGTCACATCTTGCAAAATATGGTTCAAGTCTTTCCTTTTCGACATTCTTATCTATCTGTGTTGTAAATTTGTTACCATTTTTTGAAACTGATAACAAGATTTCAGGCGATAGCATCGCATTAATTACTTGCTCATCAATATATAAGGGTTCCCAATTATTATTTTTAGATAAATACTTTATAACGAAATTTATACCATCATAACCAAAGGCAATTTTAATTTTATTCTTATGCCGTTCGTTATAATATTTTAAGTATATATCTGTACAATCTTTTAAACCAACAATACTAGCGTCTGTTCCATTTCCGTTGGGGCTTTTAACATCGCCAATAGCAATAATTCGGTTAGTACCTTTTTCATAAAAAACATAGTCGGGGAACCCATTGCCACTACCGGTTTTGGATGGAAATACATCATTAGGATTTTTAGCACTTCTCTTAGTATAACTATCCCCTAATATATAACCTAAGAGTTTAATATATTCCTCAAAAACAGTTTCAACTTCTGATTCGTTTGCTTGTGTACTGTATATTTTATAAGGCTGTGTTATTTTCACATTTTCAAAAACTTCACCGTTTTTTTCGCTTCTTATTTTCATAACTTATCCTCTCATTCTTTCCCTAAGTTTTTCTATTTCATTTGGATTGTCGGTCAAAAATTGAACTATGTCTTTTGGTAGTTCTCCTCTGCCAATGGCGGCTTTATCTAAAAATTCCAACTTTTCATTTTCGTTTAGTTTTAGTAAAGCAATAATTTTTTCTTGCCTTTCGTGAGTGGGTGGATTTATTCGATTGTGAAAAACATCAAATAAGTATGTTTTCGACACACCTAAAGCATCGGCAAATTCGGCTTGGGTATAGTGTTTCTCTTTTATGAGATTTACAAAATAAGCACCAAACGTACCCTCTTTATATTTAGTTTTAGTCACCGTTTCACCTCCAAGAGTAAATAAGTAAACTAACTTATTTACTATCTTAGCACAAGTTAGAAATAAATACAAGAAAAAAATCAGGATTTGTAGCCTAAAATTAAAAATTGCCTAACAAAAAAACGAGGTGATTTCACCCCGTTTTTTTGATTATGTGTCTCGATAATTTATTGGTTATTTCCTTGCAGATTGAAGAGCTTTAACAGTTCCTCAAAGCTCTTTTGATGTTCTTCCAATTTTTTTCGGTCTTCTTCTTGCTCTTTTATATGTAAGCCTATCTTAAGTATAGTCCAACAAAATCTCTCGAATGGTGTCAATGTTGTCAGCAACGAGGCTCCTTCACGGATTCGCAAACAAAAAAGGCGTTGTGATTTATTTCACAACGCCATAACCGTTTTTTATGTATTATTTGCTTTTCATTTTGATAATGTCGCGGTAGCTTACAAGCTCTACACCGTGAGCATTAAGATATTTTTCAGTTTCAGGGTCTTTCATAACCTGATATTCCCATACTCTCTGTTCCCAGAGTGGAACGATTGATTTAAGTTCATCAGTTTCAAGTGCAGGATGAACATAAGTTTCAGTAATTCCGTCAGGAATATTGCACCAGATATCAAGAATCTTCTTTCTGTAGCTTTCGTATGAATCAGTTGGCATAACATCCCAATCAGGGAAAAGAAGATAATCAGGCATGATTACATTGTATTTTTTACCCCAGCTTCTTGAAAGAAGAGTACAAGCATTCCAAAGGAAATATGGAGTGCCTCTTGGAGCAACGCGTTTGTCAGCAGAAGTGAACATACGGAATGCGTATCCGTAATCACCGCAAACACGAAGTGTCATTTTAAGAAGTGAAAATCTTCCTGTAAGGTGTCCGTACAATGAACCCATATGATTGTCAACGTGAGATGGTTTCATTCCCCATGCGTGTGCTAAATCAATCTGTGCTCTGATTTCTTTTTCAATCTCATCCATTTTACCGTATTTGTCAGCATCTTCACCTGTGTGCCACATATAGCCTTCTTCATCGTGAAGACTTGGACCGTTTGTAAGAGCTTTCCAACGATATGTTTCCCATTCAGCAGTTGTAGTAAGATGAACACCGATAGCATACTGTGGATTTTCAATAGAGAAGTCAACAGCCTCTTTTGCAGCAGGACAAGGCATCATAATAGTTGATGATTTAAGTCTGCCTGACTTGAACAAATCAAAAATTGCTTCATTGGCACTGTGACACATACCAAAGTCATCGGCATTTACCAAAAGATATTTTCCCATAACACAAATACCTCCCAAAAGAATTTATTTAACTTAATTATTGTACTACAACGCTTTAGTAAAATCAAGGTTTTTAAAGGTGTATGTGCAAAAATATCTTGCAGAATTTTATAAATAATATATAATAGAAATTGTGAAGGAGGAGTTATTGTGCAATTTTTTATAGCATTTCTTGAGGGCATTATTACATTTATATCTCCTTGTCTTTTGCCGATGATACCGCTCTATGTTTCATATTTCGCAGGTGGTAAAGAGAGAAACACAAAAAAGACAGTTAAAAATGCATTGGGTTTTATATTAGGTTTTACAATCGTCTTTGTACTTATGGGTGCGTTGGCAGGCACATTCGGTCAACTTCTCAACGAGTATAAAAGGGTAGTTGATATTGTAACAGGACTTATTGTTATATTCTTTGGACTTAATTTCCTTGGTGTATTCAAATTAAATATTTTTAAGGGTTCGAAGAAAGCGAAAACCGAAAATTTAGGATTTTTCTCATCAATGGTATTCGGCATTGTGTTTTCAATCGGCTGGACACCGTGCGTAGGTGCATTTTTAGGCTCGGCATTGATGATGGCTGCAAGTCAAGGACAGGCAACAGAAGGTATCATTATGCTTTTGCTTTATTCATTAGGACTTGGAATACCATTCTTTATAAGTGCAATTCTCATTGATAAATTGAGAGGAGCATTTACATTTATCAAAAAGCATTATAAGGTTATAAATACAGTTTGTGGTTGTCTTTTAGTGGTAATCGGCATACTTATGGCGACAGGACTTTTCGGCAAATTTATAAATCTTCTTTCATAGGAGGAATAATATGAAAAATACAGTTAAATGGCTTATAATTGCAGTTTTGCTTGTGGGAATTTTAGCAGGTGCAACTGTACTTTATGATAAATACAGTGAAAAATTTACGGATGACAATTTCTTAAGTTCAGAAAACACATCTGACACACAGGAAAACCCATCTTTACAAGAACCTTTAACAGAAGATAATAAAAATACAGCGCCTGATTTTACTGTTACAGATGCCCAAGGAAATAATGTTAAGTTATCGGATTTCAAAGGTAAACCTGTTGTGCTTAATTTCTGGGCAACTTGGTGTTATTACTGTAAGGTTGAAATGCCTGATTTTAACGAAGTCTACAAGGAAAATCCTGATGTGCAATTCCTTATGGTGAATGCAACGGGAACAAATGGAGAAACAGTTGATTCTGCCAAGGAATACATTGAACAGGAAAAATTCGAGTTCCCGATTTTCTTTGATACCCAGCACGACGCACTTAAAACTTATGGGGTTTCAAGTTTCCCACAGACAATATTCATAGACAAAGACGGAAATATTGTATCGCATCGAATTGGAATGCTCACAAAAGATGCCTTGGAAAAGGAAATTGAAAAAATAAAATAATAAACAGAAGACACCGTAAGAGCAGATTCTCCTACGGTGTCATTTTTAGTTTAAAATATTTGTACTTATTTTTGCCCACAGTTTCATATATGCAGAAATGAAAGTTCCATAAGGCAAAATTTTGATATTAAGGTCTTTAAAAATCTTTGTGCTTTCGTAATTTGTATCGGATTCAGGACCTAAAACAAACATAGGAATATCCATTTCAGATGCCTTTTTACAAAAAGCAACAAATTTTTCGTTTGCAGTATTAAGTGTTGCACTGTGATAAGACCTGAAAAGAACTGCTTTGGTGTTGTCAAGATTATAGGAATAACTTTGACCAGGCATATTCGGGATTACAAGAATCTGTGAATCGTCTGTATAATTTACAATGCCTGTAATTTCCCTGTTTTCGGGAACATTCACATTGTTGATTTTGAATTCACCGTTATATTCGGCAAAAGGTTTTCTGTCTATGCTGTAAATATTTGCGTTAAGTTCGTTGTGCATAAGAATTCGTGACGGAATGTGAATGTTCGTGATTAGTTCATCATCGTTTTTGTATGAAACAAAAACACCGTTTGCAATTTTGTTCCTGATAAATTCAACTGCACATCTAAAATTCGGATAACCATTTGATTTTTCATTATCCAACGGATAGTCGGCGGAAACGAAAATAACGGGAATAGGACAGGTACCAAAAGCCATTTCAATAGCAGTAGATGTGCATTGAAGCGTATCCGACCCGTGTGTGACAATAATGCCGTCATAGTTTTCTGAAAGTCTTTCACAAAGTTCCTTTTGCAACATATTAAGTTCCTTTGCAGAAAGATTTTCACTTAAAATATTGTATGGTGAAAAGGTTTTAAATGTTATATCCTTGTCGTTTTCGTAATGTTTCAAAAGGTCATATTTAGTTGTAGCATCAACGGTAATCCATTTGTCGTTGGTGCGACTGCCGATTGTACCGCCTGTAAAAATAACAGCAATTTTCATAAACATTCCTCGCAAAATAAACTTATATTATTTATACCATATTATAAAGAGAATTTAAAGATATATTCATTAAAAAAGTGGACCGGGTTTCCAGTCCACAATACGTAGGTTATTTTACGATGGCTCTTAAATCGTATTCGCGACCATACAATGTATATGTTAATGGTTTATCAGTTTCAAGAACTTCTTTAGGAACAAAAATGTAGGCTCTAAATTCATACTCGTTTCCTTTAAGTTGTTCTAAAACAAGTCCGCTTGAATTTTCGCTCCATACAGCATCTTCATTTTTTCTGAAACTAAAGCCACCTTCATTGTATTCGTAACCATCATCATAATCAACTGTTCCGATACTTTTAACAGTCTGGTTATTCTTTGACACATTCTTTGCTGTATAAGAAATGCAAAGGAAGATTTTGTCACTATCTGTTGGCTTTAATCCGTGCTCGATTATGTACTGTTCAGGTGTCCAACGGTCGTGAATTTGAACATCAGTAGTAAGTGGTTTCCAGAAATTGTCATTTGCACCACCCCAACCGTCAATTACCTCGGCAAATTCAAGTGATGTTACGGTAACCTCTAAATAATCTCCCCAGTTGTAGGTTTCACCAACTTGTCCTTCTTTGATTCGTGAATTGAAAAATGGTAAAATAATGGCTATTATAATTACCAATGCAATCACGATTTTGATTTTTTTCTTCATTTTTTCTTCTCCTCCTGAAATTAAAAAAGTGCGCAACCGAAGCTACGCACTGAAAAATACATAGCTCCATTTGCTGCGACACAAATTCACCCTACTATCAGAAGTATGCGAAAAAAGAGCCTATATTTTTACCAAAAGGATAAAAATACACACTACTGATAATGGGCAATATTAAATTTGTGTCGCAAACTGATTATATCATACCCAAAAGCAAAATACAATATACAAAAAGTTTGCTTTATGTTTTGTTTGTGATATAATGAATTAAAACTTTTTCTTTGGTGATATTATGCTTATAAACGGTTTTCAAAAATTAACAATATTGGACTATCCGGGTAAGGTTGCCTGTATCGTATTTACCCCCGGATGTAATTTTCGTTGTCCTTTCTGCCACAATGCATCACTTGTTACTCATATTGATAAGGAAACTTACATTGATGTTGATGAAGTACTCGCATATTTAAAGAAAAGACAAGGTCTTCTTGACGGTGTTGTAATAACAGGTGGTGAACCACTTTTACAGAATGGTATAGAAGAATTTATTGCAGAAATTAAGTCTTTAGGTTATTCTGTCAAGCTTGACACCAACGGCAGTTTTCCTGAAAAACTTATTTCTATTGTGGAAAAAGGTCTTGTGGATTATGTGGCTATGGATATTAAAAACAGTAAAGAAAAATATGGTATGACTGTTGGTGTAGAGGACTTTGATATTACGCCAATTGAGAAAAGTGTGGACTTCTTATTGCAGAATAAGGTTGATTATGAGTTCAGAACAACTATTGTTAAAGATTTTCATACTATTGATGACATACAAGATATTGTGGTATGGCTTAAAGGTGCACACAAGTACTTTTTACAGAATTTTGTGGATTCAGGAGACCTTATATGTGACGGATTAGAGCCTGTTTCAGCACTTTTGCTCAAAGAAATGAAGGAAAAAGCATCTGAATTTATATCTTCTGTTGAAATTCGAGGAATTTAGAAAAAACACAAGATATTGTGCAAAAACCTATTGACAACACACTATATATGTAATATAATAATTCTCGCACACCAAAATTTTACTGTGCGTAGGCACAAAAAATCAAAAAACAATAGGAGGGCACAATATGTATAACGTAGTAAAAAGAGACGGAAAAATAGCATCATTTGACCTTAAAAAGATTTCAGAAGCTATTACTCTCGCATTTGACGCATGTAACAAGCAGTACAACAGCGACATCATCGATTTCCTCGCACTTAAAGTAACCGCAGAATTTGAGCCAAAAATTGAGGACCAGGCTATTTCAGTTGAAAATATTCAGGACAGCGTTGAATCTGTTCTTATCAAGGCCGGTTATGACGATGTTGCTAAGGCATACATTATTTATCGTCGTCAGAGAGAAAAAGTTCGTAACCTTAATGCAACAATGGTTGACTATAAGGCTATTATCGATAACTATCTTAATGTTAACGACTGGCGTGTTAAGGAAAACTCAACAGTTACTTATTCAGTTGGTGGTTTGATTCTTTCAAACTCAGGTGCTGTTACTGCTAACTATTGGCTTTCCGAAATTTATGATGATGAAATCGGCAACGCTCACAGAAATGCTGATATTCATATTCACGACCTTTCAATGCTTACAGGTTACTGTGCAGGTTGGTCACTTAAGCAGTTAATTCAGGAAGGTCTTGGCGGTGTTCCGGGTAAGATTACATCTGCTCCTGCTGCTCACCTTTCAACACTCTGTAACCAGATGGTTAACTTCCTTGGAATTATGCAGAATGAATGGGCAGGTGCTCAGGCTTTCTCATCATTCGACACATATCTTGCACCATTCGTAAAGGTTGATAACCTCACATATAAAGAAGTTAAACAGTGCATTCAGTCATTTATCTACGGTGTTAACACTCCATCAAGATGGGGTACACAGTCACCATTCACAAACATTACTCTTGACTGGACAGTTCCAAATGACCTTGCTGAACTCAACTGTATTGTTGGTGGCAAGGAAATGGACTTCAAATATAAAGATTGTAAAGCTGAAATGGATATGGTTAACAAAGCATTCATCGAAGTTATGGTTGAAGGCGATGCTAACGGTCGTGGATTCCAGTATCCTATTCCAACATATTCAATTACTCGTGACTTTGACTGGTCAGAAACTGAGAACAACAAGCTTCTCTTTGAAATGACAGCAAAATACGGTACACCATATTTCTCAAACTATATCAATAGTGATATGGAACCTTCTGATGTTCGTTCAATGTGCTGTCGTCTTCGTCTTGACCTTCGTGAACTTCGCAAGAAGTCAGGTGGTTTCTTCGGTAGTGGTGAATCAACAGGTTCAGTTGGTGTTGTTACAATCAACTTACCAAGAATTGCTTACCTTGCAAAGGATGAAGCAGATTTCTATGCTCGTCTTGACAAGATGATGGATATTTCTGCTCGTTCACTTAAAGTTAAGCGTGATGTTATCACAAAACTTCTTGACGCAGGCCTTTACCCATATACAAAGAGATATTTGGGTACTTTCAACAACCATTTCTCAACAATCGGTCTTGTTGGTATGAACGAAGCTGGTCTTAACGCAAAATGGATTCAGGCTGATATGACAACAGAAAAGACACAGCAGTTTGCAAAAGATGTTCTTAATCATATGAGAGAAAGACTTTCTGACTATCAGGAACTTTACGGTGACCTTTATAACCTTGAAGCAACTCCTGCTGAATCAACAGCTTTCCGTCTTGCAAAGCACGACCTTAAATACTACCCGGATATCATCACAGCAGGTAGAAAAGAAGGCGAAACACCTTACTATACAAACAGTTCACATCTTCCTGTTGGTTATACACAGGATATCTTTACAGCACTTGATATGCAGGATGAACTCCATACTCTTTACACATCAGGTACAGTATTCCATGCATTCCTTGGTGAAAAACTTCCTGACTGGCAGTCTTGTGCAACTCTCGTAAGAAAGATTGCATCTAACTACAGACTTCCATACTATTCAATTTCACCAATTTACTCAATCTGTAAGAATCACGGTTATATTGCAGGTGAAGCATTCACTTGTCCTGAATGTGGTGAAGAAGCAGAAGTTTATTCAAGAATTACAGGTTACTATCGTCCTGTTAAGAACTGGAATGACGGTAAGGCTCAGGAATATAAGGACAGAAAAGTTTACGATGTTGCTAACTCACATCTTACTCACGATGTTACAGAAAATGCAACTTGTGAATGTGAAAAAGCAGAAGATGCAGTTGTAGAAGTAGCAGACAGCACTTTCCTTTTCACAACAGCAACTTGTCCTAACTGTAAAATTGCTTGCTCATTACTTGACAAAGCAGGTGTTGCTTACGAAAAACTCCTTGCTAATGAACATGTTGATTTAGTTAATGATTTCGGTATTAAGCAGGCTCCAACTCTTGTAGTTGTTAAAGACGGTGCTTTCGAAAAATACACAGGCGTTTCTGATATCAAGAAATTCCTCAACGCATAATAAAAATTAAGGGATTATAATTATGTATGATATTATAATAATCGGCGGTGGTCCAGCAGGGCTTACCGCCGCCCTGTATGCTCGCAGGGCAAATAAAACCGTACTTGTAATTGAAAAAGGAAGCTTTGGCGGACAGATTACTTATTCACCAAAGGTGGAGAATATTCCGGGGTTTCAGGAGGTAACAGGCAACGAATTTGCTGAAAAACTTGTTGAACAGGTGCTGGGACAAGATGCAGAGGTTGAATGTGCAGAAGTTCTTTCAATCAAAGATGGTGATATTAAAACTGTTGTTACTGATTCAGGTGAGTTCGAGGGCAAGTCTGTTATTATTGCAACAGGTGCAAAGCACAGACTTTTAGGACTCCCCAATGAAGAAAACCTTATTGGTGAAGGAATTTCTTTCTGTGCAGTTTGTGACGGTGCTTTTTATGAAGGAAAAACAGTTGCAGTAATCGGTGGAGGTAACTCAGCACTTCAGGAGGCAATTCTTCTTTCTGACCTTGCAAAAAAGGTTTATGTAATTCAGAATCTTGATTTCTTCACAGGTGAACAGAAACTTGTTGAGAAACTCCAGAGTAAAGAAAATGTTGAGATTATTCTCGGTACAGTTGTTGAAAAGCTTATCGGTGAAAAAGAACTTAAAGGCATTACAATCAAGAATGTCAGGACAGAAGAAAGTACAGAATTGACACTTGACGGTATATTTGTTGCAATCGGACTTGTTCCGCAGAACGATATTTTCAAGGATATTATTACTCTTGACGGTCGCGGATATGTGGATGCAAATGAAAACTGCCTTACAAATGCCAAGGGTATTTTTGTAGCAGGTGACTGCAGAACAAAAAATATCCGTCAGGTTATAACAGCAGCAGGTGACGGTGCGGTAGCAGCACTTGCAGCTTGTGATTATGTAGATACGATTTAATGATACATTCCTATGGGAAAAGGGTCGGCAATTCTGTCGGCTCTTTTTCTTTGCCTCCCTTTGACGAAAATGTAGGGACGATTCACGAATCGCCCGTTCCATAGTGTACAGATTACTTTATTCGGTCGCTTCGTGAAGCGACCCTACAACATACCAAATTGGTCACCTTGTAGGGTCGGGTCTCCGTGCCCGACCGCGGGTTTATCGGTTGACTACGGGCAGGCACAGAGACCTGCCCCTACAACCAATTATTGGTTAATATTTATAATTGCGTCGCAGACCCCTCATTTTGCACTTTGCGTTTTGCATTTTGCACTTACCCCGATAAACTCCAATTTAATGATATGTTAATGCACAACAAAAGCGAGGATTTTACTCCTCGCCATAGGTGTTTTTCGAATTATTTATTCACTTCCACCATTCTTCCACATCACATTCCTGTGGCAATACATCAATCCAACCCACAGAATACGCTGTGTAATTGCCTACACTAACATTGTTTACATCCGTGACCGTACCAAACATAATGTCATTGGGATAAAACTCTTTTGCCAGTTTTTCTCTTTCGGGATAATTGCCATAAGGGTCATAATAATCTTCTGCACCGAAAAGATGAAGAATTTCGTGTGCTATTGTTGAATAACAAGTTGTGTCCGTGTGTCCGATTGACTGTGAAAAGAAAACACAGAATTCATATTTCCTTTCAATTGCAGTTTGTGTATGAGAAAGCTTATATGAACGACCTTCCTTGTTGACAGCAAAAAGATATGCCACTTGCTTTACATCGAGTTCTTTTTTCAAAGAATCATTCATTTCTTTAGGTGATTCATATCCAAGTGAAGATGCAATCTGTGTGAAAATGTCATATTGAGCACCATGTTCAACTGCTTCTGATTCAATAGCATCTTCATATGTTGCAGATTTTTCACAAACCTTGTAATTTGTTTCAAGAGTTACATTATATGCAGAACTCTGTGTGGTTAAATAGTTCATTGAGGGAATAAATTTCTTTTCAATAAACAAAGATTTGTCTTCGTCATTCCATTTGCTTTCATTGTCATCAATAAAGATTATGTAGTAACACAAATCCTCCTGCATATTGTAGCAAGAGCCGATTTTGTATTCCTTTCTTGTTTCGTCAACTTGGTTAAGATATTCACTTTGTTTTTTATAAAACCATGGCCTGAAATCAATAAAACAAAGTATAAATAACACCACAAGAATAATTATAAATATTTTCGTTGAACGCTTCATATAAAAAAATCCTTATTTTATAATGAATCAATTATAAAATAAACAGCAAAAATTTTCAATAAATAAAAATATTTTCCAAAAAGTTGAAACAAAAACGCAATTTTGTTACTCTTATATTATGAAAGGGCAAAACAGACAGTAAAAATGGGGAGGTATGACAATGAGTAAAGAAATGAACAATATTGTTTTATCTGCAATGTCAGGTGACAGGGATGCATACGGAATGTTATATGAAAAGTACGCTCTTGATATGTATCGTTTTGCACTTGGTATCTGCAAAAATACATATGACGCACAGGACGCTGTGCAAGAGACTGCTGTGGCGGTCTTTAAAAGTATGCACTCCCTTAAAAATCCCGATAAATTCAAATCATACCTTTTTTCAGCCCTTTCAAATACTTGCAAAAAGGTCCTTTCAAAGAATAATTACATAGTTGAGTTTGAGGATACAGGCTATACGGATAGTGAAATTGAATTTTCAATTCCCGTTCGTGAAGCATTGGACAAGCTTAATGATATTTCGAAAGAAATTGTACTTTTGTCTGTGGTTGGTGGATTCAAATCACACGAAATCGGCAAAATTATGGACTTACCATCAGGCACAGTGCGAACAAAACTTCGACGAGCATTGTCACAACTCAGAAAGGAGTTAGAGTAATGAGCAGAAAAACAAATGACTTTTTAGATAAGAATATGCAGGTTAAATTACCTGAAAGTTTAAGCAAGGACAACATTCTTAATAGTATTGATAACTCAAAAGCAGAGGTTATCGAAATTCATAAGAAAAAGAATATGGCAAAGAAACTTGTTCCAATGGTGGCATCGCTTCTTTTAGTTGTGGGACTTGTTGGAATGTACTTTGGTATGGGTTTAGATGACAAAAAAGCACCCGTACAGAATAATGCAGGCGACATAACTGATGTAATGAGTTATCAGTCATATGACAAGATTTATGAAAGATTTGATAAACTTCATAAAGAATACGAAAAAAATGAATTCTGGGATGTTTTTCTTTATGCTGATGATGAAGCAGAAGGGGATATGGCGGTTTCAGATGATGTTGCAGAGGCCATACCTAACTCAGCACCTGGGGCTATGAACGGTGGCTCACTTAAAGTAGAAACAACTACTGATGATAACAGGAATTTTGGCACAACAAATACACAGGAAAAAGATGTTGACGAAGGTGACATTATCAAAACTGACGGAAACTATCTTTATATCGCAAACGCAGATGATAAATCAATCTCTATTGTTGATGTGACAAGCGAAAAAATGGATGAAGCATCACAAATTGATTTAAAGGACAATGAAATCGTAAAAGAAATTTACATTAACGGTGACAAGCTTGTTGTGGTTGGACATCTTCAGCCGGAAGCAAAGGCTGAAGAAAAAACAAGATATGAAGTAAGTGATTGTATTGCATTTATTGAGAGTGATACTTTCGTAAAGGTGTATGATGTTTCTGACCGAAAAGCACCAAAGCTTGTCAATGAGTATTCACAGCAGGGAACTTACAACAACTCACGAATGATTGGCACAAAACTTTATGCAATAAGCACCTACAATGTAAATGTGTACCATGATGATTATCGTGATGGTTGTATTCCTGAAATCACAGTTGACGATGCTTGTAAGCGAATTCCTGCTGACAGTATTTCCATAATCGAATCAAGTGAATCAACCACTTATGCAGTTATAACAACTCTTGATATAAGTAAAAAAATCGAACCTGAAAGTTCAGCAATTCTTGGTAACTGCGGAAATCTTTACGCATCATCAAAGGGCTTATTCCTTTGTGAAAGTGCACAGGACGAAAAATATCAGGAAATCACAAAGATTTATCGTTTTAAATATACAGAGTCAGGTGTAAGACACGCGGCAGAAGGCAAAGTCAACGGATATATCAACAATCAGTTCTCAATGAGTTATGACGGTGAATATTTCCGAATTGCGACAACTTTTAACAAAGCAACTGTTGACGGGGACAGCGTTTCAATGTCTGTTGATGACAGAGTGAATAATCTTTACATCCTTAACGATTCTATGCAGATTGTAGGTAAGGTTGAGGATATGGCAAAGGGTGAACTTATCAAATCTGTCCGTTTTGTAGGTAATATGGCTTATGTTGTAACATTCCGACAAACTGACCCATTGTTCGTAATTGATTTGAGTAATCCAAAAGAGCCAACTGTGAAAGGTGAACTTAAAATACCCGGATTTTCTGAATATCTTCATCCGATTACAGAAAATCTTTTGGTTGGTGTCGGTCAGGACGGTACTATGACAGGTACAAACGGTGACTGTAAGGTTTCACTTTTTGATGTTACAAATCCATATGAGCCAAAAGAAAGTTCAGTCCTTAAGGTATCAGGCGGAAAGGCATATTGCTATTCACCTGTGGCAAACAACCATAAGACATATATAACTCTTTCCAACAATGAATTTGCAGTACCATTCTCAATTGACGGATATGTGTATAATGATAATGATGGTGACTATTATATCCGATACAAACTGACAGCAGAAGGACTCTGCGAGGTTGCACGATTAAAAGTAGGGGATAATGGCTCGCAGATTATGGGTGCAACATATGTGGAAAACACATTCTATGTTGTGAATAACTGTTTCGGCAACGGAACATATGTAAAAGCATATGACCTCACAACTAACAAAGAAATAGATTCTATTCAGACAGCAGAATGGAGAAGAGGATGAAATGAAGACATTTTATGATGTTCTGATAGGAACTGTAACAGCAGTTGTTACTTGGTTATCATTGAGCTATATCTTCTTTCCTATAAAGCTTTCAGCACCTGCAGACGAATATTTCAAAGCAACAATGACACATCTTGTTCCTTTGAAAATATTTATAACGATACTGTTTATTCTTTTCTCTGTATTTATATATGAACAGATTGTAAATAAAAATGGAAAAGAATGACAGTTATTGACAAAAAATACCGTAAATGCTATACTAAAATATAGTAAATCCTAAGGGGAGTAGCTAATTTACGGTAGTCAACAATCGTCAAAATTTTTGACTGGTTACCGTACCTGTTATTTCAGGAAGCAAGACCTTCGGCAGAAATGTACTGCAGAAGGTCTTTTTTTGATATTGTATAATTTTATTGCGAAAGCAAAGAAATAAAAAGAGGTGTTTTTATGAAGCATTATCTTCATGAAGTCGCTGACGTTTTTGCAGAGGTAAAGAGTAGCGAAACCGGTCTTACATCTGCTGAGGCTCAAAAACGACTTGAAGCAAACGGAAAAAACAAGTTGGCAGAGGCAAAGAAAGCATCAATGTTTTCTCGTTTTATTGACCAGCTTAAGGACCCGATGATTATCATTCTTCTTGTAGCAGCTGTTATTTCTGCTATAACAGAATTTGTTGAGCATGACCCTGCTGCAGGTATGTATGTTCCAACAGACTCAATTATCATCCTTGTTGTTGTTCTTATCAATGCTGTTCTTGGTGTTGTTCAGGAAAGCAAGGCTGAAAAAGCAGTTGAAGCATTACAGAAAATGTCTGCTGCAACAACTAAAGTTATCCGTGACGGTCAGGTTGTGACTGTCAAGAGCGAAGATTTGGTTGTTGGTGATGTTATTCTTCTTGATGCCGGTGATGCTATTCCTGCTGACTGCCGTATTTTTGAGTGTGCAAGTATGAAAATTGAGGAAGCAGCACTTACTGGTGAATCTGTTCCTGTTACAAAACTTGTAAATGCTCTTATGGGTAAAAAGGGTGACGACGAAGTTGCTCTTGGTGACCGTAAGAATATGGCATATATGGGCTCAACTCTCGTTTACGGTCGTGGTAAAGCAGTTGTTGTAGCAACAGGTATGGATACAGAAATGGGTAAGATTGCAAATGCTATTACCCTTGCTGAAGAAGGAAAAACTCCACTTGAAATCAAGCTTGAACAGCTTTCAAAGGTTCTTACAAAGCTTGTTATCGGTGTTTGTGTAGTTATTTTTGCATACAATATTGTTACTCAGTATTTTATGGCAGAGGGTGCACAGTTCTTTGATGTGGCTCTTCATTCATTTATTACTGCGATTGCATTGGCAGTTGCTGCAATTCCTGAAGGTCTTGTTGCAGTTATGACAATCGTTCTTTCAATCGGTGTTACAAATATGTCAAAGAAAAATGCTATTATCCGTAAGATGACAGCAGTTGAAACACTTGGTTGTACACAGATTATCTGTTCTGATAAGACAGGTACTCTTACACAGAATGTTATGACAGTTGTTGACCATTTTGCTCCTAATGAACAGCAGTTGGCAACAGCAATGGCACTTTGTACTAATGCTGAAGTACAGGAAGACGGCAAGAGTACAGGTGAACCTGATGAAGTTGCTCTTATTAACTATGCAAAGAGCCTTGAACTTCCAAAATCAAAGCTTGTTGAAGCATATCCGAGAATCGGTGAAGTACCATTTGATTCAGGCAGAAAGATGATGTCAACTGTTCACAATAGTGCAAGAGGTATTATCCAGTTCACAAAGGGTGCTCCTGACGAAATTCTTAAAAAGTGTAGTCATGTTGACATTAACGGTGAAGTTTATGAAATGAATGATGAACTTCGCTCAAAGATTATGGAAGAAAATACAAGAATGGGTAATAAGGCTCTTCGTGTATTTGCAGTTGCATATAAGAATTATGACAATGCTCCTGCTGCATTTGATTCAGAATCACTTGAATACGATATGACATTTATCGGTCTTACAGGTATGATTGACCCTGTTCGTCCTGAAGTTAAGGATGCGATTGTTGAATGTCGCGGTGCAGGCATCAAGCCTATTATGATTACAGGTGACCACATTAACACAGCAAAGGCTATTGCTCGTGAACTTGGTATTCTTACAGACGACAGTCAGGCTATGATGGGTGCTGATATTGATAAGTATTCAGACGAAGAATTCGAAAAAATCGTTGAAAACATCTGCGTTTATGCTCGTGTTCAGCCTGAACATAAGACAAGAATCGTTAACGCTTGGAGAAGCAAGGGCTATGTTACTGCTATGACAGGTGACGGTGTTAATGATGCTCCGTCAATCAAGAGTGCTGATATCGGTGTTGGTATGGGTATTACCGGTACTGATGTTACAAAGAATGTTGCTGATATGGTTCTCGCAGACGATAACTTTGCAACAATCGTTTCAGCAGTTGGTGAAGGCAGAAGAATTTATGATAATATCCGTAAGGCTATTCAGTTCCTTCTCGGTTCAAACCTTTCAGAAGTTCTTTCAATCTTCTTCGCAACAATTATGAACTTCACAATTCTTCGCGCTCCACACCTTCTTTTCATCAACCTTGTAACAGACTGTTTCCCAGCATTGGCACTTGGTCTTGAACAACCTGAAGAAAACATTATGAGAAGAAAACCAAGAAGTAAAAACGATGGTATCTTCGCAGGCGGACTTGGTTTTGACTGCTTCTATCAAGGCTTTATCGTAACTGTTCTTACAGTTATTGCTTTCTATATTGGTGAATATATCGAAACACTTCATACAGGCGCAACATTCAGTTTCTATGGAATTCAGGATAGTGCAGATGGTATGACAATGGCATTCTTCACAATGGCTATGTGCGAAATTTTCCATTCATTCAATATGCGTTCACAGCGTGGTTCAGCAGTAGCAATGGTATTCAAGGGACATCACAATATTGCACTCTATGGTGCTATGATTGGCTCATTCCTTCTCACAACAGCAGTTGTTGAAATCGATTTCCTTGCAAATATGTTTGAATTCACAAAACTTTCATTTGTAGAATATGCAATTTCTCTCGGTCTTGCATTCCTCATTATCCCAATCGTTGAAGGGGTTAAAGCAATTCAAAGAGCAATCGACAAGAAAAAAGCATAAAATAAAAACAATATGATACACAATAGTAAGGCGGGGTCTGTTTTGACTCCGCCTTTCCTCTGCCTCTGTTTAATCGACAAATTATAATTTATAGGGGTGATATGAAATTAAAATAGGAATGAAAACCTTGTAGGGTCGGGTCTCCGTGCCCGACCGCGGATTTATCGGTTGACTACGGGCAGGCACGGAGACCTGCCCCTACAACCAATCCCATTAGTTAATATTTATAATTGCGTCGCAGACACTCGCCTACCGGCTCAGACAGTGCTTCTGCTTCGCAGAGGTGTCCACCGGACACCCGCACCCCTTAATTCCGAATTACGAATTATGCATTACAAATTATCCCGATAAACTCCAATTTGTCAAACCAAATAATATCTAATAAAATTGACCACAAACCTTTTTAGGAATGTGGTCGTTATTTTTTTGGTTTGCTTTATTTATGTGCATTACATGTTGCACAGTTCCCCGTACAACCGCTGAATTCGGCTTTGCCCTCGGGAGTATCGCGATAATACTGTGTGTGAGTATCTCGGTGTTTTGTACTGTTCCAGATTTCCTCTGCAACAGGTGCCCATTCTTTTGCATATTCGTCACATTTACTGCAAAGCTCGTCTGCACTTTCCTGACGCTGTAAGTCAGATGACTTTGCACCTGTCTGCTTGATGATTTCGCGAAGTCTTTCGGGGTTTTCAAGCATTGGGCAAGGACGAAGATGGTTGTCGTTGAATGGCTGATTTTTATAATATGTCATAAACAGAGGTCGTTGTAATGCCTCTAAAAGTGTGTGAGTGCGAATATTTGAATCGGAAAAGTGAATGAAAACACAAGGCTCGATATCGCCTGCGGAGTTAATGTGGAAATAGTTTCGTCCACCTGCAATACAACCGCCAACATATTCACCGTCATTCTGGAAGTCCATAATGAAAATCGGTTTGCCTGTTTTTCCGTTACGCATTTTCTTGTTCCAGAAATAGAGTTCTTTTCTCTGTTCGGGAGTAGGAATAAGCTCCTTGTCGCCACCGTGACCAACAGGCATATAGTTAAAGTTGAGCATATATTTTGCACCTTTGCCGATAACAAAATCTACAAACTCATCACTTGTAACTGTTGCGAGATTTTTTTTTGTGTAGCATACAGAAACACCAAAAAGACACTTGTTCTTTTTAAGTAAATCCATAGCTTTAAGAGTTGTCTGATATGCACCCTTACCACGACGCCAGTCGTTTGATTCTTCATTACCTTCAAGACTCAATGCAAGAGTAATGTTACCGATACGGTTCATTTCGTCACAGAATGCCTGGTCAACAAGAGTTGCGTTTGTGAATATAAGGAAAATGCAATCTTTATTATTCTCGCAGATTTGAAGAACCTCTTTTTTCTTGATAAGTGGTTCACCACCTGTAAGCCAATAGAAATGACAACCCAATTCCTTGCCCTGTGTTACAATGCTCTGCATTTCATCAAGAGTAAGATTTTGCTTGTGTCCGTATTCAGCAGACCAGCAACCTTTACAGTTGAGATTACAAGCACTTGTAGGGTCAAAAAGAATGTTAAAAGGAATATTACATTTGTATTTTTCACGATTAGCACGAACTGCCTTTGTGCCGTAATAACCTGCGTCAATACCAAAGGAAAGGAGCATCTGCTTAACAACATTTCTGTCAATGTCGTTAAGAATACTCAAAGCAAACTGAGTCCATATATTGTCCTTATCACGAGCAACCTCCTGAAACTTCTTAAAATTTTCAGGCGGGAAAATCTTGTTGAAAATAGGCTCAATCTTATGGCTTAATTTTACAATATTAGTATGAGGGTCCTTGTCAACATACCTGAACAAACGGTCAAGTGCAAAACGAAGACTTGCTTTTTGTAAATTGTAAACTACTTTCATAATGCTACCTTTCATTAAATTAAAAACTCTATAACCATATTATTTTATTTCAAATTTACAATAAAGTCAACAGGATTATACTACCTTTAACAATTATTTAACTTGTTACCTGTTTATTTTAGGCAAATAAAGGGCAGAATAAACAGAAAATGAAGTATATAAATAAAATACATGATTTAATGTACTTAAAATAGTGGAAAAATTTAGAAATATATGATATATTAAAAGATAACTATAAAATAAAGGTGACATATAAATGAACAAAAAATCTTATATTGAAATTGAAAAAGGAGTAAAATTCCTTTGTGTAAACAGCGATAAATTCAAGACAAACTGTATCAAAGTGGATTTTTATCTTCCTATGAGCGAGCATCTTGCTGCACAAAATGTCCTTGCTTCTCTCATGGGACACACATCAAAGAAATATAATACTTTTAAATCATTTAACGGTAGAATTGAAAGTCTTTATGGTGCAGATTTTGACACAAGTATTGCTACAATCGGTGAAAAAATCAGAATAAGATTTTCTGTTGAAATTCCTGATGACAGATTTTCTCTTGACGGAAAGTCCATTGCACAGGAAACAGTTGATTTTCTTATTGAAATTATCAAAAACCCTCATTGTGAAAATGGTGAATTCGATAAAGAGGCAACTGACCGTGAAATAAGATTTACTTTACAGAACATTGAGGCAGAAAAGAACGATAAGCGCGCTTTCGCTGTTTCTCGTCTTCGTCAGCTTATGTGTCAGGGTGAGCCTTATGGTATTGACCGTGAAAAGCTTGAACAGGATGTAAAAAATCTTGACGGTAAAAAACTTTATGATGCTTACGCTGATATGCTTAAATCATCAACTATTGTCATTACTGCTTGCGGTAATCTTGACGGTGAAATGGTAAAGGACAAGTTTTCTGGCTTTGAAAATTCAATTGCGGACAGAAAACCTGCAGACTTGCCTACAATTTTCATTACAAAGGCTGACAAAATCAGATATTTTAAAGACGAAATGGATGTTAATCAGGCAAAACTTGTAATCGGTCTTCGTTCAGGTATGGAAAATGCTGATGATAGTTATTTCCCATTCCGAGTTATGACAGATATTTTCGGTGGTGGACCTTATTCACGACTTTTCCTCAATGTCCGTGAAAAAATGAGCCTTTGCTATTACTGCGGTGCAAGACTTTTTCGTGAAAAAGGCATTATTTTTATTCAAAGTGGTATTGAAGAAGAAAATTATGAAAAAGCATTAAGTGAAATTCTCAATCAACTTGATGTTATGAAAAAAGGTGAGTTTACTGACGAGGATTTCACATCCTCAATCACAGCACTTTCTGATGCTTTTAAGGGTGTTGAGGATTCACCTGTTGCAGTTTGTACTTTTTACAGTTCACAGGTTTTTGACGACTCGCTTGTAAGCGGTCAGGAATATGCAGAAAAAATTGCTTCTGTTACACGCGAACAGATTGTTGAATGTGCAAAGCGTGTAAGCGTTGATTCGGTTTATATACTTGCAGGGGAGAGTGGCGACAATGAGTAATATAATAGAGATTAAAAACGAGTTGCTCAATGACAGTTATTATGAAATTGACCACTCATCAGGATATAAAATTTTCGTTTATCCAAAAGAAAACTATTCATCTTCTTATGCTATTTTCGGAACAAAATACGGTTCAATCGACACTTGCTTCAAAGTAGAAGGTCAGGAGAAATTTACAGAAATTCCTGAAGGCATTGCTCACTTTTTGGAGCATAAGCTTTTTGAAAGTGAAGAACTTGACGCATTCGCAAGATATGCAAAAACAGGCGCATCAGCAAATGCCTACACTTCATTTGATAAGACATGTTACCTTTTCTCTTGTACAGATAATTTTGAAGATTCACTTGAAATTCTTTTTGATTTTGTACAGAATCCTTATTTCACAGAACAGACCGTACAGAAGGAACAAGGGATTATTGGTCAGGAAATCAGAATGTACGAGGACGAACCCGGCTGGGAATCTTTGTTTGTTCTTCTTCGTGCCATGTATCACAACCACCCTGTAAGAATTGATATTGCAGGTACAGTTGAGTCAATAAGCGAGATAACTGCTGATTTGCTTTATGAGTGTTATAATACATTCTATAATTCTGCTAATATGGCACTTGCTGTTGCAGGTAATGTAACTGTGGAACAGGTGCTTAAAGTTGCAGATAAAATGCTCAAATCAAATGAAAGCAAGAAAATTGAAAGAAAGTTTATGGAAGAACCTGCAACGGTAGTGGAAAAGACAGCAGTAAAAAATCTTCCTGTTTCAATGCCTATTTTTGCAATTGGCTTTAAAGAAGACATCAAAACACCTTGTCGTACACTCAAAGAGTCAATTATCAGTAATATTTTACTTGATGTTATTGCAGGTAAAACATCTTCTCTTTATGAAAAACTTCTTGATGAAGGGCTTATAAACACAACTTTTGATACTGAATATTTTGAGGGTTACGGATATTCTGCTCATATTTTCACAGGTGAAAGCCATGAGTATGAAAAAGTGCGTGAATATATCAACGAAGAACTTAAAAGGGTTGTTCGCGAAGGCGTCAATGAAGAAGATTTTGACCGTATAAAGAAAAAACATTACGGCAATTTCATTATGAATTTCAATGATATCGACTCAATTTCCAATTCGCTCATTGGTGCATATTTCAATGGTGACGGACTTTTTGAGCAACTTGAAGTTCTTGAAAGTATTACAGTAGATGATGTTAATAATCGTTTAAGAACTGCAATCAACCTTGAAAATTCTTCAATGTCCGTGATTAAGGAGGCATAATATGAGATTTTTGTCAGATTATTGTGAAGTCCTTTTCCCAAAATTAGGACTTTCACTTGATGTTTATGAAAATTTCCTTGAAATTCCCTTTGGTGGTGACACACTCACCATAAAGTTTTATGGTGTTATAATCGCATTCGGTTTTATTCTTGCAGCACTTTTCGGTGGTCGTAAGGCATATGTATGGAAAATGAGCCTTGACCATATGGTTGATGTGCTGATTTATGGTATAATTGGTGCGGTTATCGGTGCAAGATTATATTATGTTGCATTCCAATGGGATTATTACAAAAATAATCTTCTTTCCATTTTTAAAATCTGGGAAGGCGGACTCGCAATTTACGGTGGTATCATCGGTGGTATTATCGCTGCATATTTTGTATGTAAAAAGACGGGTCTTCCATTCCTAAAACTTCTCGATTTGATTGGTATGGCTCTTCCTATTGGTCAGGGAATCGGTCGTTGGGGTAACTTTACCAATCAGGAAGCATTTGGCATAAACACAACAAGTATTTTTGGTATGACAAGTGATAAAATTGTTGACTACATAAACAGTCATCAACAGGAATTTGCTGAATATGGCATCCAGATGAATCCCGATTTACCTGTTCATCCTACATTTTTATATGAATCCGTATGGTGTCTTTTAGGATTTGTGGTGCTTTACATCGTTTGTCAGAAATTCCATAAATTTGACGGACAGCTTATTCTCGGTTACGGTATTATTTACGGTCTTGAAAGAACGGTTGTCGAGGGACTCCGTATAGATAGCCTTTATATTGCTAACACAAATCTTCGTGTGTCACAGCTCGTTTCATTGGCACTTGTAATTGTGTGTACTGTAATTACAATTTATAAATTCGTAAAACTCAATAAAGAAAAGAAAATGCAGGAGGTGCAGGGAAATGTATAAAATCATTGACGGTAAAGAGGTTTCAGTATCAGTAAGAAATAAAATTAAGGCAGAGGTTGAAAAACTTAAAGAACAAGGTAAAAAAACAGGCCTTGCAGTTGTAATTGTGGGTAATAATCCTGCATCAAGAGTATATGTAAACAACAAGAAAAAAGGCTGTGAAGAAGTGGGCATGGAGTCTTTTGAATATGCTCTCCCTGAAGAAACAACAACCGAGGAATTGCTTGAACTTGTTGAAAAACTCAACAATGACGATAATGTTGACGGTATCCTCTGTCAGTTACCGTTACCAAAACAGATTGATGAGAAAAAAGTACTTAACGCAATTGTGCCACACAAGGATGTTGATGCATTCCACCCTGTAAACACAGGTCATATTATGATTGGTGACCACTCATTTTTACCTTGTACACCTGCAGGAATTATGGAAATGCTCAAATATTATGACATTTCTGTTGAGGGTAAAGAATGTGTCGTAATCGGCAGAAGTAATATCGTTGGTAAACCAATGGCAATGCTGCTTTTAGGACAGAATGGTACAGTTACAATCTGTCATTCACGCACAAAAGACCTTGCAGAAGTGACTCGTCGTGCTGATATTCTCGTTGCAGCAGTTGGTATTGCATATTTTGTAAAAGAAGATATGGTAAAAGACGGTGCTGTTGTAATCGATGTTGGTATGAACAGAAACGCAGAGGGTAAACTCTGTGGTGATGTTGATTTCGAGAATGTAAAGAATAAGTGTTCATTTATTACACCTGTACCAGGAGGTGTAGGTCCAATGACAATAACGATGCTTCTCAAAAACACCCTCACAGCATCACGCGAACATTTTAATAAATAGCATTATGGCGGAAGATTGATACTTCCGCCATATTTCTTGTTATACAAAATTGGAGTTTGTCGGGCTAAGTGCAAAATGCAAAACGCAAAGTGCAAAATTAAGGAACTGCGTTGCGATTATAATCCCCCCCTTCCGTCACTCGCTTTGCTCGTGCCACCTTAATTCTCCCCTGCCGGGTCGGTCGGTGCTTCTGCTTCGCAGAGGTGTCCACCGGACACCCGCACCCTCGTAGGGGGAAGGCTATCTTGGGCTCCACCCCTGAGGGGGAGCTGGCATTTTCGCAGAAAATGACTGAGGGGGGTATCCAAAATCATCCTGACAAATTATGATTTGTAGAGATGATTATAACAACAAAGGCGAGGAGTAAAATCCTCGCCTTGATTTTGCGTTTTGCACTATGCACTTTGCATTTTAATTATTCTTCGTCAACTTTTGCTTCAGCAATAACCTTTTCAACGATATTCTGTGGAGCCTGTTCGTAACGAGTGAATTCAAATGAGAATGAACCACGACCAGCTGTTACTGAACGGAGAACTGTTGTGAAGTCGCCCATTTCAGCCATTGGAACTTCAGCAGTAAGTTCCTGCATCTTTGGTTCGTCAGCAGGTCCCATACCGAGAACTCTACCACGACGCTTTGTGATATCACCCATGATATCGCCAAGGTTATCATCAGGCATCAAAGCAACGAGTGTACCAACTGGTTCAAGGATTGTTGGGTCGGCCTTTGGAATACCTGCCTTGTATGCAAGTGAAGCAGCCATCTTGAATGCCATTTCTGATGAGTCAACAGGATGGTAAGAACCGTCGTAAAGAGTAGCCTTAACGCCAACCATTGGGTATCCTGCGAGAACACCCTTAAGAACGCAATCGCGAAGTCCCTTTTCAACAGCAGGGAAGAAGTTCTTTGGAACTGCACCGCCGAAAACTTCTTCAGCGAATACAAGTTCATCACTGTCGCAAGGCTCGAAACGGATATGTACATCACCGAACTGACCGTGACCACCTGACTGTTTCTTGTGTTTACCTTGTGCTTCAGCAGTTTTACGGATTGTTTCTCTGTAAGCAACCTTAGGAACAGAGAGGTCAACTTCAACACCAAACTTGTTCTTAAGTTTAGAAACGATAACATCAAGGTGCTGTTCACCCATACCCGAAAGAACCTGTTCTTTAGTTTCTTTATTGATAGCAAATGTAATTGATGGGTCTTCTTCCATAAGTCTGAAAAGTCCCTGTGCAACCTTTTCTTCTTCACCCTTTTTGCGAACGTTAACTGCCATTGAAAGGCAAGCCTTCGGAGCGTCAACGCCGTCAAGGATTACGATGTTTTTAGCATCACAGAGTGTGTCACCGGTCTTAACGCCTGCAAGCTTTGTAACAACACCGATGTCGCCTGCGATGATTTCTTTTGCATCTTCCTGTTTGCCACCCTTAACAGTAACGATTTTACCCATCTTTTCTGTTTCGCCTGTGCGAACATTATAAGCCTGAGTATCAGGAGCAAGTTTACCTGAAACAACCTTAAAGAATGACATCTTACCAACGAATGGGTCAGCAACAGTCTTAAAGCAAATTGCAGCAAGAGGTCCGTTGATGTCACAAGGAAGAACAACATCTTCACCTGCTTCATTCTTTGCTGTTTCACCGGCATAACCGTAAGCACCCGGAACAGACCAAGCAAGGTTATAAAGAAGCTGGTCAACACCTGCGCAAGTAAGGCCTGCAACAGCATATACAGGATAGATTGAACCGTCGAAAATACCTGTGCAAAGCCCCTTAAGGATTTCGTCAGGAGTAAATGTTTCACCCTCAAAGAATTTTTCCATAAGTTCATCGTCAGTTGTAGCAACAGCTTCCATAAATGCTGCTGTCATTTCTTCGATAACAGGGTCACTTGGCATTGGAACTTTAGTTGCTTTACCGTTTTCGTCATATTCATAAGCCATACCTGTCATAAGGTTAACATATGATTTAGTAATGTTTCCTTCCATATAAGGAATGATTGTAGGGCAGAGTTTGTTACCGTAAACTTCTTTGAGTGCTTCAAAAGTCTTGTAGAAACTTCTGTGGTCAGAGTCAGTCTTTGTAATAGCAAAGAATTTTGCAAGACCTCTCTTTTCAGCAGCCTTGAATGCTTTTTCAGTACCAACGTCAACGCCTGAACCTGCACTTGTAACGATAAGAACTGCTTCTGCTGCACGAACTGCTTCTGCAGAGCCGTTTTCAAAGTCGAAAAGACCGGGAGCGTCAATAATATTTAACTTTGTGTTATCCCACTCGATAGCAGCCATAGCTGAAGAAACTGAAGATTTCTTTCTCTTTTCTTCTGCGTCGAAGTCAAGAACTGTGTTTCCGTCAGCTACTTTACCGAGTCTGTCAGTAGCACCTGCTAAATAGAGCATTGCTTCACAAAGAGTAGTTTTTCCTTTTCCGCCGTGACCAAGCACAGCAATATTTCTGATGTTGTTTGAGGTGTAAGCCTTCATAAGCCTTCCCTACCTTTCCATTAGTATGCGATATTAGTGACTGCAAAACAGTCGTATTATGTGAAAAATATATAGAATTTTCCAACACATTAAAAGAATTATAGCATAATTGCCCAAACAATGCAACTATGTTTTAATAAGTTTTTTAATATATTTTATTTTGGTAAAAACATTATATCAAAGCATAATTTGTCGGGGAGTTAGGAAATTTAATATAGAAACAGAATCCTTGCAGGGTCGCTTCACGAAGCGACCGTTCCAAAGCGTGCATGTAACTTTATTCGGGCGATTCGTGAATCGCCCCTACATAGTGTTATGTTCTATATTAATTATCCTTACAAACTCCAATTTATCGGTAAGTTGTTTTTTATAAATAATTCTGCATTCTGAATTTTTCATTCTGCATTAAATAACCCCTTTTTCTGTTGATTTTTCAAAGGAGTGAATGTATAATAAAATTGTATGCGACAAAAAGGAGATGTTTTAATTGTTTCCACCAATTATTGAATTTTTAAAAGATAAAAGTGTGCTGATTCTCGGCTTTGGCCGAGAGGGTAAAAGCACATACAATTATATAAGAAAGTATTTGCCTGAAAAAATGCTCGCTATCGGTGACGGTAAAGAGCAGAAAATCGACGACGGAAATGTACAGTATTTCTGTGGTGAGAATTACCTTTCACATATCGGCAAATTTGATGTCGTAATGAAAAGTCCGGGAATTTCATTTGTGAATGTGGATATTCCCGAAAATACTTATGTGACTTGTCAGACAGATTTGTTTATGAAGTATGCACCTTGTAGGAAAATCGGTGTGACAGGCTCAAAGGGTAAGACCACAACATCAACACTTACATATAAGATGCTCTGTGCGGGTGGTGTTGATTGTGAATTAATGGGCAATATGGGACTTCCTGTTTTTGACTATATTGAAGAAATGACAGAGGAAAAAATCGCAGTTATTGAACTTTCTTCACATCAACTTGAATTTACTCGCAGTTCACCTGATGTTTCAATTCTAACAAATATATATGAAGAACACCTTGAACATTATAAGGGCGGAATGACAGGGTATGTAAATTCCAAACTTAATATCGTAAGACATCAGAGTGAAAATAATACATTTATATATAACGGTACACAGGGATTAGCACCGTATCTCGATTTGGATACAGTAAAATCAAATACGATTGCAGTAAAAAAAGACGATTTTCTTCCTTTTGAAATTGAAAACACTCACCTTGCAGGCGAACATAACCGTCATGATGTGCTTTATGCTTATACTGCTGCGTCGCAATTCGGTGTAACAGCAGAACAAGCAAAGAGTGCCATTGATGATTACGAAGGCATTGAACACAGAATGGAGAATATCGGTACATATAATGGTATAACATTTTATAACGATTGTATTGCTACAATTCCTCATGCAGTTATGTGTGCTGTCAATGCAATTAAGGCTGATACTCTTATAATCGGTGGTAAGGACAGAGGAATTGATTATACAGATTTTGCAGTTGACCTTGAAAATAGCAATTTAAGTGTGATTATCGGCACAAAGTCGACAGGACATAAGATTATTGATATGATGCTTGCAAACGGTACAAGCAAAACTCTTATCAAAGCAGAAAATCTTGAAGAAGCAGTAAAATCTGCTTACGAAAACACTAAAAAAGATGGTGTTTGTATCCTTTCTCCTGCTGCATCAAGCTATAACGAGTATAAAAACTTTGAGGAAAAAGGCAGACATTATAAAGAATTAGTTAAAAAATACGGAGTGTGAATTATGGACTTAACAGAAAAACAAATAGGTTTTGATTACAAATTCAAGGGTAAAATTGTTAATCTTCGTGTTGATGACGCTCTTCTTCCGAATGGCACAACAGCCAAAAGAGAAATCGTTGAGCATAATGGCGGTGTTTGTGTTGCACCGCTTGACAACGAATATAATCTCTATTTTGTAAAGCAGTTCCGTTATCCTTATATGGAAATCGTAACTGAATTGCCTGCAGGAAAACTTGAAAAAGGCGAAGACCCCTTTGAGGCAGGCAAGCGTGAATTAAAGGAAGAAACAGGTGCAGTTGCAAAAAAATATGTTGATTTGGGAAAACTTTATCCAACACCGGGATATTGCGGTGAAATTATTCATATGTATCTTGCAACAGACCTCCAATTTGGCGAACAAAATCCCGATGAAGATGAATTTTTAGAGGTTTATAAAATTTCACTCGAAAAGGCAGTTGAAATGGTAATGAACGGTGAAATTCGTGACAGCGAAACACAGACAATGGTTCTTAAAATTCACATTATGAAACAAGAGGGAAAAATATGAAATTAGTTCTTGCATCAAAATCACCAAGAAGAAGTGAAATCCTTAAAAATGCAGGGATTGATTTCACAGTACGCGTTGCTGATGCTGACGAAACAATTCCCGATGGCACAAAACCCGAAGATGCTGTTGTATTCCTTGCTGCGAGAAAAGCAATGGCTGTACCACGAGAAAAAGACGAAGTAATACTTGGTGCAGATACGGTAGTTGTCCTTGATGGTAATATTTTAGGCAAACCAAAGGACAGGGATGATGCTTTTAATATGATTAAGTGTCTTTCAGGCAGAGTTCACTCTGTTTTTACTGGTGTCTGTGCAATAGGTGACGGCATTTCCCTTACCTTTGCCGAAGAAACAAAGGTTGAATTTTATCCTTTATCCGATAAAGAAATTTATGATTATATAAACACAAATGAACCATATGACAAAGCAGGAGCTTATGGAATACAAGGTCTTGCATCAAAGTTTATAAGGGGTATTGAGGGAGATTATTTCAATGTTGTTGGTCTTCCTGTAAGCAGCATTTATAAAAAGATTATAAAAAAGTAATAAAATTGTTGACAATTTAATGATTTTGTTGTAAATTTAATATGTATAATATTGAAAGGGGAGCCCTAATTATGGCTAAAAAAAATTACACACCCGAAGAAATGCAGGCAAAAGCTGAAAAGAAGTCAGCTAACTGCAAACTTTTCTTTGGAACATTTACAAAAGCATTGGCAGTATTCCTTGCAATCGTAGTTGCATGGTCACTCGTAACAATCGCATTCGTAGCACCTTCACTTGGTGGTACAGTTGTTGCTGGTGGTGCTGCAAACAATGGCGGTTCAACAAACACAGACAATTCAGGTAGCGTTGATGCTCCGGCTACAGATGATGAAAATCTTCTTGGTGGCGACGAAAATACAGATGTTCCTGCCGGCGACGAAACACCAGATGCTCCTGCAGGTGATGAAGAAGCATCAGGCGAAAGCACCGGAATGTCAAATGCAGAAGCACTCAAGCTTCTCAATGATGTAACAGCAAAGGCTGCAAAGGGTAGCTACAAATGGACAAGAAAATCTTGGTTCACAAAAGAACTTGATGTTGGTAATGCAACAGGTACACTCAATAAGGTTATCCAGATGGTTGATAAGAATGCAACTCTCGATTCAGTTGTAGGTGGATTCCTTTCAATTTCAGGTAAGGAAAGTGACCCTGCATGGGACGGTCAGGTTACAAACGGCAAGCTTCCTGCAGAAGGCAAAATGAATAAGGATAAGTTCCTTTTCAAGGGCTTCACACTTACAGAGGCTGATGTTAAGGATATGAGAGTTTCAGGCAACACAATCACTATTCAGCTCAATGCTTGTAAAACTCCGTTGAAGGATGGCAAAAATGCTCTTCACCATGTAACAAATGACTTCATCACAGCATCTGAAGTTTCTGAAGGTGTTGCAGATGCACTTGGTTCACTCGGCAATCTTGTTACAATTAACTCACTTGATGTTGATTACACATCAATTCTTGTTACTGCAGTTGTAGAAAACAATGCTCTCAAGAGTGTTAAGATTTCTTACTCAATGACAGTTAATGCTCTTAAGCTCAAGGCTTTGGGTATGGGTATCACAGGTACAGGCGCAGGCAAGATGGAATGTTCATATACTTTCTAATCGACGGAAATTGAAAGGAGATTTTTAATTATGGCTAAAACAAAAGCACCTTTAACTCCTGAACAGGCAGAAGTTAAAGCAATGAAAAAAGAAAAAAATTCACAGGGCTTCATTAAGTTCGTAGCAGTTCTTCTTGCACTTGTACTTACAGTTGGCGTTGTTTTCGTTGGTAAGACAACAGCTGACAAGGCTCTTGAAGCAGCAGGCAATAACGTAGTAGTAGACGGCAACGCACCATCAGGTGATGTTAACGCTCCTGCTGATGATACAAATGTTCCGTCAGACGATACAGCAGATGCTCCTGCTGACGATACAGGTGATGTTCCTGCTGATGATACAGCAGATGCTCCTGCAGGCGACGATGCAACAACAGATGCTCCTGCCGGTGACAATGCTCCTGCAGGTTTCTCAAAGGCTAATGCTCACGAAATGCTCAACAAGTGGACAGCAGCTGCAACAAAGAAAAACTACAAGTTCGCTCGTGTAAGCGCTTACACACCTGACGGTGCAATCGATGTTGGTAATGCAACAGGTACACTTAATAAGGTTATCAATATGATTGATAAAAATGCTTCTCTTGACTCAGTTGTTGGTGGTTTCCTCGGAATCGGTAACAGAGACGGTGAAGTTAAGGGTGGAAAGATTCCTGAAGGCATGAATGAACAGTATGCTCTTAAGACTATGGCTCTTACAGCAGCCGATGTTAAGAGTGCAACAGCAAACGGTAACAAATACACAGTTGTAATCAATGATTGTTCAAATCCTCAGAAGGATGGCAAGAATGCTCTCAGCCGTGCAACAAACGACTTCTTCACACATCAGGAAGTTGTTGACGGTCTTGCAGAAACAGCAGGTAGCTTGATTAAGGTTAACAGCACAGATGTTAAGTACACATCAATCACTATTACAGCAACTGTAGACGGTGATGCTCTCAAGACTCTTAATATTTCTTACACATTCTCAGCAAACCTCAGCCTTAAGGCATTAGGTGTTGGTATCAACGGTAAGGGTAAGGCTACAAACAGCATTACATACACAATCGGCTAATTTTTAACTGAATAATTGATTCAACGGTATCACCGAAAGGTGGTACCGTTTTTTAATGCGGAATTCTTAATTCGTAATGCGTAATTACAAAATTGACTAGTAAATTATAATTTGTCGGGATGATTTTGAATACTCCCCTCAGTCAAATGCTTTGCATTTGCCAGCTCCCCCTCAAGGGTGGAGCCTAAGATAGCCTTCCCCCTACGAGGGGAAGGTGGGACGAGCAAAGCGAGTGACGGAAGGGGGGATAAAACTGCAACGCAGTTCCGACATTTTGCACTTTGCGTTTTGCATTTTGCACTTACTCCGACAAACTCCAATTTATTATTAATTTTTTTGCATAATTCTGCATTTTATATGTCCTTTTTCACAAATATAATGAATATAATTCGGTAAAGTGGCTCATTGTAATAACTTGTATTTTGGTGTATAATAATGTATCATCCGACAGATGTGAGGAGGAAAATATTATGAAAGTATATGAAATTAAAGAAATCCTTGATGCAGAGGTAATTTGTGGCGAGGAATTTATGGACCGTGATGTTTATACAGCGTGCGGTAGTGATATGATGAGCGATGTTCTCGCTTATGTTAAGGAACAAGCAGTACTTTTGTCAGGACTTGTTAATCCGCAGGTTGTAAGAACAGCAGAAATGATGGATATGCAGTGTATCGTTTTTGTTCGTGGCAAACAGCCTGACCAGGGAATTGTCGATTTAGCAAAGGACAGAGATATTGTTCTTATGACCACAAAACAGCCAATGTTCGCATCCTGTGGTATGCTTTATGAAAAGGGTCTTCGAGGAGGCGCAATGAAATGAGCAATTTCAAGCTTCACTTTACGGTTCCGGGTGATGATTTCACACGTGCAGGAGAGGCTTCAGGCTCAGTTAAGAAAACCCTTAAAGATTTAGGTTTTAACCCTGAAATAGTAAGAAAGGTTGTAATCGCTCTCTATGAGGCGGAAATCAACCTTGTAATCCATGCAGGTGGCGGTGAAATTGATGTTGAAATTTCACCTGAATGTATCAGCATGGTGCTTACTGATGAGGGACCGGGTATTCCTGATGTTGCTCTTGCTATGAAAGAAGGCTATTCAACTGCACCCGATAATGTGCGTTCATTGGGATTTGGTGCAGGTATGGGACTTCCCAACATAAAAAAATATACCGACGAAATGAAAATTGATTCAACCGTCGGTGTTGGTACAACAATGTACCTGAAAGTATATACAGCATAGTTTACATACGGTAGAGCGGGGTCTTGACCCCGCCGTGAGCGGATTTCTATTTAAGTTGATGCGGACAGACAAGTTCCGCCCCATCTCAGAGGGGGCTGTCATGAGCATTGCGAGTGACTGGGGGAGTACTCCCTCAGTCTGCTTTGCAGACAGCTCCCTCAACGAGGGAGCGGATTGTCCCTACGCGTGACATCAAATACTTCAAAATGACTGGAGTAATAAAAAATGAACGAAACATATTTCCATTCCGTTCGACTTGACGAGGATAAATGTAAAGGCTGTGTAAGTTGCCTTAAGCGTTGTCCTACAAATGCTATCAGAGTTCGACACGGAAAAGCATATATTATTTCAGAGCGTTGCATTGACTGTGGCGAATGCATAAGAATTTGCCCTCATCACGCAAAGTATGCTGAAAAATATTCATTAAATGAAATACTTGACTATAAATACAGAATAGCTGTTCCTGCACCGTCACTTTATGGTCAATTCAATAACCTTGATGACACAGATTATGTGTTGACAGGGCTTAAAAGACTTGGCTTTGACGATGTTTTTGAGGTTTCAAAGGGAGCTGAGCTTGTCAGCGAGGCAACTCGACTTATTCTCTCAATGAAAAAGACGAAAAAACCATTGATTTCCTCTGCGTGTCCTGCTGTTGTGCGACTTATCAGAGTTCGTTTTCCTAATCTTATAGAAAATGTTCTTGATTTGAATGCCCCAATGGAGGAGGCTGCACGACTTGCTCGGATTAAAGCTCGTGAAGAAACAGGACTTTCTGACGAAGATATCGGTGTTTTCTTCATAACTCCTTGTACAGCAAAGATTTCGTCAATCAAACAGCCGATTTGTAATGGTAAATCAAATATTAACGGTGTCCTTGCAATTAAGGATATTTATCCAATACTCGTACAGCAGATGGATAAGATAATCGAGCTTGAATCTTTAAGTGATTCAGGCATTATCGGTGTTGGCTGGGCATCGTCAGGTGGTGAATCAGCAGCACTTTTAAAGGACAGATATTTAGCGGCTGACGGCATTGAAAATGTTATTAAGGTGCTTGAGGAATTAGAAGACGAAAAACTCAACGACCTTGAATTTATTGAACTCAATGCTTGTTCAGGTGGTTGTGTAGGCGGACCTTTGACCGTTGAAAACCCATTCGTGGCAAAGGCAAGACTTCAAAGACTTCGCAAATATATGCCTGTGTCCTGTAATCATCTTGAATACGAGTCAATTCCCAAGGAAATGTATTGGGAAAAGCCACTTGAAGCAGCACCTTGGAAACTGGCTGATAATGTTTTCGAGGCAATGCAAAAAATGAGCGAAATCAAGGCACTTGAAAGTGAATTGCCGGGACTTGACTGTGGTATGTGCGGTTCACCGTCATGCAGTTGCTTTGCAGAAGATGTTATAATTGGCAAAGCAGATATAAATGACTGCATTTTCAATATGAAAAATCGTGAAGGTGCAGAAAACTTTATTCCTAAACCATTCCGTTCAAAATCAAATAAGGAAGAGTAACGATGACAGTAAAAGAAATTAGTGAAAAATTAAATCTTAAAATTTTAGTCGAAGGTGACGCAGACCGTGAAATCAAAGGCGGATACTGTGGCGATTTGTTAAGCTGGGTAATGGGCAGAGCACAGAGTGGTGATTGTTGGTTTACCGTTATGGGAAATGTGAATGCAATTGCTGTGGCTTTTCTTGCGGATTGTGCTTGTATCGTGCTTTGTGAAAATGCTACACTCGATAAGGATGCACAGGAAAGAGCAGAATTGCAGGATATCTGTGTTCTCTCATCAGAAGAAAGTGCCTATACACTTGCAAACAAACTCGGTGAATTATTATGAAGTTAAAGTATGATTTTCACCTGCATTCGTGCTTGTCCCCTTGTGGCGATAACGATATGACACCGTATAACCTTGTGAATATGGCAAAAATCATGGGATATGATATTATCGCACTTACCGACCACAACTCCTGCCTTAATTGTCCTGCAGCTATTAAAGCAGGTGAGGAGGCGGGAATTACAGTTGTGCCGGGAATGGAACTTTGCACGTCAGAAGAAATTCATACTGTTTGTCTATTCCCTACACTCGAGAAGGCATTGGAGTTTTCGGAGTATGTTAAAACCACAATGCCACCTGTTATGAACGATGAAAGCATTTTCGGTAATCAGTACATAATGGACCATACTGATAAAATTTTAGGGAAAGAAGAAATCCTTTTAACAACTGCATCGGGAATAAGTATCGATGATGTTGTGAGAGAAGTTAGCCGATTTGACGGTGTTGTTTTCCCTGCACACCTTGACCGTGCATCATACTCCGTATTGTCAGTTCTTGGTTTTATGTATCCTGAAATGAACTTTACTGCTGCAGAATTTACCCATAAGGCATATATTCCGCAATACGAGGAAAAGCACGAACTTTTAAAAGAAATGAAGCATTTTCGTAATTCCGATGCACATTATCTTGAAAATATGGTGGAAGCATCAGTTGAAATTGATATTCCCGAATGTTCACCACAAGCAGTAATTGATTATATCAAGGCAGGGCGTTGACCCTACCATTGTTATTTCAATATACAAATCACAATTTGTCGGGATAGAATTTGTAGGGGTCGGCGTCCTCGACGACCCGTTGTTGGTTTATCTATTTGCTTGTTTAGGGCTGTCGAGGACGCCAGCCCCTACGAAATGTGTTTGACAAACTCCAATTTATTGGAATAATTGTCATTCTGAGGAACGGAGGTGACGAAGAATCTCTGTTGTTATTTCTGTTCCCTTTGGGAGAGATTCTTCGCTTTGCTCAGAATGACACATTAAATCAGCAGGGATAATTTTCTTGTCTAAATTTACAATAATATGTAAAAATCTTTGTTTAATTGTATGGTTGAATTACAAACATTTATATGGTATAATTTTCTTATCATAAAGAAAGTAGGTGTATTCTATGAAAAAAGTTTTATCAATCGTTTTATCATTAGTTATTATTGTTCTTTCACTTTCATGTGTGGCTATTGCTGCTGTAACAATGCCCGGTGACGTTAACGAAGACGGAAAAGTTGCGGCAACCGATGCGCGTATGATTCTTCAGGTTGTTGCAGGTCTTAAGGATGAGTCATTCCTTAAAAACAAAGATAACGCTGAATTAATTGTTGATGGTGAACTCAAAGCATCAGATGCCCGTATGATTCTTCAGATGGTAGCTGGATTAGAGAATGCACCGTCTGTTTCTTCAAAAGCAGATGTTGTGAAACTCTTTAACGCAGAAACAGCAAAAGCAGCAAAGGGAACTTACAACTGGACAAGAACCTGTAAATTCACAAAAGATATAAACGTTGGTAATACAACAGATGTTCTTAATAGCATTATTGCAGGTATTGACAAAAATGCAAACCTTAATTCTGTTATCGGCGGTTTCCTCGGTGTTGGTAATGTAAGCGGTACACAAAAGGATGCAGGTAAATGTGCAATTATTCCGATGAAGCTTACTGAAAAAGATATCAAGTCTTTTACTCGTACAAATACACAGATTACTGTACTTCTCAATGATAGTGCAAATCCATCAAAGGGTGGTAATACTGCATTTAATCACATCTCAAATGACTTTATTACAAAAGAAGAAGTTGTAAGTGAACTTGATAAAGCAGTTGGTACACTCGTTTCTGTTAACGACCTTCAAACAACATATAACAATGTGAGGATGGTAGTTGACCTTGATTCAAAGGGTAATCCTGCTGAGTTTACAATCACTTATACCATGTACGCAAAATTAAATCTTGATATGACGATTAGTGTTGTTGGTGATGGTGAAGTAGAAACCGTACTTAAATATTCAAATTTTAAATACTAAAAAATAAAGGACATCTTCGGATGTCCTTTTGCTATTTCATTTCACAAACTGAAAGTATATAATCATTGATTTTCTTTGTTTCAAAGGTGTAATCTTCAAGGCTTAATACGTCAAAACCTTTATAAATTTCACCAACGCCTTCTCCACCAATTTTGGAGTAGGCTTCTTTTTTTGTCCATATTTCAAAAAAAGCATCTGCAGTATGATTTTCCTTGAAATATTCTAATTCATTTCCGTGATAAAAACGGTTTGCTATTTTGTCCAAATCTCTCTGTGTGTTGATTTTTTCAATATCAATGCCAATGGGCTTTTCACTTGTACAAACAGCCACCATATGTTCACAATGGGAAATACTTACATAACAGTTATCTGCCAAAGGCTTTTTCTTTTCGTTATAGTGAAGATTTTTAGCACCCATACGGATAAGCGCTTCAGCTGCTAAAAAACTCTCTTTCTTTTTACAATGAGAAAGCACGCTTTGTGGCAGGTTTGTTTTATCAACTTCACCTTGTTCACGAATATCAAAAAAGTAGACTTTCATCTTATCACCGATAAAAGTCTACCATATTTCTTATGATATATCAACTTTTTTACCAAGATATTCTGACGGCGAAATTGTTTTTCCGTCCTTGTAAAGTTCAAAATGCAGATGAATACCGTCATCCTTTTCAAGTGGAATTTCATCTAAAAGACCGATTTTGTCACCTGCTTTGATTTCGTCACCGGGTTTTACAGTGCTGTCTTTCCGAAGTCCACAGTATTTTGCAACAAATCCGTTTTCGTGGTCAACTGTTACCACCGTACCCCATAAAGCACTGTCAACTATTTCTGTAACAGTACCGTTATAAACTGAATTGACTCTGTCACCTGATGCACCTTTAATGTCAATACCTTTGTGAATTCGCCAATCACCTGTTGTGACATTTTTCACAAGCTCATCACGGGAAAATGCTTTGGAAACCGAACCGTTTAAAGGGAATACAAATTCGACAGATACTGTTATAGGCGCTTCTGTTGTGATTTCTTCGTACCTGTCATCGGGAACATTCTGGACGGGTGTGTTTGCCTGAACATCCTTTTCAGTAGTAATTTCTTTTTGAGAAACTGTGTCAGGATTTTCAGGAATAAAATCGTCATTATTTCTGTTGGCAAGCCAGAACGAAAAAAGTGCCACAAGACAAAGAGTAAGAGCAGTTACAGAATAAAGAGTTCTTTTAAATTTTTCATTAACCTTGATTTTTTTCAATTAAAACACCTCTGTCAATATTTTTGACAAAGGTGTAAAATTTATACAAACAAATAAATAAAGCAAATGCGTAGTGGCACTTGGCTCCCCTGAAAGGGGAGCTGTCGAGCGTATGCGAGACTGAGGGGTTTTCCACGCCTGCTTTGTCATTCTGAGGAACGAAGTGACGAAGAATCTCAGTCGGTTAATATTTCACTTTAGTAGAGATTCTTCACTTCGTTCAGAATGACATGTTGTCAGAACGATAAAACAGCAAAAAGAAAACGGACGGTTGCGGTTCCGTCCGTTTTCCGGGCATAATGCCCTGAGGGGTTGTTTGAGGATGGGGTATGTGTACTCTTGTTGAGTACAGTTAAATAATAAACCATAAATATGACAAAACAGTGAACATTCTTTTAAAAAACAGATAATTAATTATTAATTTGAGAAAAATAAAAATTTTTTAAGAAAATATCGAACAAATGTTTACTTTTTGAAAAATATATGTTAGAATATATAAAAAAGTATGCAAATTTTCATAAAAATCAGATAAGGAGTAATTTTTATGCGTCCTATTAATGATACACAACAGAAAATATATGAATTCCTGTGTGAACGCTCTCAATGTGGTGTTCCGCCGTCAGTTCGTGAAATCGGCTCTGCTGTGGGACTTCGTTCAACATCTTCTGTTCAGGCAAACCTCGATGCTCTTGAGGAGGCAGGGTATATTGAGCGTGACCCAATGCTTAAGCGTTCAATCCGTGTCCTTGGTCAGGCTGAAAATGTGACAAGTGTTCCACTTTTGGGTACTGTTACTGCAGGTATGCCTATTCTTGCGGTTGAACAGATTGAGGGATATATTGCTTATAATGGCAGAGTTTCTCGTGATAAATCACTTTTTGCACTTAAAGTGCGAGGTGAAAGTATGCTTTGGGCAGGTATCCTTGACGGTGATATTGTCATCTGCGAAAAAACGCCTTATGCGTCAAATGGTGAAATCGTTGTTGCTATGATTGAGGATGAGGCAACTGTTAAGAGATTTTATAAGGAAAACGGTCATTTCCGTCTTCAACCCGAAAATGACGCTTATGAACCAATTATCACAAACGAAGTTATTATTCTTGGTAAAGTTGTTGCACTTTATCGTTATTATTAAAATTACACAAAAACATAGTAGGGGACGATGCCCACATCGTCCCGTTTTATTTTCTCATTGACAAAATATCAAAAAAATAGTTTAATATATAGGATACAAAATTTTAAGCAAAGGTGATACAAATGGAAAACACCGTAGAAAAGAAAAAGATAGTTTTAAGTGCGATTCAGCCAACAGGTACACCAACTCTCGGTAACTACCTTGGTGCACTTAAAAACTGGAAAAATATGAAGGACGATTACAACTGTCTTTATGCAGTTGCTGACTTGCATTCTCTTACAGTTCGTCCTGAACCTGCAACACTTCGCAAGAATACAATGGAACTTTACGCAATTCTTTTAGCATTAGGCCTTGACCCGCAGGAAAGTGTTGTGTTTATCCAGAGCCACGTTCCACAGCACGCTCAGCTTGCATGGTTGCTTAACTGTTGTACACAGTTTGGTGAAGCAGCACGAATGACACAGTTCAAGGATAAGAGTGAAAAACACCCTGAAAATGTAAATGTTGGTCTTTTCACATATCCTATTCTTATGGCTGCCGATATTCTTCTTTATCAGGCTGATTATGTGCCGATTGGTGCTGACCAGAAACAGCATCTTGAAATTGCGCGTGATATTGCTGACAGATTCAACACAGTTTACGGTAACACATTCACAATGCCTGAACCATTTATCGGCAAAGTTGGGGCTCGTGTTATGTCACTTCAGGACCCATTTGCAAAAATGAGTAAATCTGACCCAAATCCAAAGAGCTATATCTCAATGCTTGATGACGACAATGTGATTGTGAAGAAAATCAAGAGTGCAGTTACAGATAGTGAAGCAAAGGTTCGTTATGCTGACGGTAAAGAGGGTATCAACAACCTTATGGGTATCTATTCTTGTTGTACAGGTCTTTCTTATGAACAGATTGAAAAGGACTTTGACGGTAAAGGCTATGGCGACTTTAAATCTGCAGTTGCAGAAGCGGTTGTTGAAGAACTCCGTCCATTTAAGACAGAGTTTAATCGTCTTGTAAATGATAAAGCATACCTTAATGAGTGTGCAAAGAACGGTGCAGAAAAAGCATCAAGATTTGCACAACGCACTCTCAACAAGGCTATGAAAAAATCAGGGTTGTATCAATTATAATTTAATATCTAATGGTAGGGCAGGGTCTGGTCTTGACCCTGCCGATTTATTTATATAATAAGTTGGAGGTAGGGATAAGTGAACACCATTACGCCCCATCTCCGAGGGGGCTGTCACGAGCATAGCGAGTGACATAGGGAGTAACTCCCTCAGTCTCACTTCGTTCGACAGCTCCCTCACGGAGGGAGCGGAATGGTTTCTATCTCCCCGACAAATTATGATTTGTAAGGGTGTTTTCTATATTTTGCGTTTTGCTTTTTTCACTTTAATATTGACTTTGATTATTGCAAATCCTATAATATTCAATAGAAATTTAAACAGAGAAGGACTTTGAAAAAATGGGTAAATTAAGATTTTTAATTGCTGTGATTGTGGGCAAAGTTTCAGCATTTTTACTTGATAAGATTTTTAAAAGAGGTACCAATACACCGGGTATTATTATGCTCAAAATTTGTCCCGATGCATTGTCACGCTTTATAATGCCAAGAACAACAATCTGTGTAACAGGCACAAACGGAAAAACAGGTACTTCAAACCTGCTTACACACATTATCCGTAACAGCGGAAAAACAGTTGTTAACAATTCAAAAGGTTCAAATATGGCACCGGGATTGGTTTCAGCCCTTGTGACACAATGTACATTGGGTGGCAAGGTTACTGCTGATGTTGCTGTCCTTGAGGTTGACGAGCGTTCATCACAGTACATCTATACCGAATTTACTCCTGACTACATTCTTTGTACAAATCTTTTCCGTGATTCCATTATGCGAAACGGACATAGTGGCTTTATTTTCGATAAGATTAACGACTATTTAAGTGCGAAAACAACTCTCGTGCTTAATGGTAATGACGGAATCTCAGGTCTTTTAGGTGAAGGCGTTTGTGACAGAGTTTTCTATTCAGTAAATAAAACTGAAAGAAGTACAGATGTTTGCACAGATACAGTCTGTGACCTTATTGCTTGTCCAAAGTGTAATCATAAACTCGATTATGAATATTTTCATTACAACCATATCGGTGTGCCGAAGTGTTCACATTGTGGTTTTTCTATGCCTGAAAGTAAATTCTATGCAAGTGATGTTGACTTCCTGAATGGTACTTTTGTGTTCAACGGTGACAGAGGTGAAAGTGTAGTTCTTCCATTCCAGAAAGGCAATTTCTTCAATGTGTTTAACATTACGGGTGCTTGTGCTGTTTGCCGTCTTATGGGAATTGATGTTGAAAAAATTGCAGACAGTATTGAGGACTTGTCATCAAAGACAGGCCGTTTTCAGGAAAAGAAGTATAATGGTGTTGAAGTTGTTTCAATGCTTTCAAAAAATCAGAATCCTATTTCTTGTTCACAGAGTCTTAAATACCTTGACAGCACAGATACAGAAAAAGATGTTGTGCTTCTTATTACAGACTCAAATGACAAGGTTCATGGTCACGAGGATATTTCCTGGATTTATGATACTGATTTTACACCACTCAACAGCGAAAATGTTGCAACAATTTATGTTGGTGGTAGTCGTTGCTATGATGTGGCACAATGCCTTGAAATCAAAGGAATTGATATCAGTAAACTTGTACTCTTTGATAATTATGATGAACTTGCAAACAAAATCAGCAAAAAAAGTATTGTGGGTAGAAGTATCGTGGTGTATTTTGAACTTTACGCAACAAGTGTTGTTGAAAAAATTAAAAGTGCATTAGCACAGAAAGGGGATAAATAATTATGGCAAAGATAGTAATCGAAGTTCTTTATCCCGAATACAACAACCTTTATGGTGACAGAGGAAATGCAGAATATCTTAAAAAGAAACTCACTCTTGCAGGATATGATGTTGAGATTATTGAAACAGCTCTTTTTGATGAACCTGCATTTGTGAATAATAAGGTTGATTTTCTTCTTATTTCTCCTTGTCAGGAAAAGCATCAGCTCGTAGAGATTGAACAACTTAAAAATTATAAAGATGCAATTAAAAAAAGAATTGACAATGGCGGAATTATTCTTGCAACAGGTAATGCTTTTGAGCTTTTTGGTGAATATATCGAAAATGACAAGGGTGAAAAAACTGAATGTCTTGGATTCTATCCATATTACGCAAAGCAGTTTTCAAAACTTCGTTACAATGATTGTAGTGTCGGCGAATTTGACGGTATGCAGATTGTGGGATTTAAAAATCTTCTCAGTCATTCTTACGGTGAAAATCCAAAGCCGTTTTTAAGTATGAAAAAAGTTGCAGGAATGAATCCTGATTGTAAAATCGAGGGTGTTCACGATAACAACCTATTTGCAACTTATCACACAGGACCAATTCTGCCACTTAACCCACAATTCACAGATTACCTTATTAAACTTGCAGACGAAAATTATGTAAGTGTAACTCTTGAATTTGAAAAACAAGCATATGAGAGCAGGGTTAACGAATTGTTAAAATAATTTGTAGGGGACGATGCCCACATCGTCCCGTTTACATTTGACAAATGGTAGGTGATATTATGGAAACAGTAAAGGTTTCAGCATCAAAAGAATATACAGTAAACATCGGTACAGGTTTTCTTTCATCAATCGGTGAAAAACTTCGTGAAATAAAAAATGTTTGCAGAGTTGTTTTGGTTTCTGACGATACAGTTTTCGCTCTTTACGGTGAAAAGGTAAAAGAGAGTCTTACTAATTGCGGATATTCGGTGTGCGAATATGTTTTTCCACATGGTGAGGAATCGAAATCATTTGAAAATTATGAAAAGATTCTAAATTTCTGTGCAGAAAACAGCATTACAAGAACCGACCTTTTAGTTGCCCTTGGCGGCGGTGTAACAGGTGACCTTACAGGCTTTGTGGCAAGTACATATCTTCGTGGGGTTGATTTTGTACAGATTCCCACAACTGTTCTCGCTATGGTTGACTCATCTGTGGGTGGCAAAACGGCTATTAACTTAAAGTCAGGCAAAAATCTTTGTGGTGCTTTTTATCAGCCAATCGGAGTTTTTGCTGATTGTGAAACATTGAATACTTTACCGGAAGAAACATTTAACGAGGGTTGTGCCGAAATCATTAAATATGGTATGATTTGCGATAAGGATTTTTTAGAGTTCTTACAGAAAAATTCTATAAGAGATAACATTGAATGTGTAATCAAGCGTTGTGTCGAGATTAAAAGAGATGTTGTTAATCGTGACGAATTTGAAAATGGCGAAAGAAAGCTTCTCAATTTTGGACATACAATTGGTCATGCTATTGAAAAATGTAGTAATCTTTCAATCTCTCACGGAAATGCGGTTGCAATCGGTATGGCAATCGCAACAAAAGGTGCTTATGAAACGGGTGTGAGCGAAGAAGATTTTTCAGATGTGCTTCTTCCGATACTTAAAAAGAATAACTTACCGACAACTTGTGACTTTTCAGCAGAAGAACTTTACAAAGCATCTCTCAAGGACAAAAAGAGAAGTTTTGACACTATATCAATAATCGTTCCCGATAAGTTGGGACTTTGCAAAATTGTGAAACTTCCTGTTGAGGAATTACAGAACTTTATTGAAAAAGGTTTGAATTAAATGACAGTAAAATGCACATCGTCTGTGATAAGTGGCAAAATCAGAGCGATTTCATCAAAATCCCACGCTCACAGAGTGCTGATTTGTGCAGCACTTTCCCACAATAAAACAAAGATTTACTGTAATGTGATGTCAAAGGATATCGCAGCAACTATTGATTGCCTTAAATCAATGGGAACTGAAATTTCTGTTGACGGCGACATAATAACTGTTACACCAAAATCATTTAATACAAAAGCAGACATTGACTGTAATGAAAGTGGTTCAACTTTACGATTTTTAATGCCGGTTGTGTCTGCACTCGGTATAGACACAACAATTAATGGTAGTGGCAGACTTCCTCAAAGACCTATTTCACCATTAAAAGAAGAAATGGAGAAAAAAGGTATCACATTCCGTACGGATAACAAATTTCCGTTGCATTTAACAGGACAATTACAGTCAGGTGAATATGAAATACAGGGGAATATCAGTTCACAGTTTATTACAGGGCTTTTATTTGCATTACCAATACTTGACGGTGACAGTAAATTGAAGTTAATTCCACCCGTTGAGTCAAAATCATATTTGAACATAACTCTTTCCGTTCTTCGTCAATTCGGAATTGAAATCGAAGAAAAAGAAAACTTATACATAATAAAAGGCAATCAGAAATATGTTTCTCCTGAAGAAATAAAGGTTGAAGGTGATTGGTCAAATGCATCATTTTTTCTTTGTGCAGGAGCGTTAAATGAAAAAGGTGTAATTGTAACTGACCTTGACATAAACTCACCACAGGGTGATAAGAAAATTCTTGAAGTTTTATCTTCAATGGGTGCTCAAGTACAAATCAATGGAAACAAAATCACCGTTAAGAAGAATGAACTTAATGGCGTAACAGTTGACGCATCTGATATTCCTGATGCCGTGCCGATTATTTCGGTTGTGGCAACAGCCTGTAAAGGTGATACGAAAATTATCAATGCAGGTCGTCTTCGCATTAAGGAAAGCGATAGAATAAAGTCTGTTGTGGATATGCTTTCGTCAGTCGGCGCAGACGCAGAAGAAACATCTGACGGAATAATCATTCACGGTGGTAAATCTTTAGTTGGTGGCATGGTTAAAGGCTATAACGACCACAGAATTGTAATGTCAGCATCAATTTTAAGCACTCTTTGTGAAAAAGATGTAAATATAACAGACAGTAATGCAGTGGAGAAATCATATCCTGATTTCTTTGCGGATTTCAACAAAATGGGAGGTAACGCTAATGTCCTCAATGACAGGTAATAAAATTAAAATATCGGTTTTCGGTCAATCTCACTCAAAGGCGATAGGTGTTGTGATTGACGGACTTCCTGTGGGGAAGAAAATTGATATGGAAAAAGTAAATTCCTTTATGGCAAGGCGCGCTCCCGGTAAAAATTCCTTATCAACACAACGAAAAGAGAGTGATACTCCTGAAATTTTGTCAGGACTTGTAAACAATGTTACTTGTGGTGCACCTCTTTGTATGGTTATATATAATGAAAATCAGCATTCAGCGGATTATAACAATATAATTGATACACCGCGACCATCTCACGCTGACTATTCAGCATACATTAAGCATAACGGTTTTAATGATGTTTCAGGCGGTGGCCATTTTTCAGGCAGACTTACAGCACCGCTTTGTTTTGCAGGTGCAGTATGTATGCAGATTTTGAGTGAAATGGGCATCGAAATTCAGTCGCACATTCAGAAAATTAAAAATGTTTATGATGATAAAATTGATTATGTAGATATCGGTAAATGGAATACAGCAGAAAAGGATTTTCCTGTTATCAACGATGAAAAAGGCAAGCTTATGATTGCCGAAATTGAAAAAGCAAGGAAAAACGGTGACTCTGTCGGTGGTGTAATCGAGTGTGCTGTAACAGGCATTAAGGCAGGTTTTGGTGAGCCTATGTTTGACGGAATTGAAAACCAACTTGCAAAAAATATTTTCGGCATTCCTGCTGTAAAAGGTATCGAATTTGGCAACGGATTTTCGGCAACTGACCTTTACGGTAGTGAAAACAATGATGAATTCTGTATTGTAGACGGTGAAATCAGAACAAGAACAAACAATTCAGGCGGTATAAACGGTGGCATTACAAACGGTATGCCAATAGTTTTCAGAACTGCAATCAAACCAACTCCATCAATTTTTAAAGAGCAGAACAGTATAAGCCTTAAAAATATGACAGAAGAAAAATTGCAGATTAAGGGCAGACATGACCCATGTATTGTTCAGCGTGCAGTTTCTGTGGTCGAAGCAGTAACGGCAATAACATTGTTAGATGCAATTCTTTAATAAGGGGATTTCATATGTACGGACTTTTAGGTGAACATTTACCTCATAGTTTTTCACCTCAAATTCATTTAGCACTTGGTAATGAGGATTATCATCTTTTTGAGATAGCACCCGAAAATCTTGAAAAGTTTATGAACGAAAAAATTTTCAAAGGACTAAATGTTACAATTCCATATAAAAAAGCAGTTATTCCATATCTTGACGAAATTTCACCTGAAGCCGAAAAAATCGGTGCGGTAAATACAATTACTGTTCGTGACGGTAAACTCTGCGGAGATAATACTGACTATTTTGGTTTCAAGTATATGGTTGAAAAGTCAGGAATTACAGTAAAGGACAAAAAAGCACTTGTCCTTGGTAGTGGTGGAGCATCTTTGACAGTTCAGACTGTTCTTCGTGACCTTGGTGCAAAAATTGTCCTTGTGGTTTCCCGAAATGGTGAAATTAACTATACTAATGTATATAGTCATACTGATACAGATATTATTGTGAATACAACACCTGTCGGAATGTATCCTGATAATATGAATTCGCCTGTTGATTTGAGCAAATTTCCGAATCTCAGCGGTGTTCTTGATGTGGTGTATAATCCATTAAAGACAAGACTTATTATGGATGCAGAAAAATTGGGGATTTCTGCTGTTGCAGGACTTTCAATGCTTGTAGCCCAAGCGAAAAAGGCTCACGAAATTTTCTTCAATACTATTATAGATAATAATGTTTGTGAAAAAATCGAAAAAGTTCTTCGTCTGCAGATGTCAAATATCGTCTTAATCGGTATGGCAGGTTGCGGAAAATCCACAATCGGTAAAATTCTTTCACAAAAACTGGGGAAAGACTTTGTTGATACGGATGAAATGATTGAAAATGCAGAGAATAAGCCTATACCACAGATTATCGAAAGATTTGGTGAAGACTTCTTCCGTTGTGCTGAAAATCTTGCTGCGAATATTGCAGGCAAAGAAAAAGGCCGTATAATCGCAACGGGTGGCGGAGTCATAACACGACCTGAAAACTATATGCCTTTAAGTCAAAATGGAATAATAGTTTTTATCAACCGTGATGCGGATAAACTGGACTCAAGAGGTAGACCTCTTTCACAACTTTATGGTGTAAAACCACTTTATGAAAAACGAATGCCACTTTACCGACAATTCGCGGATATAGAAGTCGACGGAAACGGTACACCCGAACAGGTAGCGGAACTCATAATTAAGGAGATTGAAAGGTTATGAAAATTCTTGTAATCAACGGACCAAATATAAATATGCTTGGTATTCGTGAACCGGGTATATACGGAAATCAGAATTATCAGGTTTTACTCACTCTTATCCAAGAATGGGGAAATGAACTTGATTGCGAGGTCGAATGTTTCCAATCAAACCACGAGGGTGCAATCGTTGACGAAATTCAACAGGCATACGGTCAGTTCGACGGAATTGTCATAAACCCTGCAGCGTATACTCATACAAGCATCGCAATTCTTGATGCACTCAAATCCGTGGGACTTCCTGCAGTTGAAGTCCATATTTCAGATGTAACGAAACGCGAACAATTCCGACAAATCTCATTTGCAGGTATGGCTTGCGAACACCATATAATAGGACAAGGCCTCGACGGCTATAAACTTGCAATGCAATACCTTTGTGAAAAAATATAACACAGTATAAGTGGGGAATAGTTATGTGGAATAAAATTGTTAATAATGAAGATATAAATGATTTTATTAAAACAGTTAGTGGATTTCACGATAGTTGCATTAAAGAAATGAAATATGTAAGTGGAGCTTATGTGAATGAAGATTTATCAATGCACCCGATAAACGATAAAAGAATATTAAAGGTTGTAATACAACGTCAGTTTGAACATAATTCTATGATAGAAATGGAGTTTATAGGCTTAAATAAATTAAAACTATGCCATGTTGATGAAAACTATACTTGTGAGATTCTTGATGCTACTTTAATTTTAAAGGATGATTGTATTTGTTGGTGCGATTGTGGCGGATTATCTGAATCTGATATAGATGATTATGATGGAACTGTTATTTGCGCATCTCAATTTAGATGGCGTGCCATTGAAGACTGTATGGGAAACAAAGAATATTTTGACGAAAAGGTTTAATAATTATAAACAGTAAGGGACGATGCCTACATCGTCCCGCATTGATATGATAATTTTATCGGGCGGATGAAGGGCATCCGCCCCTACATTTTTTTGCCGAATTTTGTGTGTCATTCTGAGCGTAGCGAAGAAACTCTACCGAAGTAGCATATCAACCAACAGAGATTCTTCGTCACTTCGTCCCTCAGAATTACTTATCCTATATAATCGCAACGCAGTTCCGATATTATGCAGGCGTGGAAGCCTGCCACTACGCGATTGCGTTTTGCATTTTACACTTATTTAATCACTTACAAAACACATGTTTGCCAATTGTTGTAACAACAGGTCGTGTTCTAATCCAACGGTTGCTCGTTTTTGCAGGATTATAATAGTATATAGCACCGCCCGTTGGGTCCCAACCGTTAATGGCATCTCTTGCGGCTTTTCGTGATGTGTCGTTAGGCGCAACATTCCAGTTGCTGTCCCTTACTGCAGAAAATGCGCCTGCCTGATAAACTACACCTGAAATTGAATCAGGAAATGACGAGTGCTGAACTCGGTTGAGCACAACTGCACCGACAGCGACCTGTCCCGTGTAACTCTCACCACGAGCTTCGGCTGCAATAACTTTTGCAAGAAGATAAATGTCGTTGGAGCTGTATCCATTTGTGGATGATGATGAACCTGAACCAAGTCCTAAATATAATAATGTTTTAGGACCTGCAATACCGTCAGCAGTGATTCCGCAGTTTTTCTGGAACTGACGAACAGCCTTCTGGGTTGCAGTACCATAAACTCCGTCAACCGAACCGTTATATAATCCTAAAGAACGAAGCTTTTGCTGAATTTGTCGTACCTCCTGACCTCGTGAACCAAGGCTTGAAAGTGTCTGGGTGTTTTCATATACAAAGCCTATCGCGGTAATAACCATTGCATTTAATAGTATAATCGCAACAATCTGCCAAAATATCTGTTTCTTGCTTCTGTTTTCTTTCCTTGTATCCATAAAACAATCTCCGAATATAATGTATTTGTTAGGTATTATTTCATTTAAACAAGCATTTATGCAAACTATCCAAAATTTGGCAACTAAATATGACAAAACACACAAAATGTATAAAGCTAAAAAAATTTTAAAAAATTTTAAAAAAGTTGTTGACAAGTCCGTTGTGTTGTGATATTATATCAAAGCTGTCCGCGAGAGAGTGATGAACAGCACGACAAAAAACTTAAAAAAGTTTGAAAAAAGTGTTGACAACCTTTCGGAGTTTTGCTATAATGAAACTCCACCCGCGAAAACGGGTAGGACACAACTGAACCTTGAAAATTAAACAACGACGAGATAAAAAGGAACCCTGTAGATTCTTTGAGGGTATAAGATACTCAACAGAGAAAATACAAGAAACAGTAATTCTTTTGGATAACAAAAGAGTTAAACAAAACGCTAAGCGTTTAAGAGTTTTAAGAAGTAAAGAGCTAAAAAGCACTTTAGAAAATGATTTCTACACAGAGATGTGTAAAGATACAATTTTTTAGAGAGTTTGATCCTGGCTCGGGACGAACGCTGGCG
>JAFQEE010000051.1 GCA_017399175.1 Clostridia bacterium | reverse complement strand
GAGAAAGGAGAGTTTGTAAATGCAGCCTGTTAGAACTGTAACAAAAATTGAAGCAAATCCGCTTTTGACTGCCAATAAGAATGAATATAAGCAGATAAATGTTGCCGCTTATTGTCGTGTTTCAACTGATTCTGATGACCAGCTTCAGAGTTACGAAGCTCAGGTGGAATATTATACAGACCACATTTGTAAAAACCCAAAATGGCACTTTGTTGGTATTTATGCAGATGAAGGTATCACTGGAACAGTTGTTTCAAAGCGAGAACGATTTAAGGATATGATAAGAGATTGCGAAAAAGGTAAAATTGACCTCATTCTCACAAAATCTGTATCTCGTTTTGCACGAAACACAGTGGATAGTCTCAACTATGTAAGAAAACTTAAAGCTATGAACATAGGAGTGTATTTTGAAGAACAAAACATTGATACTTTGACTACTGATAGTGAAATGTTTATCGGACTGTACAGCGTTATGGCTCAATCTGAAAGTGAAAACATCAGTGCCAATGTTAAATGGGGTGTTCGTCAAAGAATGAAAAACGGAACATTCGGTTTTAATTTTAATACTTATGGATATAGAAAAGGTGAAAACGGAGAACCGGAAGTTGTTCCTGAAGAAGCTGAGTATGTAAAAAAGATGTTTGACCTTTATCTTGATGGATATAGTACCCGGAAGATTGCAGATTATTTAAATGAGCAGGGAGCAATTACAAGAAGAGGCAATGAATGGAATGAAAGAGGGGTACAAAGAGCATTATCTAATGAAAAATACATAGGTGATATGTTGATGCAAAAAACATATTCGGTAGATTGCATTAGTAAGAAGACAAAAAAGAATAATGGTGAGCTTCCGAAATATCTAATCAGTAACAATCATACACCTATTGTAAGCAGAGAAGTATTTAAGCTTGTTCAGGCTGAAACTGCTAAACGAAACTCAAAAAGGAAAAAATCAAATCAGGGTACTACAGAATTAGGAAAGTATAATTCAAAATATGCTCTGTCAGATGTGTTAATTTGTGGTGAGTGTGGCAGCAGTTACAGACGAAATGTTAAATATGACAATGGAAGAAAAAAGGTATATTGGAGATGTATAAACAGAATAGAAAATGGAACGAAATTTTGTAGTAAATCTTCGGGTATCCGAGAAGAAAAATTACACGCTGCAATATGCAGGGCATTATCCAAAATATCACCATCAAAGGAAGATATTTATAATGCAATGAAAGCATCACTCGAATATGGAATAACGGAAGATGATACAAGCTTAAATATTTACAACATAAAATTAAACATTAAACAACTTCAGGATGAAGCTGAAGATTATATGATGAAGGCTGCAACAACTGAAGGTGATAAAAGTAAGTATCTTGAAGAAGTAGAAAATATATTCGCAAAAGTAAAGGTGTTGAGAGAACAGCTTGAAGTATTGGAAGCAACATCGGCAAACACAAATGAAAGTGGTTCTGAAATAAACAGATTAACTGATATTTTAAAAACCTCAAACTTTGCTATTGAAGAGTATGATGATTTAATTGTCAGGAGAACTATTGAGTGTATAAGAGTAATGAGCAATAAAACAATTATTATAATCTTTAAGGGTGGTTTTGAAATGACAGAATCGCTTGAAGATATAACATAAGATCCTTTCTTAAGTGGAGTGCAAAGTTGGTGAAAAAACTTTGTGCTCCTATTCTTTTGTACATATCTTCTTAGAATAAATCAGGCAAAAAAATATATTCAAAAATTTTAAGGAAATATGAGAAAACTATTGAAAAATAAGGTTTTTTGTGGTATTATATATATGAAATTAAGAGGACGGTCCTGAATCGGTAAATTTAAAAATTTAGATGCCCGGTTCAAAAGTGAGACGTACCTCCAAAGCCCCAAGGACGAAAGTTCTTGGGGCTTACTTCTTACTTATTACTTCTTCACTATTACTTCAATTTCCTTGGGGCTTTGGAAAGTAAGAAGTAATAGGTAATAAGGAATAAGTTAAGGGCGGGACACCCGCACCCGATTGTAATTTCCTATTATGTGTGCTATAATCAGCCCGACAAACAAGAATTTGTAGGTGAGATAATGATTATTTTGATTACCGGAGCATCACATGCAGGCAAAACGGCTCTTGCTCAAAAGTTGCTTGAAAAATATAAATATCCGTATCTTTCAATAGACCATCTGAAAATGGGTTTAATTCGTAGCGGTAACACAGAACTTACCCCTATGGATGATAATGAATTAACCGAATACTTGTGGCCTATTGTTCGTGAGATGATTAAAACCGCCATTGAGAATAAACAAAATTTGATTGTAGAAGGCGGTTATATTCCTTTTGGTTGGTCAAAAGATTTTGATCAGGAATATCTTGAACATATCAAATACTATTGTTTGGTAATGAGTGAGAAATATATTAGAAATCACTTTGCTGACATAAAGAAATATGCCAATGTCATTGAAAATCGTTTGGATGATGAATGGTGCACAATGGAGAGTGTATTGGCAGATAATGCAGAAATGTTTGACCTAGCACAGAAGCATAATGTGAACTATATACTCATTGAAGATAAGTACGAAATCAATATTGATTTATAAAGACAAATTCTAATTTGTCGAACCGTATTAATTTTGACAAAAACAAGTTGTAAACACAAATGAAAATCCGTTCACGAAAGTGGGCGGATTTTCGTTTGTATTATTCATTTTTCAATATTCATCATTCAATATTCATTATTAATTTAACGCAGAACGGATTTTCAAATGAATAATGAATATTGAAGTCGCTTTGCTGATGAATGATGAATAATTATAGGCGGGACACCCGCACCCGATTGTAAATTCAAATTATGTGTGATATAATCGTTTCAACAAACTTGAATTTGATGAGGTTATATTATGATTACATATTCGATAATTATGTTTTTGACAGCAGTACTTTTTGGCGTGCTTGGTGTTGCGATATATCGGGGGAAAACCAATCTAATTCATGATTATCATCAAACAAATGTTACCGATAAATCCGCATACGGAAAATCTTTCGGAAAAGCCATGCTTGTTATCTCAACGGCACTTTTGCTTAGCGGAATAGTAAGTCTGCTGGGAGATTCGGAAAAAAATGCATTGATTGCTGTTGCAGTATTGATTGTTGGATTGATAATTGGATTTATTTGCATCGTACTGGTGCAGAAGAAATATAATAATGGTGTTTTTTAATGAAAAATTCCAATTTGTTGAGCGGTTTTAGATTTTATGACAAACTGAATTCAAAGGGAAGTGTTTGATTTGAAGGAAAATAAATTTAAGTTATTAGACAGTAAATGCACAACAATTAGAGTTATGCTGATTGCTTCCTGTAAAACCGCAAAGGAGAATAGTAGATAATTTTGTGGTGATAAAATGAAAAGTCGCATTAATATTTCAGATGATAAAATCATATTTGATTGTAATAAATTTAATTTATTTTTGTTAATTATTCCTGTCTATATGTTTACAGTTGGCATACAACTTGTATTGGGACTTGTACCATTTGAGGAAGGCTATACAGGATTTGATGTTTTTGGTTTCTTTTTTGCGTGTGTATGGACTTCTGTTATAGGCTTTATGGTTTTTTATTTGATTTTCAATATCTGTAAAAAGACTGTGCTTGATTCAGAAGGGATTACCGTTACATTTCTTTCTTACAAAAAAGAGATTGAATGGCGAGAGGTTAAGGATTATGGCATTTCTTACTCAGGCAAAGCAAGAGGTGACGGTAATGTTTATGACTTCTATTTTGCAACAGAAGAACAAAAGCAGAAAAACAAATTCAGGAAGAAATTGAAAGGGAATATGATAAAGATTATAATAATGGGAGAAGATTATTATAAGGTGACAGAAAATGTTATTCCTTTCTGTCGGACGAAAACCTCTGTAATTCCCTTTGTCGGAGAAGATAAATTTCATTTGGCGTAAAAGAAAAAGGTATGTCCTTGATAAGTGACATACCTTTTAAAACTTCCTCACAAAGCTACATCTTTTGCAAAGTTCTTCACAAGCGATTCTGTTTGAAAATCCGTTATATATGTTTTGTGCCTTTTGGGAGTTGATTATTTCTTTCATATCCTTTTCAAAAATGTTTCCAAGGTTGATATCACCGTTACTGTCAAGGCAACAGGGGACAACCGTTCCGTCTGCTAAAATTCCAATCTGGTCACGGAGTCCGTAACAGAAAACATTTTCGTTTATGCTGTCATTTTCAAGTGTTGGCCAGTCGAATTTATCACCGAATTGTATATAAATTTTTTCACCGATTCGTATGCCGTTTCTTTCTTCTACCCAAGGTTTCTCGAAATAGTTTTCAAGAACATTTAAAATTTCATCATTCATACTGTCTTTTCCACCGTTGTTCCAAAGGCGCAGAACAACGATTTTTTTATTTTCAGCCGACTTTGCATAAGAAAAACAGTCGTCGAGATATTTTTCGAAAGAGATTTTGTTGTCATTTGCCTCAAATGAGTGGAGAGAAATAACTGTCTTATAATGTGAATTTGATTTTAAAAGAATATCCTTGCACTTTTCAATAAGAGTACCGTTTGTGGTGATGATAACCTTAAAATTCATTTCTTCAGCAAGGCTCAAAAATGCTTCAAGGTCAGGGTGACAAAGTGGCTCACCAAGAAGATGAAAATATATGTAATCTGTATAGTCCTTGATTTTGTTTAATACTGTTTTGAACTCGTCAATGTTCATTCTTTTCGGTTTTCGTGTCGTACCGGGACAGAACGAGCATTTAAGGTTACAGATGTTTGAAATTTCAATATATACCTTTGCAAATCGTTTCATTTTTATTGTAATCACTTCTTAACTCTTGGTTATAATTCTCATCGGCTATTTTTTCGCCACAACTCGTCCAAAATACTCGTTAATACACAAGGTATTGCCTGCGTTTTTTGACGGTTCTGACAAAAAACTATCTCGCTGATAATCATAACCCGATTTAATCAGCGATTACTATCGATGATTTAAGATTATACCATAAAACGGACGGATATTAAACAATAATTATTGAAAGAAAGACAGACTTGTGATAAAATTTATTCGGGTGATATTTATGAAACTTATTGTTTGTCTTGATGACAATAAAGGTATGATGTTCAATAAGCGTCGTCAAAGTCGTGACAGAGTACTTATTGAAAATGTTCTTGAATTTTGTAAAGGCGAAAAGCTTTACACAAATGAATATTCTTTAACACTTTTTCCTGAAAATGCGGTTGAAGTTTTTGAAAGCATTGAAAATGTTGAAAACGCATATTGCTTTGCAGAGAATTTTACTGTAAATGAAGAATGTGTTGACGAAATCATTGTGTATAAGTGGAACAGACTTTATCCTGCGGATACATATTTCAATATCGACTTGAATAGTTGGGAATTAACTGAAACTATGGAGTTTGAAGGCTCATCTCACGAAAAAATCACAAGAGAAATTTATAGGAGATAAAATTATGAAAAACAAAATCTTATCATTAATATGTATATTGCTTGTTTTGGTGCTCACATTCAGCGGATGCGGTGGCTCGCTTTTTAACGGTGATATTTTCCCTGAAAATGAAGGCACAAAATATCCTACACAGGTAATAGTTTCACTTGAAGATATCCCTGAATTTTCAGGCGGTCCTTATGTTGCAATCAACGACAATCAGCCGTCATTCACAGAAGATGATTACACAACAAAGGCTTTTGAAGAATATGCAGAGCTTGATTACCTTGGTCGTTGCGGTGTCACTTATGCTTGTGTTGGTGTGGAAATTATGCCAACTGAAAAAAGAGGGGACATCGGTATGGTGAAGCCTACAGGTTGGGTAACTGCAAAATACGATTTCGTTGACGGAAGATATCTTTATAATCGTTGCCATTTAATCGGTTTCCAGTTGACAGGTGAAAATGCGAACACAAGCAACCTTATTACAGGCACACGATATATGAACACACAGGGTATGTTGCCCTTTGAAAATATGATTGCCGACTATGTAAAGGAAACTGAAAACCACGTTCTTTATCGCGTAACACCGATTTTTGACGGTGATAACCTTGTTGCAAGCGGTGTACAGATGGAGGCTTGGTCTGTTGAAGATGACGGTGAAGGTATTTGCTTTAATGTGTATTGCTACAATGTTCAGCCGGGTGTTGAAATCGATTATGCAACGGGAAAGAGTTGGCTTGACGAAACAGCAACAGAAAATGATGATACAAGCGTTGATAATAACGCACAGTATGTGCTTAATACATCATCAAAGAAAATACATAAACCTGATTGTTCAGGTGCTACGAGTATGAACGAAAAGAACAAGCAGGTCGTTAAAGGAAAAGATATTAAATATTATCTCCAGCAAGGGTACGAATACTGCGGAGTATGTCATAAATAAAATTGGGAGCATTTACCGAACGGTAGATGCTCCTTTGTATATGGTTTGATTTATAAATTGGAGGTTGTAGGGGTAATTCGTAATGCGTAATTCGGAATTCGTAATTAAGGAGTGCGGGTGTCCGGTGGACACCTCTGCGAAGCAGAAGCACTGTCAGAGCCGGTAGGCGAGTGTTTGCGACGCAATTATAAAGGATAGGTCATTCTGAGGAACGAAGTGACGAAGAATCTCTATTGGTTTTATTGTACACCTCAAAGGAGATTCTTCGCTTCGCTCAGAATGACCTTGCCATTTAATTATGTTGATAAATTGGAGTTTGTCGAACAGCTTTCGTAGGGGCTGGCGTCCTCGACAGCCCTAACCAAGTGCACAGACAAACTAACAACGGGTCGTCGAGACGCCAGCCCCTACGAATTAATCATCCCGACAAATTATGATTTGTTTTTACACAACAAAAGCGGGGTGTTTACCCCGCCGTGCTTTGGTTTATATATTTGTATTAAGGAATTCTTCTGTTACTGTTGAGATTTCCTCTGCGCGATTTTCAATGCACTGATGTCCGCCACCCTTGACATTGTATGTTGTGGCATCTGGGAATGCAGAATTCATCTGTTTTTTCATTTGTGCATTTAAAATCAAATCTCCTGATGCCTGAACAAGAAGTACAGGACAAGTGATTTTGTCTGCATTTTCCAAATCAGTAGGTCTTACATTGTACATCATTTCGCACATTCCTGCACCGAAATCGTCATACTGAACTGCATCAGTAACACCGTTCAAATCGTAATCCTTTGAGAATTTGCAGTCGAGAGTTGCCATAAAAATAACCATTTTTACAAGTGGGTCAACCTCTGTACCGTATTTGAAGAACATATTCATTGTGCCTTTCATAAGGTCAGATTGAACAAGTCCTTTCATAGCAACAGGAAATTCGCTCTGTGGAGCAGGACAGTAAAGAAGAAGTGATTTAACAGGGTTTTCGATTGCGATATTCACCGCAACACCGCCACCCATTGAATGTCCTGCAAGAATCCACTCGTTCATAGGTGCGATACTTTTCATAAGTTCAGTAATAAGAGTTTCACGGTCGATAATTGTCATATCTGCGTTTTCTCGTGTGCTGTAACCGAAGTTAGGAAGGTCAGCAAGGACACATTCATAACCTTTCTTTGACATTTCGTCAGCCATATTACGCCATGCAAATGTTGAACACATAAATCCGTGAAGCATCATAATTCTGCCTTTTGTTTTGCCTTCGGCAGGTATTACTCTGTAATGAATATCGTAGTCACCATATGTAAAATATTGACTTTCTTCATATGGCTTATAACCTGTATCAGCACCGAATGCCATTACTGCAAATGATGACATCATAATGGCAACGATACATAAAATACTAATAATTTTTTTCATTTTAATTCGTCCTTTTATTCAGCAATTTTTACTGCTTCATTTTCAGCCAATGCTCTGCGTTCATTGAGCTCCTTTTCAACCTGTGCTTTCTGTTCAGGAGTATATTTGATGAAGAGAAGCGGAATGATGTAAAGAAGTGCAGCGATTGCAGGAGTGAGCATTACAAGTGGCCAAATCCAAGCTTCAAAGGCTTCACTCTGTGTACCGATGTATACAGCCCCCGGAGTATCCTCAACAGCCACATAACCGAGAAGACTGAGTGCAAATGTACCGAGAGCACCTGTGATACCGCTTGAAATCTTTGTGAAGAAGGTCTGCATTGCAAATGTGACACCCTCTGTACGCTTTCCTGTTTTCCATTCCATATAGTCAACGCTGTCGCAGAAGAGAGATGTCTGTGCGATACTTCCGGCACCTGCAGGGAATGAGCAAAGCGCAAGGATAATGATGGTCCAGATAATGTTTTTGCCCTCGTATCCGATAGCCCATGCAATAACTCTGCCTATAAGTGTGCAAAGCTGAATGAAAATAAGAAGATTCCTGTAACCCTTGAATTTTTCTTTAAGCTTATCAGCCATAAGCATACCAAGGAAGCTCGGAGCAGATGTAAGCGCACCGAAAACAGTTGTAAGTGTCAATGGTCCGAGGACAAAGCCTGCAATTGAAATTTCAGGGATTTTGTATTTGAAGAAATATGTTGTAAGGTTGTTACCGAATGCCAATGCACCGAAAAGATTTGATAATGTTACAAGCATAAGCATCTTGTTCTGGAAAAGAAGTCGGAAGCACTCGATAATTGATGTCTGTTGCTGACTTGGTTCAACAAGACGGACTCTTTCCTGTGCCTTGTAGCATTTTGCACTGACTAATGCACCGCCAAGACCGAAAATTGCTGCAAATAATATTGTCATAAGTGCCAATGAGTTGCCGGATTGTTTAGCAACGATTTCCATAATCATAGGAATAACGGCACTGAAAACACCATAAAAAATTGAACCGATTGTTCTTGCTAACTGAACAAATTTATCGCGTTCACCGGAATTTGGCGTAACAACGGAAGTCATACCCCAGATAGCAACATCCTGCATTGTATATGTAATATCCCAACAGAGATACATAATTACAAAGTAACCAACACGAAGCCAGAGGAGATTTTCAGCAGTTGAAAAAACAACGAAAATAAGAACTGTGAAAACACCTACGGGTACAGGTGTGTATTTAAGCAACGGACGAAGTTTTTCACCATTCTTGAAACGGTGACGGTCAACGATAGAACCAATAATCGGGTCATTAATACCATCCCAAACCTTCATAAGAATAAGAAGAACAGCAACAATACTCGTCGGGAACTGTGCAATATCTGTCAAGAAATACTGAAAGAATGATGCACCGATAAAGCAGTAAACAATATTCTGTCCTGCAAGACCCGCCATAAAGTTGACTTTCTCTTTTTTGTTAATATAATTCACAATTTCAATCCCCTTTCAAATTAATGATAAATTATATAACATTATAATACTATAAATAAAGATTAAAAATCAACACAAACCGCGAATTTTGTTCTTGTGTCATAAGAAAAAATGTATCATAATTTTACTTATACAGGAAAATTTGTTATTTTTTAACAAATTGTAAAGAATAAAAAAACAGATTGACAACAAAAATAAAGTTATATATAATCTAACCGTCAATAAAATGGTGTTTATTGAACAAATATACAAGCATTTGTATATTTGCTAATGAGTTTTAATGGCGAAGGGAGTCTTTATGGACTGGAAAAAAGAGTATAAAAACCGACTTGTAACGGCACAAGAAGCAATTAAAAATATTCACGACGGTGACAAGGTTGTTATGTCATTTGGCTGTGGTGAACCAAGAGCGATAGTACGCGCTATGCGTGAAAATTATAAAAATTACAACAATGTTGAAGTTATAAATATGCTCCTTTTAGGGGAAACTCCTTGGGTTGACGAGGAAGTTCAAGGACATTTTAAATACAATTCTTTTTTTGCATCAGGAACAAACAGAAAAGCGATTGCATCGGGTGTTGCTGATTTCACATCCTGCTATCTTTCAGAAACACCAATGGTGTTAAGAGAGATTATAAAGCCTCGTGTTACTGTTATGTCTGTAACACCGCCTGATGAAGACGGGTTTGTGTCACTCGGTACAAACTGTGACTATATCGAAACTACACTTTCACATTGTGAGGTTAAAATAGGTCAGGTCAATAAAAATGTGCCTTATACATACGGTGTGGCAAGAAAGCACGTTACGGAATTTGACTTTTTTGTTGAATGTGATGAACAGCTTCCTGAAGTACCTGCACCACCGCTTACTGATGTGGAAATTCAGATTGGTAAAAACTGTGCATCGCTTATCAATGACGGTGACTGTATTCAGCTCGGTATCGGTGGTATTCCAAATGCCATCTGTGAGGAATTAAAGCACAAAAAAGACCTTGGTCTTCACTCTGAAATGGTTGGTGACGGTGTTGTTGACCTTTTAGAGAGTGGTGTTATCAATAACTCAAAGAAAAATATCAATCAGGGCAAGACGATTTTAGGCTTTGCCTTCGGTACAAAAAAACTCTTTGATTTTCTTAACGGAAATCGAGATGTCGAGATGACACCGATGGATTATGTTAATAATCCTGTTGTTATCGCACAGCACGATAATATGGTATCTGTAAATTCCTGTTTACAGGTTGACCTTATGGGTCAGGTTGTGTCCGATACAATCGGGCTTAATCAGTTTTCAGGTGTTGGCGGTCAGGTTGACTTTGTCCGCGGTGCTACTATGAGTAAGGGCGGACGCTCAATTATGGCGATGCCTTCTACTGCGAAAGGTGACACAATTTCAAAGATTGTTCCTAAAATTACTGACTATTCAGCGGTTACAACAACAAGAAATGATGTCAATTACGTTGTAACTGAATATGGTATTGCTCAGCTTAAGGGTAAAACAATGAAAGAACGAGCAAGAGCACTTATTTCTATTGCTCATCCTAATTTCAGGGATGAACTTTGCGAAGAATTTGAAAGAAGATTTAACGAAAAAGCTTTTTAAGGAGAAATAAAAATGGGCGTTTATAAAAAAGAGCGATTTGGAATCGCGAGAAAAATTGTTTCAAATATGACTGCAGAAAGCTGGGAAACAATTCCTCATGCAGTTGTTGGTTATGAAGTAGATGTCACTGAATTTTTAAAAGAGTATAAGAAACTTAACGAAGGCTGTACAGATAAATCAAAGAAAATTTCAATCAACACAGTTGTTATGAAAATTATAACTGAAGGTCTTAAGGCTGCGCCAATGATGAACTGTCACCTTAAATTTGAGCGTAAACTTGTGCGTGGTAAGCTTTATTATCACGACCGTGTTAATGTTTCGATGCCGGCAATGCTTCCTGATGGAAGAATGATGACGGTTAATCTTCGTCATATGGACAATAAATCTCTTACAAAAATGACAGAAGTTATCAACGATACAATGCGTCGTATGCAGAATACAAATATGGACGAGGCTATGTTTGAAGTTTCTCTTGATAACACGCTTAAAGGACTTAAAAAAGGTAAAATCAAACAGGCAGTGCTGCGACTTATCGGTTCAAAAACAGGTAAGCATAAGGTAAAAACTCTTAAAGGTAAGGAAAAGAAAGAGTATTATTCTATTCCTGAACACGACAGACTTACAAAGAAGGATATTGAACAGGGCACAATTACAATTTCTAACCTTGGTTCAATTCACCGTAATCAGAGAGGTATGTGTTTCCTTCTTGAAATCATTCCACCTCAGGTTACTGCAATTGCAGTAAATGCTATTCAGAAGAAGGCTACTGTTGTGACAGATGCAAACGGCAACGATACAATCGAGGTTCGTCAGATTCTTCCTCTTACAATTGCTTTTGACCACAAGGCACTTGACTATGGCGATGTTCTTCCGTTTATGAACAGACTTGACGAGATTTTTGAAAATCCTGCGGTTATTCACGATTGGAAGGAATAATTTACTGATTTAAAGCAAAAATATGTAAAATTATGGTGATTTGTAGGGCAGAAATGCTTTACAAATCATCTTTTTTTTATTATAATATAATGGTATATTTATATAGTGGAGTATTATTTCACTTTAGGAGGATGACATTTATGGAATCAAGAGCAATTTTGATTATCGTAACCATCGCAGTTTACCTTTTGGCGATGGTTGGAATCGGTGTGTATTATTCAAGAAAGAACAAAAGTACAGACGACTTCTACCTTGGCGGCAGAAAATTAGGTCCTTTAGTTACTGCAATGAGTGCGGAAGCATCTGATATGAGTAGCTGGTTGCTTATGGGTCTTCCCGGTGTTGCACTTGTATCAGGTCTTGCTGAAGCAACATGGACAGCATTAGGTCTTGGTATTGGTACATGGATTAACTGGCTTATCGTTGCAAAGAGAATAAGAATTTATTCACAGAAAATCAATGCTGTTACAATTCCTGAGTTCTTTTCAAAAAGATTTGGTGACAAGAAAAATCTTCTTTCAGCAATTGCAGCTGTTGTAATTATTGTTTTCTTTGTTCCTTACACAGCATCAGGTTTCAATGCTTGCGGAACACTTTTCTCAAGCCTTTTCGGTGTTGACTATTTTACAGCAATGGTAATCAGTGCTATCGTTATTGTGGCTTATACAACTCTTGGCGGTTTCCTTGCTGCATCAACAACTGACCTTATTCAGTCAATCGTTATGACAATCGCTCTTGTGGTTGTTGTTGGTTTTGGTATCAACTATGCAGGTGGTTGGGATAATGTTGTTGCAAACGCAAACTCAATGCCCGGTTTCCTTGAACTTTTCAATACATATGATGCAACTGCAAACGCAAGTACACCTTACAGCGCATTAACAGTTGCTTCAACACTTGCTTGGGGTCTTGGTTATTTTGGTATGCCTCACATTCTTTTAAGATTTATGGCTATCAATGACAAGAATAAACTTAAAACATCACGCAGAATTGCTACAGTATGGGTATTTATCTCAATGGCAATCGCTATCTTTATCGGTGTTATCGGTTCAGCAGTTGTTAAGAACGGTACAATCGCTCTTGATAATGCAAATTCACAGAGAATTATTATTGAAATTTCAAAGCTTATCAGTGAAAACAGTGCGTTCCTCGCTATTGTAGCAGGTGTTATTATTGCAGGTATCCTTGCTGCTACAATGTCAACTGCGGATTCACAGCTTCTTACTGCAGCATCGGCTGTTTCACAGAACATTTTCCAGGAATTCTTCGGCAAAAAGCTTTCACAGAAATCATCAATGATTGTTGCTCGTTGTGCGGTTATCGTAATTGCAATCGTCGGTGTTATCTGGGCAAAGGACGAAGGTTCAGTTTTTGAAATCGTTTCATTTGCTTGGGCAGGCTTTGGTGCTGCATTCGGTCCTGTTGTACTCTTTGCTCTTTTCTGGAAGAGAACAAACAAATGGGGTGCTCTTGCAGGTATGGTTGTAGGTGGTGCAATGGTATTTATCTGGAAATACCTTATCGCTCCTCTCGGCGGACTTCTTGCAATCTATGAGCTTCTTCCTGCATTCATTCTTGCTTCAATCACAATCGTTGTCGTATCTCTCATTACAAAAGCTCCTGAAAAGGAAATTGTGGATGATTTCGAAGCAGTTAAATCAGGTAAAGTTGACTAATTAAGTAATAAATAATCAATACTACATATAAAGGAATGAATATCTGTTATGCTTAACACAGAAAAAACACTTGAAAAGCTTGTTGCTCTTTCAAAGGGCAGAGGTTTTGTTTACGCAGGTAGTGAAATCTACGGCGGACTTGCTAACACTTGGGACTACGGCCCATTAGGTGTTGAACTTAAAGAAAATATCAAAAAAGCCTGGAGAAAGAAATTCATTCAGGAAAACAAATATAATGTTGGTCTTGACTCTGCAATCCTTATGAACCCACAGACTTGGGTAGCATCAGGTCACCTTGGCGGTTTCTCTGACCCACTTATGGACTGTTGCCAGTGTAAGACAAGACACCGTGCAGACAACCTTATCGAAAACTTTGACGGCACAAATGTTGCAGGCTGGTCAAATGAAGAAATGGCAAATTACATCAAGGAGCATGCTATTCCTTGTCCTGATTGCGGTGCTCATAACTTTACTGACATCCGCCAATTCAACCTTATGTTTAAAACATTTCAGGGTGTTACAGAGGATTCAACATCTGAAATCTATCTTCGTCCTGAAACAGCACAGGGTATTTTCGTAAACTTCCAGAATGTTCAGAGAACAACAAGAAGAAAAGTACCATTCGGTGTTGCACAGATTGGTAAATCATTCCGTAACGAGATTACTCCGGGTAAATTCATTTTCCGTGTTCGTGAATTTGAACAGATGGAACTTGAATTCTTCTGCAAACCGGGTACAGACCTTGAATGGTTTGATTATTGGAGAAGCTTCTGCCGTGACTGGCTCTATTCTCTTAACATCAAGCCTGAAAATCTTCGTCTTCGTGACCACGACCCTGAGGAACTTTGCTTCTATTCAAAGGCAACAACTGACTTTGAATACCTTTTCCCATTCGGTTGGGGCGAACTCTGGGGTATTGCTGACAGAACTGACTATGACCTTACTCAGCACAGCAATACAAGTGGTAAGGCTCTTGAATACTTTGACCAGACAACAAACGAAAAATATATTCCATACGTTATCGAACCATCTCTTGGTGTTGAGCGTCTTTTCTTGGCTCTCTTAACTGAAGCATATGATGAAGAAGTTGTTGATGCAGAAAAGAACGACACTCGTGTTGTTATGCATTTCCATCCAACACTTGCACCTGTTAAGGCTGCTGTTCTTCCTCTTTCAAAGAAACTCGGTGACAAGGCAGAAGAAATTTACGCAGAGCTTTCAAAATATTTCAATGTTGAATATGATGATGCAGGTTCAATCGGTAAGAGATATCGTCGTCAGGACGAAATCGGTACACCGTTCTGTATCACAGTTGACTTCCAGACTGTTGGTGATGAAACAACAGAAGCAGATAACTGCGTAACAGTCCGTGACAGAGATACAATGGAACAGGTAAGACTTCCTATCGACCAGTTGGTTGAATATATAAACAAGAATTTGGAGTTCTGATATGTCTAAAAATCTTTTGCTGATTATCAATCCTATTGCGGGAAAACGCAAATCTGTTGATTTTCTTCCCAAAATCACTAAAAAACTTGAAGAGGCAGATTATCGCGTAAGTGTAAGATACACTGAGATTGATAAGAATGCATACTATGTAACAAAGCATTACGGTGAGGGTAATGATGTAATTATCTGTTGTGGTGGTGACGGCACATTAAAAGAAACAATCTGTGGCATTATGGAGTTAAAACTTCCTGTTAAAATCGGGTATATTCCATTCGGTACAACAAACGACTTTGCTCACTCGCTCAATATTCCTACAGATGCCGAGGATGCAATTGAAGCAGTGCTTGAAGGCAAGACAAAATTCATTGATATCGGTGATTTTTGCGGTAAGGAACAGTTTATATATGTTTCTTGCTTTGGTAATCTTTGCGATGTTTCCTATAAGGCGAAACAGTCACTAAAAAACAAAATCGGCAGGGGAGCATATTACTGGGAATCAGCTAAAGAGATTTTTTCCATTAAGGGTTTCAAGGCAAAGGTTGAGTGTGATGACGGCGAGGTTATAGAGGGTAAATTCTTCTATGGCGGAGTTTCAAACTCATATTCTGTTGCGGGATTTCCTGTGCTTAAAAAGGCAGGAGTTGAATTTGACGACGGACTTCACGAACTGGCACTTATCAGAATGCCAAAAAATCCTGCTCAGCTTGCTTCAATCTTAAATGCTATGTTTGTTACAAGAGATGTTATCAGCAACAAATATCTTGTTGTAAAACGAGGCAAAAACTTCAAATTCTATTTTGACGACAAGGTCAACTGGGTGCTTGACGGTGAAAACGGCGGTTTCCACGACTTTGTTGAGGTTAAAACTTGCGAAAATGCTATCGAGATTTTTGTAGGTGACGACGATTAATAATTTAAGAAATCTGCATTGACTTTAATGAGTGATGCAGATTTTTTGTAGGTGAGTTTATGGGAGAAAAAATTAAGAAAGCAATAGGCGTTGAGGGTACATTTAAGGATACTGTTGTGCCTATGATTAACTATTGCTATACAAACATATTTCTCGGTGGGGCAGGATACATAATCAGTATGTATTTCAGCATATTCCTTACAAAAGTTGTTGGACTTGATATTGAATATGCAGGCTTTATCACTATGATTGCTGTTATATGGGACGGAGTTAATGACCCGATTATGGGTATTATCACCGACCGTACCCGTTCAAAATACGGACGACACCGTGCATATATCAAATGGGGTATTCCATTTGTGGCTGTGTCATACATAATGCTGTGGAATTCCTTTGGACTTGACGGTGAAAAGCATCCTTATATGACAGTTGCATACTTTGTATTTGCTTATGTTCTTTACAAAACGGCATATACAATGATTGCTGTGCCTCATACAGCAATGCTCCCTGAACTTGCACCTGAATACAACAAGAGAACACAATATACATCAGTAAGCTATATTTTTAACTCCTGCGGAATGATTCCGTCATATATCATTCTTCTTATAATGCTTTCTGTGTTTGGCTTCTCTGACGGACTTACAAGAGAATCAAAAACACCGTTCTTTGTTACAGGCATACTTCTTGCGATTATGTACAGTATCGCACTTTATGCCACATTCAAACTTGTAAGAGAGCCAAGTTCTCTTGATATGAAACTTGAACCTCTTGATTTGAAAGCAGCATTCAAAGAATATTTTGATGTTTTCAAAAGCCGTTCTTTCAGACAGTATTTCTCCATCAGTTTCTTCTGGGAAATGGCAAGAAGCTTCTATTCAACAACATATATTTACTATGTAACATTTCTTGCAAATCAGTATAAATATTATCCTATTTTCAACACCTTTGCAGGTATCTTTGAGTCAGCGGCATTCCCGCTTAACTATGCACTTACAATGAAGCACGGTAAGAAGAAGTGCGGTACAATCGTAACTCCGTTTATGATTTTAGGCCTTGCAATCGGTCTTATTGTTCAGGCAAGTCAGCCGGGTACACCAAAGGCTACATATATGCTTATCCTTATGATTTTAGGTGTTATTTTCTATCCGTTCGGTATGAGTGGTATTGGATTTGTGTGTAACAATGTTTTCCCTGATTTGACTGATGTTGACGAATTGATTACAGGCCGTCGTCGTGAAGGTGTTGTTTCAACCTGTAACACAATGGTTAAGCAGGTGACAGGCGGTATCAACACATTTATTGTAACTCTTATCCTTGGTGGCTTTGGCCTTGATACAAAGAGCGAGGCAACTGAATTTGTAGAGCAGTCCGATTCAGCAATTTTCGGTATCCGACTTTGCGTTGCCCTGATTCCTATGGTTTGTGCATTTATTTCATACCTTCTTCTTCGTAGGTTTGAGATGACAAAGGACGACCACACAATGATTCGTGCTGCGATTGCCACAAAGCATAAATACGGTAGCGTAACATTAACTGCAGAAGAAAAACAGCGTTGCGAAGTTCTTTCAGGACAAAAGCTCGAAAACACTTGGCTTGGCAAAGACAATGACGAAAGTCAGGGTCATACACTCGATAAGAATGAAAACGGTGAATATATAATTCTCATCGAAAAAGAAGAAATGAGAAAACAGCTTATGGCAGAAGCAAAGTAGAGGGGAGAATGCATATGAAAAAAGTAGATATAAATCAAACAGCACCAACATTTAAAAGAAGTAAGCTTTTTGATGTTTTCTTTTATGTTGTTCAATGGACCTGGTGTCTGCCTGTAAATATTGTGGGCTTGGTGGCTTTTCTTATCTGCACAAAAATCAAGGGATATAAATCGCAGAAATTCGGTTATGCACATATCGTTTATGTGCCTTGGAATCAGGGCGGACTTTCAATGGGACTCTTTATTTTTATGAGAGAAAATCATCCTAATAAAGAGTGGACATATAACACTCGTATTCACGAATACGGTCACACTTGGCAATGCCTTTTGCTTGGCCCTCTTTACTATATTGTTGTTGCAATTCCGTCAGCAGTATGGTGTAACTTATTTGCAAAGTACAGAGAAAAGAATAACGTTTCATACTATAAACTTTATTGTGAAAGCTGGGCAAACAGCTGGGGTGAAAAGTTTTCACATATGAAAAGAGTAGAAAATGGTAAATAAAACAGACAATAAGGCGAATTTGTTTTGTTGACAAAATATGATAATTGTGTAATAATATGGTATGTATCTATAAATAAAAGAAAGAGGCGACATTGATGAAAAAGTTATTTTCACTTGTTTTGGCATTAGTTATGTTAATTACTGCTGTTCCTTTCGGTGCCCTTACAGCTTCAGCTGTTGATAAGGAGGACTTGGTTCTCGGTGACGGTAACGGTGACGGAAAGATGACAGCACTTGATGCTCGTATTGTTCTTCAGATTGCTGCTGGTTTGATTGAACCTACAGAAGAACAGATGATTACATTGGACTACAATAAGGATGCTCAGGTTACAGCGTTGGATGCTCGTAAAATTTTAAGAGCAGTTGCTGGTCTTCAGGACTATGCAACTACAACAAACGAAATCCTTGGTTTATTCGGATATAAATATGACCCTGTACAGAATATTTATTATACTTCTGTTGATGCTTGGCAGCGTAATTTTGGTTTTGCAGGTATCTATGATAATGCCGCTGCATATGCAACAATGCTTTACAAGACTCTTAAGATTGACTTCGAGTATGACGGTCTTGATTGGAGACTTCAGTGGTGGAAAGGTCAGTATGGTGTTCTTGAAGGTGCTGAATTAGGTATTTATACAAAGAAACCTGAAAACAAGGACTTTGCATTCTACAAGTGCGCTGATGACGATAATATGCTTGAAATGCAGTTCGATTTTTATCATTCAGTAAACGATTACAACGAACAGAATCCTCTTTTCACAAGATATGAACAGGAACATTGGTGGATTACAGGCTTTAAGTTTGGTGTTTGTAACCCGACAAGCATTGTTGTAAAGGCAACAATTTTCGTAAAACCTGAAGAAACAGGAATGGCTGACGGTATTGAAAAGGGCCTTCAGAACCTTACAGGTAAGGATAACAAGCCATCAGGTGAAGGCTTTACTGAATACAAGCCTTGGACAGAGGTTACAGGATATGATTACTATGTAAGAGATAAGCTCCCTGACGGAACACACGTGTTCAACGTTATCTGGAAGGATGCAGGTTATCTTAACTTCTAAAATTCCATAAAAATCAGCGGTGAGGATAATTTCCCCACCGCTTTTTTGTGCAAAAAAATAAGAGAAGCAATCCGCTTCCCTTACTTTTCAAATATTAAAGTTTTGAATAACCGTGACAGTTGATAAGTGCATCTAACTTTTTGCCCTCTTTACAAAGCGGACATTCATATGACGGACAGCTGAAATAATCAGGTAAGTCATTTGGGTTGAATGCTGAATTGATTTCGTAACCGTTAATTTCTTTAGATGTTGCGAAGATTGATGCAATACCTGCAACCTCACCGCCGTAATATTTAATCGCTTCAATAGCAGAACGAACTGTGTTACCTGATGCAACGGAAACAGCGATAATCAACACGTGCTTACCCTTAATCATAGGAACAATGTTATCTCTGAATAAAAGCTGTGAGCCGTTGATAGTTTCAGGAGTAACAACATAAACAGTCTGATGAGCATTGATGTTTACATAGTCATTCTTTGTAAGTTCTTCTGCGATACAAGTTCCGACAACCTCCATACCGTCAAGGCAAAGGACGGTGTCAACAAGACAGTTGCTGTATTTATGATTTTTGCACAAATCCTGCGCAATAGCCTTCGCTTCGGAAAGACGGGATTTCTGTGCAGCAACATCGATGTAATAGTTGCTATGAGAACTGCTTGTTGCAAAGTGACCTTTCGCAACACGAAGAACCAGATTATTGTTTTTTGTTCTTATTTTTGAAATGTTTGTTGATGGCATGAGAATCCCCCTAAATTGATATAGTGTTATTGTACAACAAAACTTTTGAAATTACAATAAAAACTGTGAAAAAAGTATAAAACAGAATGCATAATAAATTTGTATCCTATATATTCATATTGCACAAAAGCAGTACATAGAATTAGAATGTAATAATTATAAAATTTCAAATAAACAAAAACACAACAATTTGTATACTTTCTGCAATTTTGTACAATATGTTAAAAAAATTTGTAAAAAAAACTTATCAAATCTGTAAATTTTTAGTTGTAATTTTAATTTATATGTGTTATAATGCTATCAAATAAAGAATTTTGAGAAATTGGGCATTCTTATTGATTGAAAAATTTGTTACTGCTTATCATTTTTTTGATAAGTAAGACATAAATTCAAAAGACAAGCATGTTTCAAGGAGGTGAAAGGCATGAAAAACAAGTTCACAAAATGGGCTATCGTTATGAGCGCAGTTCTTGTTCTCGTAAGTGCAATTCCAGTAGTAGGTGCAGCTTGTCTCTTCTGTGATGAAGAACCAACAGAACCAGTTACAGAGGTTGTAATTCCAGAGGAACCAGTTATTCCTAACACAGACGCAGCAGTTTAATCGATTAGTTCAACTAAAATAAATGAACCGATGGTACAAAAATGTATCATCGGTTTATTTTTGTCTTTTTTTATTTTTACATCTGGAAAATGCCGTAGGTAAGACCTGACATAATAAATCCTGCAATAAGAACACCAAGTGCGATAATAGGTAATGCTCGCTTAAAACGGATATCAAGAAGTGCAGCCATCAAAGCACCTGTCCATCCGCCTGTACCGGGGAGTGGAATTGCAACAAATAAGAGCAATCCCCAGGATTCGTATTTTAAAACTTTATCTTTATTTTTTGCGGTTTTTGCCTCAAGTTTTACAATGATTTTTTCAAAGAAACTGAAACGGCGTAAAAATTCAAAAATCTTTCTGATGAATAAGATAATGAACGGAATGGGCAACATGTTTCCGAGATAACAAATGAGAAAAGCCTTTATAAAAGGAATTTCCATAAGTCTTGCTGCAATCATACCGCCACGACATTCAAGCACAGGCAAAAGTGAAATCACGAATGCTACAAGTTCTTCAGGAACCTTATCCTGTAAAAATATAGTTATTTCATTAACAATTGTTTCAACCATTTGTCACACCTGCATTTAAAAGGTACTCATGGGCTTTGCGAAGCATCTGTTTGTCATTAGGGAATTTAAGAGAATTCATAGCCTTGTCAAATTTGAGCCAGAGATACTCCTCAATTTCCTCTCTTTGAATAATTGTTGTTGTGTCATCGGTAGTTGCAAGGAAAATTACAACCTGCTTTTCAATGCGTCCCTGAATTGAATATTCGGAACGGAAACGGAAATCGGGAAGAAAACGGATTCTGATTCCTGCTTCCTCCAATACCTCACGGTATGCTGTTTCCTTTTCGTTTTCACCGCGTTACATATGGCCCTTTGGGAATCCCCAGTTGGCACTACGCTTATTCTTGATAAGAAGAAATCTTGTTTCACCGTTAATTATACGATAAACAATAGCACCGCATGAGCTTTCATAAAGACAATTCAGGTCATAAGTGCCTTTTTTTTCAGCAAATTCAACAGCGTCCTCAATCTGATGAACGATATATCGTTTGCTTTTTGGCGCAACAACAAGAATTATTCCGCCTAAATCTTTTCTTTTGATTACTGCGATGACACGACCTTCAAAAACACGGACTCTGTGTGTCACACCCATAATATATGCACCCTTGACAGGAGAAAGTGCATCAATTCCACTTTCAACATTACCGAAATTCAGGTCATAAGAAATGTTTTTTTCTTTGTCAAAGAAGTGCATAGGTTTGGTAACACGTACCCTTACATACTTACCTAACATATACAAAAACTCCCGAAAACAGCCAACAAAATCGCTGGCTAAACTAAAACTGTCTAACATTATACATATTTTTTTCCGTTCTTGCAAGTATAACATAAAGAAATATATCAAATTACTTTATTTTTTTTATAAAAATATTGTGATTTTTTGTGTTTTGTAGTAAAATATATGCTGATATTATCAAAAACAAGGAGTGCCAAAAATGGCTGTAAATCGTTTTAATAATTCTGATAGTGAATTTGAAGATATTTTCAGCAATAACAGTCAGTCCGATGAGTTCGAGGATGTTTACAGCGACTCAGGAGCAGATGACGAATTTGAAGATGTTTCTTCATCATCAACAGGACAGGCTGAAAGCTTTTTTACTGAACAGGAAACTCAGAATTATCAGGTAAAATATAACAGCGCAGTTGAAAACCGTCGTCGTCAGGAAATAGAATATAACGACATAAATGATGTTTACGGTGAATTGGGCGATGAAACAAAACCAAAGAAGAAAAAGAAAAAAAGACATCCAATAAGAAATGCAATCATAATTATTCTTTGTATCTCTTTGTGTATAGGTGGCTTTGGTTATCGAAAAATCGACCAGCTTTTATCATCATTCAAGGGTGAAGAAGAATTGAGCGACAACGCATATGTGAATGAAACTGACCTTGCACAGATTCCTGACCAGATAAATGTGCTTCTTATCGGTGTTGATGCCCGCGAAAATGAAGAAGCATCCCGTTCGGACACAATGATGCTTGTAACACTTGATAAAAAGAACAAGCAGATTAAGCTTACATCTTTCCTTCGTGACTCTTATGTTGAAATCGCAGGAACAAATTCTTGGAACAAACTTAATTCTGCATATTTCCGTGGGGGAGTCCAGACTCTTTCCGATACTCTTGAATTGAATTTCAAGGTTGATATTCAGTATTATGCAATCGTTGACTTTGAGATTTTTCAGGCAATCGTTGACGAGCTTGGCGGAATACGAGTTGATGTTACTGAAAGAGAAAGCTATTACACATACCATTCAGGCTCTGTTAATGTTCCTGTGCGAATCCCGGCAGGTGAGGATGTCCTTCTCAACGGTGAACAGGCTTTGTGGTACAGCAGAATAAGATATCTTGACTCTGACTTTAAGCGTACTGAAAGACAGCGCAAGGTTATCAAGGCTATTGTTGATAAGGCATCTACAATGAGTCTTACAAAGCTCTATTCACTTGCTGAGGCTATTGTTCCTCTTGTAAAAACAAATATGTCAACAAACCAGATTTTAAGTCTTGGTATTACAGCGTTCAAGAATAAAATGTATAAGTATCCTATCGTTCAGCATTCAATCCCTGCTGACGGTACATGGTCGGACAAGAATATTCAGGGTGTTGGTGCAAGTCTTGTAATGAATATGGAGGAAAATCAGGCACTTCTTCATAGTTTCCTTCAAGAGCCACAGGAAGTACCGACAGAAAATACAACAGAGAATTAATTTTACTCTTTGGAGGGAATTATTATGAAAAAAGCAAAAATGTCACTTGTTTCTGAATTTACAGGTGCTAAAATTGATGAAAGAATTTTCGGCTCATTTATTGAGCATTTAGGTCGTGCAGTATATGGCGGTATTTATGAGCCTGACCATCCTACTGCTGACGAAAACGGTTTCCGTCAGGATGTTATTGAAAAAGTAAAGAAGCTTAATGTTCCTATTGTCCGTTATCCCGGCGGTAACTTTGTTTCAGGATATAACTGGGAAGACGGCGTAGGTCCAAAAGAACTCCGTCCAAAAAAACTTGAACTTGCATGGGGTGTTACTGAACCAAACCTTTTTGGTACAAACGAATTTGTAACATGGTGCAAAAAGGCAAACACAAGCCCAATGATGGCGGTAAACCTTGGTCTTCGCGGTCCTGAAGAAGCAAGAAATCTTGTTGAATATTGCAATCACAAGAGTGGCAGTTATTGGAGTGACCTTCGTCGTTCACACGGATACGAAGATCCTCATAACATTAAGCTCTGGTGTCTTGGTAACGAGATGGACGGTGACTGGCAGATTGGTCACAAAACTGCTTATGAATACGGAAGAACAGCGGCAGAAGCGGCAAAGGTTATGAAATGGACAGATAATTCCATTGAAACTGTTCTTTGCGGTAGTGCAAGCAGAGATATGCATACTTTCGGTGAATGGGAAGCAACTACTCTCGATTTGGCTTATGACAAGGTTGACTATCTTTCACTTCACATTTATTTTGATAATCGTTCGGACGATACACCTTCATTCCTTGCTAAGAATATGAAGATGGATGAATTTATCAAATCTGTTGTTTGCATTTGTGACTACATAAAAGCAAAAAAACGCTCAAAGCATACAGTTAACCTTTCATTTGACGAATGGAATGTGTGGTATCACTCAAACGGTGCTCATGTTGAAAAATGGAGTACTGCACCTCATCAGCTTGAGGATATCTATAATTTTGAAGATGCACTTTTAGTTGCCCTTATGCTTATGACACTTCTCAAAAATGCTGATAGAGTGAAAATTGGCTGTCTTGCACAACTTGTAAATGTAATCGCACCGATTATGACAGAAAACGGTGGTGCTTGTTGGGAACAGACAATTTTCTATCCGTTTATGCACCTTTCAAACTACGGTCGCGGTTATACTCTTGATGCAAGAGTTATTTCACCAAAGCACGACACAAAGGAATTTACTGATGTTCCTGATATTGAATCAATCGCAACAATGAGCGAGGATAAGGAAAGCCTTACAGTTTTTGCAGTCAACAGAAATATGGATGAAAATATTCTTTTCGATGTTTCACTTCTTGATTTTGAAAACTTTGAGGTAATTGAACAAATTGAAATGAGTGGCTTTGATATTAAGGCTGAAAACAGTGCAATTGCAACTCCTGTTAAGCCATTCAAGGTTCAAAATTCACAGTTTGACGGTAAAAATCTTACTGTTGACCTTAAACCACTTTCATGGAATGTAATTAGACTTGCAAAAAGAAAATAATTGTTGTACAATATTAAAAGACTTTAAATAAAAACGAAAGAGTGATTTTATGGCTTCAAAGTGTCCTGAATGCGGACATACTCTTAAACTTTGGAATATTAAGGCTGAATGTCCGAAATGTGGCGTCAACATTGCTAACCATCAATGGGAAGAAAGACTTAACGACGATGCTGATTTTGCAGAAAATGCTTTCGCAAAATTCCACTATAAGCTTCAGAATTTCAAATCTTCTGTTGTGGGTTCAAAACTTCGTATAGCTCGTCTTGTTCTTACATTTGCACCGCTTATTGCCCTTGTTCTTCCGCTTTATAATTTTACACTTAACCTTCCTTTTAATAAAAGTGAACAAACAATCTCATTTTTAACATTCATTCTCGATTATCTTCTTGAAACAGATATCGGTAGTGTGCTCAAACTTATGGGTGGCGAGGTTTTAGGAACAGCAACAATAATGGTTGTGGTAGCTTGCGTGCTTATGCTTCTTGCAGTTGTATTCGGCGTTCTTAATTTCTTCGTATTACTTATTGCGGGTATCAAGATGAAATATGTTTTCAACATTGTTCTTAATGTTCTTGCTACTGCTTGCTGGGGTGTTTCTGCTGTGTTCTTTGCACAGTTCACAACTGCTTGCCAGACCCTCGGTGGCGGAATAGTTACAGAATGCAGTCTTGGATTTGGCTTTATTGTTGGTTGTGTTCTTTTCCTTGTGAATGTCATGATGAATGTTGTTGTTGGTAAAGGGCTTAAAAAACAGCTTAACGAACAGCCATCATTGGATGAATTCGTTGCTAACGAAATCGCTGAACTCAGAAAATCATAAAATCATTTCATAATACAATTTGTCCCTCTCATAGGCTTTATGGGAGGGATGTTTTTATGCTCTATAAAACAATTTCGGGACGAAAAGTGATGACAGTTCTTTCCGTTGTACTTGCAATCATTCTTATGTCGGGACTTGTGGCAGGACAGTATGTTACGTCGGCATCTGCCACAAAGAATTTGCCTATTTATTCGGTACGGACGGACAAGAAGCAAGTTGCAGTCACTTTTGATGCTGCGTGGACAAATCAGGATACAGACGAACTTATAAAAATCCTTAAAAAGCATAAGGCAACTGCAACATTTTTTATTGTGGGGGATTGGGCGGATAAGTTCCCCGAAAGTGTAAAGGCTTTTTATGACGCAGGTCACACAATAGCCAACCATTCAGATACTCACAAAGCATTCTCAAAATGTTCAAGGGAAGAAATAAGAAAAGAAATTGTGGGTTGTAATGAGAAACTTGAAAAGATAACAGGTGAAAAAGTCACATTGGTACGCGCACCGTCAGGGGATTACACAAAAGAAAGCCTTGAGGTCGCCCAGTCCCTTGGAATGCAGACTATTCAATGGAATTGTGACAGCCTTGATTATACCAAAATATCTGTGGAAGAAATCGTTAATCGAGTGGTAAAGGGAACGGACAACGGCTCAATTCTCCTTTTCCATAACGGAGTGGAAAATACTGCAGAAGCCCTCGACAGAGTGCTGACAGAACTCTCAAAACAAGGCTTTTCATTCGTATCTGTCAATGATTTGATTTATAAGGATAACTATTACCTTGACCATACGGGAAAACAAATCTTAAATCAATGAGTTCAAATCATAAATTTATCGGGAAGTATTGGGTTATGTGTCATTCTGAGGAACCAAGTGACGAAGAATCTCTGCTGGTTGATATGTCGCCGTTGGAGAGATTCTTCGCTTATGCTCAGAATGACCTATTTAATTGGTTGTTCTGCCCGATAAACTCCAATTTGTTGAAAAAAAGAAAATAGCGGGAGAAATTTTCTCTCGCTATTTTTGCATGGTCTTTAGCAAAGATATAATCCCCCGGTTCTACCGGGGGATAAAAAAAGCTTTAGTAAAAATAAAACGTGGCGAGCAATGGCAAGCCACGAAAAGCAGTAGAGAAAAGATTAACCTCCAAGTATAATAGTGATGGTT
>JAFQEE010000050.1 GCA_017399175.1 Clostridia bacterium | reverse complement strand
AGTTTATCGGGGAGCTGTAGTGGTGGCGACACCATCTTGGCTCCCCTGAAAGGGGAGCTGTCGAACGGAGTGAGACTGAGGGGTTTGTTCGTTTACTATCAAACCAATAGAGAACTATTTATAACCCCTCTGTCACCTTGCAGGGGAGACGAGAAAATGGTTCCTATTTCAATTTCATATTATCCCGATAAATTATAATATGAATAATCATTAATTATTTTTTATAAATATACAGTTTACTTTTTGCCCATTATATAGTATAATATCTTCGATTATACTCACAGGAAAGATAAAGGTGATTCCACAATGAAAAACAATAAGAAAACTTTTGCAAAAATCGGACTTGCAGTCGGTATTCCATCAGCAATTGCTTTTGCTATGAGAAAGGCATATACGAATATCCGTTATGGTGAAAAACCTGCAAAGGACACTATTCCTGCTGTAACTGCTGCTAAATTTGATTTGTCAGATGTTCACTTCACAGCACACAGAGGTCTTTCATCAGTTGCTCCTGAAAATACACTTTACGCTTTCCGTGAAGCAGCAAAATACAACTACTATGCTCTTGAATGTGATGTTCACTACACAACTGACGGCAAATGGGTAATTATCCACGACTGTATGCTTCAGTCAATGGCAAAGGAAAAGGGCGATGTTAAGACAATGTCTTACGAAGACCTTAAAAATATTAAATTCACAAACGGTGCAAATATCGACAAGTATCCCGATGCAGGTGTATGTCTTGTTGAAGAATATATCGAAATCTGTAAGGAAGCAAACATCAAGCCTATGATTGAGGTTAAGGACAGACGAGTTGACAAGGTTAAGAGTCTTCTTGACATTATCCGTGCTTATGATATTGAAGATGATGTTATTCTTATTTCTTTCCACGCATCAATTCTTCGCGAGTTCAAGCGTCTTTCACCGAATATGGAATTATGGTTACTTATGCACGGACTTAAAGAAGAAAAAATTCACGAATGTATCGAAAACGGTTTCGGTGTTGCTTTTGAAGCAAAAAGAGCACTCAAGGACCTTGATGCAATCCAGAATATTCACAACAACAATCTTACCGCTGCTTGTTGGACAGTTGACACACCTGAATTGCTCAATGCTATGCTTGAACGTGGTGTTAAGTACATTACTACAAACGCAATTATTCCTGAATAATAAAACAAAATCGTTGTCATTCTGAGGAATGAAATGACGAAGAATCTCGAGATTCTTCACTGCGTTCAGAATGACACTAAATAAATGAGGTATAAAAATTGACAGACTGCAAAAAAATTGCTGATTTAATTTTTAGTGATGTGGACAAGTCCACAGAATATTATGAAGAGCTTTATCCCGCAAGAAATCTTCCTGAGGGTGCAAGAGTAACAAGATTTGCTCCAAGTCCGACAGGATATCTCCACTTTGGCGGACTTTATGCAGGTTTTGCGTCAAAGCTTACTGCTGACACAACCGGTGGCGTTTTTATGCTCCGTATTGAAGATACTGACAAAAAGCGTGAAGTAGAAGACGGTGTTACAGGAATTGTACAAGGTCTTCGTGCTTTTGGTGTTGCACCTGACGAAGGCGTTACAAGTTTTAAGACTGAATATGGTGAATACGGACCATATACACAGAGTCACCGTAGAGAAATCTATCGTGCTTTTGCTAAAAAACTTATGGAAGAAGGCAAGGCTTACCCTTGCTTCTGTACTCCTGAAGACCTTGACGATATCCGAGCAAAACAAGAAAACGAAGATATCAAAGGTTACTATGGTTCATACGCAAAATGCCGTGACCTTACTGACGAAGAAATCATCGAAAAAGTTAATAACGGTGTTCCTTTTACTGTTCGTCTTCGTTCAGTTGGTGATATTTCAAGAAAAATCAAGTTCGAAGATATGATTAAGGGCAAAATCGAAATGAGCGAAAATGTGAATGACGTTGTTGTCTTAAAGGCTGACGGTATTCCTACATACCATTTTGCTCATGCTGTTGACGATCATCTTATGAGAACAACACATGTCGTTCGTGGTGACGAATGGATTGCTTCAGTTCCTGTTCATATTGAACTTTTCAGAGCATTAGGCAATAAGCCACTTAAATATGCTCATATTGCACCGATAATGAAAGAAGAAAACGGTAGTAAGCGCAAGCTTTCAAAAAGAAAAGACCCTGAAGCAAATGTTTCATACTACATTGAAAAGGGTTATCCTGAAGCAGCTGTCAAGGAATATATGCTTACAATTCTCAATTCCAACTTTGAGGAATGGAGAAAAGCAAACAAGACAGAAGACATTAGTAAATTCCCATTCAACCTTAAAAAGATGAGTGTTTCAGGTGCACTTTTTGATATGGTTAAATTCAACGACGTATCAAAAAATGTAATTTCAGTTATGACTTCAAAAGAGGTTTATAAACTGGTTACTGATTGGGCTATGGATTATAACGAAGTGCTTTATGCTCTCCTTAGTGAAGACAAAGACAAGGCAACTGCAATTTTTAACATTGACAGAGATAATCCAAAACCAAGAAAAGATATTGCTTGTTGGGAAGAAGTTGAAAATTATGTTTCATTCTTCTACAATGAGATTTATGATGCTGATTACACTCTTCCTGAAAACATCAAAAAGGAAGATGCAATAGAAATTCTTACAAAATACAAGGATGTTTATTCAAAGGACGACAGCAAAGAAGAATGGTTCAATAAAATCAAAGAACTTTGCACCGACTGCGGATTTACTCCTAATGTTAAGGAATACAAACAGAATCCTGATGCTTTCAAAGGCCATGTGGGTGATGTTTCAACAGTTATTCGTATTGCAATTACATCTCGTACAAACACACCTGATTTGTACTACATTTTACAGATTCTTGGTGCAGATGAAGTTATGAGAAGAATTGACGATGCGATAAATTCATATAAAGCATAAAGAGGCGTAAACAATGGAAGAAGTAACAAAGATTTCAAATTTTATTCACGACTTTATTGATGAAGATTTAGAAAACGGTGTTTATGACAAAGTTCAGACTCGTTTTCCACCTGAACCAAACGGTTATCTTCATATAGGTCATGCAAAGGCAATCTGCATTAACTTTGCAACAAGTAAAAAGTACAAGGGCGAATGCAATCTTCGTCTTGACGATACTAATCCACAAAAAGAAGATACAGAATATGTTGATGCAATCAAAGAGGACATTGAATGGCTTGGTTTTAAGTGGAATAAATGTCTTTTCGCATCAAGCTATTTTGACTTTATCTACGAATGTGCTGTAAAACTTATCGAAAAAGGATTGGCTTATGTTGATGACCTTTCTGCTGACGAAATCAGAGAATATCGTGGCACTCTCACAGAAGCAGGTAAAAACAGCCCTTATAGAGAAAGAAGTATCGAAGAAAACCTTGATTTGTTCAAAAGAATGACTGATGGTGAGTTCCCTAACGGCGCAAGAGTTCTTCGTGCAAAAATTGATATGGCTGCTGCTAATATCAATATGCGTGACCCTGTAATTTACAGAATTGCTCATGTTCCGCATCACCAGACAGGTGACAAATGGTGCGTATATCCTATGTACGACTTTGCTCATCCTTTGTCAGATGCTAAAGAAGGTGTTACACACTCTCTTTGTTCACTTGAGTTTGAAAACCACAGACCTTTATATGATTGGTTCTTAAAGGCTCTTGATATTCCTACTCCGCCAAGACAGATTGAGTTTGCTCGTCTTAACCTTAACTACTGCCTTACAAGTAAAAGAAAATGTCTTGCTCTTGTAAACGAAGGTATTGTTGACGGTTGGAACGACCCGAGAATGGCAACTCTCAGCGGTATGAGAAGGCGCGGGTATCCCGCTGCTGCAATCCGTAATTTCTGTGAAAAAATCGGTGTTTCAAAGGCATATTCAGTAGTTGACTACGGTCTTCTTGAATCTTGTGTTCGTGATGAACTCAATGCAAACGCACCACGAGCAATGGCTGTTCTTCGCCCATTAAAAGTTGTTATTGATAACTATCCTGAAGGACAGACAGAAACATTGGATGTTGAAATTCATCCTGAACATCCTGAAATGGGTACTCGCAAGGTTACATTCGGCAAGACTCTTTATGTTGAACAGGAAGATTTTATGGTTGAGCCTGTTAAAAAGTATTTCAGACTTTTCCCGGGTAATGAGGTTCGTCTTAAGAGTGCATATTTCGTTAAGTGTGTAGGTTATGACACAGACGAAAATGGAAATGTTACTTGTGTTCACTGTACTTATGACCCTGAAAGCCGTGGTGGTAACTCTCCTGACGGAAGAAAAGTTAAGGGTACATTACATTGGGTAAGTGAAGCAGATAGTTTCAAAGCAGAAGTTCGTCTTTATGACAGACTTTTCAATAAAGAAAATCCATCTGACGAATCAGCAGGTGCATTCACAGAAAATCTTAATCCTGAATCACTCGTTGTGCTTAACGATTGTTTAATCGAAGGTGGTCTCAAAGACGGTCTTAAGGTCGGCGACACATTCCAGTTTATGCGTCAAGGTTACTTCTGCGTTGATATTACCTCAACAGAAGATAAGGTTGTATTCAACAGAACAGTACAGCTTAACTCATCTTGGGGAAAATAAGGTGATAATTATGAGTAAAACTAATTCTCTCAAAAAAAAGACAACAGGTTTTGATATTTTTTACCGTGTTGTAACGGCAATTTTAGCCGTTGCAATTTATCCATTGTTCTATTTTGTTGATTTGTTTGTGATTGAAATTTATCACACAGACATTTCAGACTTACTTAATAATATCAGCCAGAACAGCACACTCTATACAACTTATGAAAAGATTTCCATTCATGAGTTACCAACATGGATTAATCTTTTTTCAAGTTTTACAAATGAAGATTTTGATTTCAAAGCAAGTGTTCTTCAAAATGCACTTTATCGTCCCGTATTTGTTGCGATTGCATTTCTTGCTATTGCCCTTGTGTTAGGACTTGTAGTTCTTGGTTTTGCTGCATTTTCAAATAAAATCAAAGTTATTACTGCGATTTCAGGAGCAGGCTTCCTTTGCACATTGGCATCATATATTTCCTTTACCGGATTCTTTGCTGAACCTGTTTTAGAGGGAGAAATTACCCTTACAGAACTCTTTAATATTGACGGCATTATAATGAGTTTAGTTATGCAATATATCGGTGATGTTGAAGTCTTTGCTCTTCAAGGTGGTTTCTTTGCTGTAATGTTCCTTTTACTTGCCATTTGCCTCTGGTCAATATCAGTAATGATTGTTAATGCAAGTGACGAAAAAGAACAGCAAATGAAAAAAGCAGCAAAAAGTAAATAAAAACAAATTCGCGTAGTGGCAGGCTTCCACGCCTGCATAGAAAAAGGCTATTGAAAATTCCAATAGCCTTTTTCATTTGTTCGATAAATTGGAGTTTGTCGAACAAATTTTGTAGAAGGAAGATACTCGGCTCCCCTGAAAGGGGAGCTGTCGAGCGTACGCGAGACTGAGGGGTTTGTTCCTTTTATCACTTACTAATAGAGAACTTTTTAACCCCTCTGTCACCTTGCGGTGACATCTCCCCTTTCAGGGGAGACAAGAAATTAGTGTTACCCGACAAATTATAATTT
>JAFQEE010000005.1 GCA_017399175.1 Clostridia bacterium | reverse complement strand
GTCTTTGAATTATGGTAACTTCCGTATTGCAAAAATTGACCTTGATGAACAAATTGTTGTTTCAAGAAAAATTTACAGAAGATAATTAAAAACTGTAAACAATCATCCCGAACGTTTTGTAAACAATCTAGGCTTGACAACAGAGACCTGCCCCTACTACCTCTCAGTCATTTTTGCAAAAATGACAGCTCCCCTCACAAGGGGAGCCGAGAAAATATACCAATATGGTTTTGTATTATGAATTTTTGAGTCTTTCGTATTCTTCGTCAGTGATTTCGATTACGCCACCGTGCTTGAATCCGTAAGGAAATTTGAACAAGTCAGGACAGCGTGTAACATTCATATCCCCAGGTTTTGATGAAATGAAAGGCACATATCCCATTTTCTCTTTTTCGCAACCGAAGAAGTCGAAAAGTATGCACCATCTTCCGTCAGGTAAGACAAAACTTGTTCCTGCTTCATATGAGCCCGGTTTTTCGATTTTGCTCATATATTCCTCAAATTCTTTGTCGTGAGCATATGGACCATAAAGGTTATCGGAAGTTGCGTGCATATTCATTGACGGATTGTGAGCATTTTTATAGAACATATGATAAACTCCGTCAATTCTGCGGATGTGGGTATCAAGGATTTCGTTATTCTTAGTAAAGAAAAGTTTAGGTTTTGAAAATGTTTCAAAATCTTTTGTTGTGGAGCAATAGATTGACATATGCTTGTAGTCATCTTCTGCCACAGTTGAACCCCAATGAACAAGATACTCGTCATTAATCTCGTCATAAAAAACTTCAGGAGCCCACATACAACCGAAATCATCACGACCAAAATACACAAGTTTTTCTTCGCTGAAATTCACAAGGTCATTTGTTTTCCACATTCTTAATGATTTACTGCCTGTTCTGTTGATATTTGACCAATCCAACTGCAAATTTTCATCATAACGGTTTGCAACACACAGGTCAGTTGTGAGAATTATAAAACTGTTGTCACGAAGTCTTACGATTTCAATGTCACGACAGCCTTTTTCACCAAGATTTGCAGTAAGAACAGGATTTCCGTCATTGACCTTTTCCCAGTTAAATCCGTCACGACTTATGCTGAAATACACCTGCTCACCGTCGGGTGTTATTTTTTCTTTAAAATGTACAAATAAATATGCCATTGTGTTGCTCCTATATTTCGAGAGTGGCAAGTCCGCCTTCGCTTGTTTCACGATATGCTGCGTGGATATCCATACCTGTCTTTTTCATTGTTGTGATAACACTATCAAGTGAAATTTTTCTTGTGTCACTTAAAAAACTTGCAAGATTGACCGCGTTGATTGCTCGCATAGCGGCAACTGCATTTCGCTCAATACAAGGAATCTGAACAAGACCGCAAATGGGGTCGCAGGTAAGACCTAAATGATGCTCGATTGCGATTTCGGCAGCGTATTCGATTTTACCTCTTTTAAGACCGAAAAGTTCACCGAGTGCAGCCGATGCCATAGCACAAGCAGTACCGATTTCAGCCTGACAACCACATTCAGCACCTGAAATTGATGCGTTTGTTTTAATAAGATTACCGATAAGACCGCCTGTTGCCAATGCCTGTAAAATCTGACGGTCAGTAAAACCGTGTTTTAATTGCATATAGTAAAGAACTGACGGTAAAACACCTGATGCACCGCAGGTAGGAGCAGTAACAATCCTTCCGCCTGATGCATTCTGTTCACTTACTGCGAAAGCATATGAGCAAACCTCACGATTTTCTCGTGTTTCTGCACTTTCGCCGATGTGCTCCATATTATATAAGTATTTTGCTTTTTTCTGAACATCAAGTCCACCGGGAAGTGTACCTTCGTCTTCAATGCCTGTTTCAATGGCATTTTTCATTGTTTTCCACACTTCTGCAAGGTATTCCCAGATGTATTCACCCTCAACTTCATGGACATATTGCCAAAGACGATATTTTTTCTCTTTGCAATAATCTTTTATGTCCTTGAAAGTGCTTAATTTATATACAATTGGTTCTTTTGCTGATGAACTGCCTTCAAATTCAATTCGACCGCCACCAACGCTGAAAACACGGATAAAGTCAATCTGTTCACCGTTTTTATATGCAAATAAATCCATTGTGTTAGGGTGTTCAATATCAGTTTTAAGATAGTCAAACTGAACCTCACAAGGAACAGGGGATAATGTGTTTTCGATTACGGAATCTGTACAGTGACCTTTGCCTGTTTTTGCAAGAGAACCGTAAAGTACAGCCTTGAAACAGTCGGCATCAGGGTTATTTTCCTTGAAAATCACACAAGCCTTTTCAGGCCCCATTGTGTGTGAACTTGACGGACCTCTGCCGATTCTGTAAAGTTGGTTAAGAGATTCCATACCATTCACAAGGTCTTTCTCTTTCATTGGCTGTTCTGTTTCAAAGAAAACGTCCATTGAAACATTGAATAGTTTTGCCATTTTATAAAAGCTTTCTGCTGACGGTACACTTTCACCGTTTTCCCATTGTGTAACGGTTTCTTCGTCAGTATTTACACGGTCAGCAAGACCTTTTTTTGACATATCGGCCTTTTCTCGAAGTTCTGTTATTTTTTTTGAGTAGATGTTGTTTATCATACTTTCACCTTCACTACAACCTTATGGCAGGTTTTTGCACCATTGACTGCAACGCCGGGACAATGTAAATCGTTAGGATAAAGCACCATAAAACTGTTCTTAAAAAGTGTCAAGGGCTCTGTTTTACATTCATAAAACCATACATCATTTTCGGGTTTTGCCTCTGTTTCAGTTTTCTCGCAGGAGATAGGAGCAACACCGATGATTTCTTCACCGTCAACCATAAACTGAATATCGATATATTTCTTATGTGCTTCGGAAATTGTTTTGTCAGGGTCAGTTTCATAACGCTGTACCATATAGAAAATATCGTCACCCTGAAGCTCATATCTTCCCAATTCAACCTTTGAAAAGTCAGTATCGGCAAGGAATTTTAAAGCAGTATAAACTCTGCCCAATCCGTCATAATTTTTAATATTTTCCAATGTGTCAAAAATCATTTAAAATCACCTTTATTTGTTTTCCATTATTTTGTCATAAATTCGCTGACAGTTGTTTTTGTCGTTGTAGGCAAAGAATTTATCAATTCTTTCACGGTACATATCCTTTAATTGACAATCGTTTTCCATATACTCAATAATGCGGTTTACAGTTGAGTCCAAATCGTATTCAACTTCACCAAAACCATCGCGTTCAAAATCAAAATAGCCGGGTTTGACGGTGTGTTTACCGCCAAAGAAATCCTGAGAATCAAAATGAGTATATATAACAGGCTTTCTAAGATACGCAAAGTCAAAAACTGACGAAGAGTAATCGGTAATCACAAGTTCACTTTTTGCATAAATTTCAGTATATGATATGTTTGAACCCGAAAATTCGACATCTTCGTTTTTGTCAAAAAGATTTATGTGCGGTCTTACTATTGGATGTGGAACAAACACTATTTTATATCCGCATTTTTTTGCTGTCGAAATAAGTTTGTCATTATTTACCAATGAATTGAAAAATTGATAATAGTCACTTTCCTTAAAATCATCTACCAGAACCCATTGGTTTGTCTGTTTATTATAATATCGACTCAGATATTTTCTCCAGGTAGGCATAATAGTAATATTTTTTTCAGGTTTATCGTAAAGACGGTCAAATCGAGGTAAACCTGTCAACCATACCTGATTTTCTGTGTAATTGTAATCATATTCCAAAATTGAATTGTATTCGTGTTTTGATGATGTTACAAAACCATAAATATTTTTATTATATCTGTTAAGCCATCCTGATAAATCGTTCATAATGATTCCGTGCTGTAAAAACACAAACGATTTTTTTACGGTTATATCTCTGAAAAAGTTGTGCATTTTATCAAATGGGTCAAAATGAATATTTTCACCCTGACTGGAAACAGCGTAATCGCATAAAAGAGAATACAACTTATGCTTATACGAAAGTGGTTGAACAGTTGGTCCTATTTTGCGAATGCGTTTATAATCATCACATTTACTGTCAATCATAAAAACCGAATTGATTTCAGGGTGATTTTTTCGCATATACATAAAGAATGCTTCACCATTATCGCCTGCAATAGAAGGACGGTCAGAAATCAGCCAGAGCGGTTTTCGTTTGAAATGCTTACATATATCATACCCTATACGCAAAATAGCGTGCTTTCTGCTTTCTCCGTATTGTTTGAAAATCATACGAAGAATAAGAAGTGTTTCAAATTTAATTTTCCTTTTAATGGTTGCAGGCATTACGAAAATTTTGAAATTCTTTTCACGAATTATCCATTTTTCTCTTCTGCAATAACTTTGTTTTACGGTGTTTGTTATAGGTGAAAAGTACTTGTACGCATGTCGTTTCAAAACTACAGGAATACCATCAATCTCAATTCCTATATTAAATTTATATGTAACATTTTTTTCAAGAGGTATTTCACAATAAAAGCCATCATTTTCTAATATGACTTCATCAAGTGAACTGTTTTGCTTATTTCGTTCTGTCTTTTTGCAATAATAACGTGTGCCGTTTGCTTCAAGAAAAATTTCTTTTTTTCCGTAATCAAGATTGAATTGTGACACAAATCCTTCAATTTTAAGAACTGAATTTTCAATATCAAGGAAGTCTATATTAACAAGATTTTTTGACACTTTGAATGTTGCATCAGGAGAGAACATAAAAAGAACATCGTTTTCCTTGATAATTTTTTCAGGTTCTTTTCCGTACTTTAATTTAAGAATGCGTATTTTGTGCTCTCTGAAAATGTTTTTTTCAGCCATAATAATATCATCATCAATATGGCATACAACCTTTTTTATTGCATTAAGATATTCTTCCGCCTCATCGTCAGAGAGAATGTCGTTTGACAATGAAGTTCGTCTGAATCGCCATTTAAGGTCATACATAAGCACATATTGTATATAACGCGGTACGCAACCTAATTCAGAAATTGCGGTATCAATAAGCTGATAATGAAAATATTCCAAAACCGGGAGATACCATTGAGTTTTTTGTGCGCCGCTTTGAATTGCTGAAGCCTGACCGGAATTTCTTACACGGTAACGGTAACAACAGCTTGAAACCAAACCCAATGTTCTTTTTTTCATCATAATTTGTTGAACAAAAAGAGCATCTTCAGCGTATGCTAATCTGGTGTCAAATCTTTTTTCTGACAAAACTTCTCGTTTAATGAATACACTTGCAACATGCATTTGAATACAATCAGGCTCTTTTTCTAAATCAACAACACGGTTTTCTTTTGTGAACTTGTAATTCAGTAAATGATTACCACTTTTTCCTTCAAAATACATCAAAGGAATTGCAACCGCATCGGTCTGGTCATAGTTTTCTTCAAAGAACTTCCAAATTTCACTAAAAGTATTAGAATCAAAGTAGTCATCGGAATCAATAAAATTTACATACTTGCCTTCAGCCAATTCCAATCCTGCATTACGAGCAGACGAAACACCACCGTTTTCTTTGTGGATAACAACAATATTATCAGGATATTTTTTTGCATATTCATCACAAATCGCACCACTGTTATCGGGAGAACCGTCATCCACGAGAATAAGCTGGATGTTTTCAAATCCGATATCCTGAGCGATAAGACTGTCTATTGTTTCTGCTACAAATAATTCCACATTATAGACAGCAGATATAACAGAAAATTTATATTTATAATTCGCCATATCTATCTTTCCTTTTAAACAACTATTTTTCAAATGATGATTTGTGGGGGAATTTTGTCTCGAAAATATCAACTATTGTCTGTTTCTTTCCTTCAAAATCGTCAGTTCTTGCATTGTCATTTATGCAGATGATTGAATGCTGTGGTTCTTTTAAATCTTCACAAAGACGCCTGAAATTCTTGTTTTTAACATGGTAACAGAATGCGAAATCACCGCGACGCACATTGAAGTTACCCTCTGCCAACTGCCAGTATTTCATAATCCATTGGTTAACATCACCGTTTTTACGGAATTTGTGAAGGCAGGTTTCATGAAGTGTTTCGTATTCTTCAGCCCATACTTTTTCAAAAGTGGACTTTAAGAAGTTGTTTGAAACATGTTGATTATAGAAGCCCGGGAACCATAGCCAAGGATAAAGAAGAATGTTCTTAGTAACATTCATATAGCCGTTTTTTGGGTGATACCACTTTTTCCAATCTCGTTTCATCACTTGTTTCTTTTTAAAGTGAGAATTGATAATAACCAAATCGGCAGCATGGAAAAATCCTGCACTGTCTTTGCCGAAATAAATGCAGTTGATTGCGCCAACATCAAGTGGAAGACCATCTTTAAAGAAATCTTCAGGTTTAACAGGTTTGTTAAGGAAAATATCATCATTGAAATATACAAATTGTTCTGCTAATCCTTCAATTCGGTGAAGATTCAGTTCAATTGTATGTGAACTGAATGTAGGAAGATATTCTTTTGGAATATAGTCCTTGTGATTGACAATGTTGAGTTTAGGATTAGTGGTGTCAAGCCAAGGCGGTAAATGTCCCCAAGTTACAAAATGAATTTTATTAACCCAAGGAGCATATTTTTCAACAGACCTGAACCAGTACTGAAGATTGTCCCAGTCACGATATCTTACCTCACTATTGGAACTTGTGACAACGCTTCCGTCATATTGTGCTTTTTCTTTTCGCCATTCGGGGTCACTTCCGTCAACCCAAATCATAACAAAATCTATTGGTTTATTCATATCAGGCTTCATAAAAAATCTCTTTTCAACTAAAATTATTTTTCAAATGATGATTTATCAGGAAAATTCTTTTGAAATTTTTCGATTACAATTTGTTTCTTTTCTTCAAAATTCTCTGTGTTGATTGTGTCGTTTATACAAATCATTGCGTGATTTTTTTCGTCTAATTCCTTGCAAAGAGAATTGAACATTTCATTATCAATGTGATAGCACTGTGCAAAAGAAGCATCTCTTACAGAAAATTTACCCTCTGCCAACTGCCAGTATTTCATTACCCATTGATTAACGTCGCTTTTTTTACGAAATTTGTGCTGACAAGTTTCGTGAAGTGTATCATAAGCCTTGTCCCATACAGTTTCAAATGTTGATTTTAAAAAGCTGTTAGGTGTGTGCTGACAGTACATTCCCGGAAACCAAGGCCAAGGAAAAAGGAGAGCAGTACGGATAACATTTTTGAATCCGTTTTTAATATTAAACCATTTTTTCCAGTCGCGTTTCATACAAAGGCGTTTATTGAAATTATCGTTAATAATTTCAATATCAGAACCGTGAAAATGACCTGCACTGTCGTCAGCAAAATAGATACAATGAACTGCTGCTGTGTCACAAGGCAATCCATCTTTAAAGAAATCTTCAGGTTTAACAGGCCTATTTAAAAATGTGTCGTCATTGAAATACACAAATTGCTCTGCTAATCCTTCAATTCTGTGAAGATTAAGTTCGATTGTATGTGAACTGAATGTTGGAAGATACTCTTTGGGAATATAATCCTTATGATTGACGATATTGAGTTTAGGATTCCGTGTATCCAGCCAACTTGGCAAATGCCCCCAGGTAACAAAGTGAATTTTGTTAACCCAAGGAGCATATTTTTCCACAGCTCTGAACCAATACTGAAGATTATCCCAATCGCGGAATCGCACTTCACTATTGGCTGTTGTTACAATTGAACTGTCATATTCTGATTTTTCTTTTCGCCATTCAGGGTCATTTCCGTCAACCCAAATAATGACAAAATCTATCGGTTGATTGTTTTGAGTATTCATAGCTTATTTCATAAATTCATCATATTTTGGAAGAACTTCTTCTGTTGTTCCGTACATTTTCATTTCACCGTCGTGAATCCAGAGAACATTATCACAAAGGTTTTTGATTGTTTCTGAACTGTGGGAAACGATAAGAACGGTTCTGTCCTCGTTTGAAATCAATTCTTTCATTTTAGCATAACTCTTTTTCTTGAATTTAGCATCACCAACGGATAAAACCTCGTCAATAAGCATAATATCTGTTTCAAGAATTGCCGTGATTGAAAAAGCAAGCTTTGAGTACATACCGCTTGAGTATGATTTAACAGGACGGTCAATGAATTTGCCGAGTTCAGAAAATTCAATGATTTCGTCAAGCTTTTCTTCAATAAACTCACGCGAAAATCCCAAAAGCATACCTGAAAGATAGATGTTTTCGCGACCTGTAAGTGAATTTTGGAAACCAACGCCGATTGAAAGAAGTGAGATTGAGTTACCGTGAAGGTCGATTTCGCCTTCGTCAGGCGAGAAAATACCTGCGATAGCACGAAGAAGAGTTGATTTGCCGCTACCGTTTTTACCGACGATACCTAAAATCTGACCTTTTGGTACTTCAAAGGAAACACCCTTAACAGCTTCAAAATATTCGGTTTTGGTGAATTTGTTAGGTGACATCAATGCCCTGAAAAATGACACCTTGTTAAGCATACGGTATCTGATTTTTACATCTTTTACTGAAATTGCAGCATTTGACATTTCACTCACCCCTTATATAACCTTAACATAGCTGTTTTCGTGCTTATAAATAATTCTTGTGCCGATTGCAGAAACTACAATCCCTACAACCGCCCATACTGCAAGAGCAATATAATGCGGTTCACCATTATAAAGAAGAACATTTCGCATATCTGTCATAATAAGTGCAATAGGATTGCAATTTATAAGGATTGTTCCAATGATTTCGCTCTTTGGCATGATTCTTGATTCGATTGAATAGAAAATACCTGAAACATAGAAACCAAGTTGAAGCACAACTGTAATAACATTGAGCAAGTCTTCAACAAATACACCAAAGTGGGTGATAATGGTTGTAACTGCATATGTGATGATGAACAGCAAAAGGAAAAGCGGAATAACCCACAATGCTTTCCATGTGACAGGAACACGATAGAAAATCATAAACACAGCTGTAAGTGCAAATGATATAAACATCTTTATTCCGAAAACACCTATTCTGTCAAATATAAAAACAAATTTTGGTATATAAACCTTTGTTACAATGCTTTTCTTACCCTGAATAAGTTTAACACCTGATTTTACGACCTTGCTGAAAAATTGCCACACATTAAGACCGATAAAAACAAACACAGGGAAATATGGCTCTCTGCTGTTAAAAACAAACACAGCAACGAAGGAATAAACAAGCATATAAAGCAACGGGTCGAGAATCCACCACATCCAACTGAGGAAAGAACCGGCAACCTCTGCTTTTAAATCAGATTGAATCGCATACACGGTGTAATTCCAGAATTTTTTTACATCGCCTATAAATCTTTTCATAAAAAATCTCACTTTCGTAGAGTCAGTCTATATAGATAATTCATTATATCATTATGTTACAATTTTTTCAAGAGTTGTAACTGTATTGTAAACAGATGAAACAAAAAGTGTAATTTGCAGGGGAGCCAAGAAAGTACCATAACCACTACAACTCTTCGATAAACTCCAATTTGCAAGGCAAAATAACAACGAACTATTATCATAAATAATTATATTCTTATTTATATTATTATTTATTGATTTCACATTATGAAATGGTTGGTTTCACATTATGAAATGGTCGGTGGAAGTATAATTTGTCGTGAAAAATATGAAATTAAAATAGGAATGAAACCTTGTAGGGTCGCTTTACAAAGCGACCCGTTCCAAAGTGTACAGAGAAACCGAAAATGGGTCGCTGAGGTCAGCAATCCCTAAAATTAGGTCATCCCGACAAACTCCGATTTATTATTCTTTCGACTTTTATTTGACAATGACAACTACAAAGACTATAATCATCATAAACGGAGGTGCTTTCTATGGCTCCATTTATCAGCATTGTTATGCCTGTTTATAATGTGGAAAAATATATTGAGAAAAGCATTCAGTCAGTGTTGTCACAGACATTTACTGATTTTGAACTGTTGCTTGTTGATGACTGTTCGCCTGACGAAAGCGGCAAAATTTGTGATGCATTTGCAAAAATGGATAAAAGAATCAAGGTTGTTCATCTTGAGAAAAACTCCGGTGTTGCTGTTGCACGAAATACAGTTATGATTCCTGCTTGTGGTGAATATCTTTGTTTCCTTGACAGCGATGACTATTTTGATGAAAATATGCTTGAAACTCTTGCAAAATCTGTCAAAGAAAATCCTGCACAAGCGGTAATTTTCGGAATGATTGAGGAGTATTATAATGACAAAGGGATGCTAAAAGGCACAAAAACGGTATCCTGCGATGAAAAGATAATACGAAATCAAAAGGATTTGCGTGAAGAAATCCTCAAACTTGAAGCACGGGACTTATATGGTTATCCCTGTAACAAAATGTACAATGTTTCTTATCTTAAAGAAACCAAAGCTGTTTTTCCTAAAATGAGATTCAATGAAGATATTATTTTCAATATTGATTTCTTTATGAATGCTCAATCCTGTAATCTTCTAAACTTTGCACCGTATCACTATGTTAAGCGTACAGGAAGTACGACGGGAAGCTTTATTCCCACATATTATCAGGACATAATGGTGAAAATCGACAGATTATATTCACAGTTCGGATATTGGGGTATGCATAGCGAAAAAAATCTTGAGTTTTTAGCTATGAGATATACAAGATATCTTTTTTCAGCACTTGAAAGAAATTGCGATAAGCGTTCAAAAATGTCGCACAAAGAACGAAAGAACTTTTTTAAAGAGGTTTTAAAAACAGAAAGATATAAGAATCTTTCAAAGCATATGAAAGGCAACGGCTATATCGGAACATTGGCAAAAATTCTTCATACAAGAAGCAGTTTTCTTTGTCTTGGAACTGCAAGAATAATTTATATTGTAAAAAGATATCTGCCAAAGTTATTTGCAAAATTAAGTTAAAAACAAATGCTCCCACGAATATCGTAGGAGCATTTTTTATAAATTGTCTATTAACAATATTTTTTTGTGATTTCCTGCATCTGTTCCATTTTGCGTTCCATGTCTGCAACAAGCTCGAATTGTGTACGGCAACGGTCAAGGTTGTGTTCAGGATAAGCAACCTTAAAGTATGTGTCACCGTCAAGATAGTCAGTAAGGAAACGGATACCGCATTCGTATGTCATTATTTTTGCACCGAATGGTAAAAGTTCTTTTTCAAGGGTTGTAAGTGCATCTTTCGCTTTGCTTAAATAACCCTTTACATAAGCCTCGTAAAGAGAAAGACTAAGACTTACCTTTGAAAGGTCCTTTTCGTCCTCTGTTGCTGTATTTGCACCAAAACGGATACTGTCACCAAAATCGTAAAGTGAAAGTCCCGGCATAACTGTGTCAAGGTCGATAATGCAAATGCCTTGGTTTGTAATATTATCAAAAAGAATGTTGTTAAGTTTTGTATCGTTATGAGTAACACGAAGCGGGAGTTTGCCTTCTGCAATCATATCAACAAGAATATGAGTATCATTTTCGCGTGCCAGTGCGAATTCAACCTCATTTTTTACAGACTCAAGACGACCGGCCTTGTCTTCTTTAATTGCTTTTTTAAGAGCGTCAAAACGGGATGCTGTGTTATGGAATTTCTCAATTGTTTCAAAAAGAGAAGAACCGTCAAAATCAGCAAGAATATTCTGAAATTCGCCAAATGCAACACCTGCGTTGTTGAAAACTTCTTCGCTGTCAATAGTGTTACAGGTATAAACTTTGTCAACAAAGATGTAAAGACGCCAACAGTTGTTTTCACTGTCTATGTAATAATATTTCCCGTCAACGCAAGGGAGAAAGGTTAATGTTCTGCGTTCTGCGTCATCTGCTTTTGCTTCTTTGTATTTTTTTGCAATATGTTTTGTAACTGCAACAATATTGCTCATAAGTTCGTCGGGTTTTTTAAATACGACCGTATTGATTTTCTGAAGAACATATTTCACTGGTTTTCCGTTGTCTTCGAAAATAAGATTATATGTGCTGTTAATGTGTCCGTTATTAATTATTTCGTAACCGGTAAAATTACCGTTTATTGAAAATTTTTCGCATATTTCTTCAATATTAAAAGGCTTTTTCGCCATTTTTTGCACCTCACAAATAATTTCTCAAGGATAAAATGCGTTAAATCATTATATATCTTTATGCGGAAATAGTCAATCCTCATTTTTTCACAAAAAATTTTGATTGTGTTTATTACTTTTGTTGACAGATTTTTCCTAAAATGATAGTATAATGCTACATATAGATTGTTTTAGGAGGGTAATTATGAAAATGAAAAAAACTGCAACTAAAATTATTTCGCTTATTCTTGTTGTAATAACTGTGGTGTCGGTTTCACCAATCAATGCTTTTGCAGTTGACAGCGGATATGAAGCTCTCAGCGAAGGTCATGCTCTTGTAATGCAGAGTGACCATCTTACCGTTGCTAAAAGAAAGACTATCCAGATGACTGCAACTGTAACAAATGTGGATGTTCAGCCTGAAATCACATGGAGTTCATCTGATGAAAAAATCGCAACAGTTGATTCGAACGGTAAAGTTAAAGGTGTTAGTGTTGGTAAGGCTGTTATTTTTGCTCAGGCAGAGGTTGACGGCGAAGTGCTTAGGGGTGAGTTTGCAATAAATGTTGTAAAACGCAACTCTCTTTTGAAGAATTTGCTTGAAAACAATCAGGTGTTGAGTTATCAGTATAGTTATGTCGATGACTATTATTATACCAATGACAAGGAAGCATGGCAACATGGTTTCGGCTTTGGCAGAATTTATGACTATGTTTCACCGTATATTCTTCTTGAATATGACTACATTCGTATTTTCTTCACCTATGAAGAAAAGGATTGGATGTTACAAATGTGGAAAGGCCAGTACGGACTTGTTTTCTATGGTGGTGAAATAGGAATTTATAACCGTCCTCATTCTGATAAGGGTGTCAATATGTGGACAATGTTTGACTGTCCTGATGAAGAGGATTGGCTTCAGATGGAAATGACTCTCTGGCACGAAGATATTAGAGGTAATTGGAACCGTGAATTCACAAGACCTTATGATTATTATTGGTGGTGCACAGGCTTTAAAAACGGTCACCTCAGACAGCAAGAGCCTGCTGACGAGCTTCGTCTTACAGGAAGAATCACTTTCAAGGATGAAGAAATGGCAGCTCTTGTGGCAGACGGATTTGCAGAATGCGGACTTGAAATGAGCACTTCAAAAGACGGTATGAGCGTTGACTCATTCTATACGGACGGCAGTGATATTTATTTCAGCTGGCAGAATGTATCAGAAGCTGAAAGCACAATGTGGATTAAGGTTGCAGCCGGCGTTGTAGGCTCCATACTCCTTCTCCCGCTTGCACCTCTTATTGCTCCTTTTGTTGCGGCTATGGCAGCATTTACATTCCTTATATCAGTAATTCTTTAATAAAGCTTAAGGATATTTAATAAAGTTTAAGGCAGGAAACCCTGCCTTTTTCTTTTATACAATAAATTACGCACTAATTGTTAAAAAGACTCTTTACATAAGAGCGATTTTAATGTAAAATATACTAAATATGGTAATCGGTGAATTGGGATTACCACGGAGGTGTTTTATTATGGAACCAAAATATAAAAGAGTGCTTTTAAAAGTCAGCGGTGAGGTTCTTGCCGGTGACAAAAAACATGGTTTTGATTTTGACACAGTAAACAGTGTATGCGCTGCTGTTAAGGAAATGGCAGATATGGGAACAGAGGTTGCTATTGTTGTTGGTGGCGGTAATTTCTGGAGAGGACGTAGTAGCGGTGATATGGACAGAACAAGAGCCGACCATATCGGTATGCTTGCAACTGTTATGAATTCATTGGCACTTGCTGATTCTCTTGAACAACTTGGTGTTATTGTAAGAGTTCAGACAGCTATTGAAATGAATAAAATTGCTGAGCCATATATCAGTCATCGTGCAAAGCGTCATCTTGAAAAGGGCAGAGTTGTTATTTTCGGTTGCGGTACAGGTAACCCATTCTTCTCAACTGATACAGCAGCAGCTCTTCGTGCAGCAGAAATTGATGCTGATATTATCTTCAAGGCAACAAATGTTGACGGTGTTTATGATAAAGACCCTAACCGTTTTGACGATGCAATTAAATATGATGTAATTACGCATCAGGATATTTTAAGCAAGGGACTTGCTGTTATGGACAGTACAGCAGCATCACTTTGCAGAGATAACAAAATTCCGCTTCTTGTTTTCAATCTTCAGCAGCCTGAAAATATGGTTAAGGCTGTTAAGGGCGAAGTGGTAGGTACGCTTGTTGTTGACGAAAAATAATCAATAAATATAAAAAGGGAGATAGATTTATGAATACAGTATTTGATACAATGAAAGAAAAAATGAACAAGACAGTTTCTGTTCTTGAAAAAGATTTCGCAGGTATGAGAGCAGGTCGTGCAACTCCTGCAGTTCTTGATAAAATTCAGGTTGATTACTACGGAGTTCCTACACCGATTCAGCAGATGGCTGCTGTTTCAGTAAGCGAAGGCAGAATTCTTGTTATTCAGCCATGGGATGTTAGCACAATCAATCCTATTTCAAAGGCTATTCAGGCTTCTGATATCGGTATCAATCCAATGAATGACGGTAAGGTAATCCGTCTTACATTCCCACCACTTACAGAAGAACGCAGAAAGATGCTTTGTAAGGATGTAAGCAAAACTGCTGAAGAATCAAAGGTTGCAATCCGTTCAATCCGCCGTGATGCTATTGATAAAATCAAGGCAATGAAGAAAAACAGTGAAATCACAGAAGATGACCAGAAGGATGCTGAAACAAAGATTCAGAAGATTACTGATGAGTTCATCAAAGAAATTGATGCAGTAGCTGACAAAAAAGAAAAAGAGATTATGGAGATATAATCAGATTGCGGGCGGATAATTCCGCCCTGATTTGCTTATTTTAAGAATATGATGGAAAAGAATATACCTGAATTTTCTGTTTTGCCAAAGCATATCGGCATTATTATGGATGGTAACGGCAGATGGGCAAAGCAAAGAAATTTACCAAGATATAAAGGTCATATTGAGGGTGCAAAAACATTTCGTAAAATCGGCGAATTTGCTGCCGAAGTTGGTGTAAAGTGCCTTACTTTCTATGCCTTTTCAACTGAAAACTGGAAGCGTCCGCAAGAAGAAGTTGACGCTATTATGCAGTTGTTCAGGGAATATCTTAACGAGGCAGAAGAAAGAAAAGAAGAAAACCGTGAAAAGGGTATAAGTCTTCGTTTTATCGGTGACCGTAGAGGGATTCCGGAGGATATTCAGGCTTTAATGGAGCATATTGAAAATGAAAGTCAGTATGAAACAAAGGTAATATTGAACCTTGCGGTTAACTATGGTGGTCGTCACGAAATTACAGAGGGTGTACAAGAAATTGCACAGAAAGTAAAAAATGGTGAGATTTTACCTGAAGATATTACTGAAGATATGATTTCAGCAAGTCTTTATACAAAGGATATTCCAGACCCTGATTTGATTATCAGACCAAGCGGTGAATACAGATTGTCAAACTTCCTTACATGGCAGTCCGCATATGCAGAATTCTGGTTTTCAAATGTTTTGTGGCCTGATTTTACAGAGGAAAATCTCTGTGAGGCATTGAGGGAATTTGAAAAACGCAACAGGCGTTTCGGTGGAGTATAAAGGAAAGACGAAAAGAGGATATTTATGGCAAAAAGAATAGTATTTGGTCTTTTGTGGACTGCAATCGGAATTTCTGCACTTGTGTTTATGCACACATGGTTTTTCTTAGCCTTTGCAATGTTTTTATGCTTTATGGCAACATATGAACTTAATCGTTCCAGTGGGCTTGAAAATAAACCTGTAATGATTTTAAGTGTTGCGGTTTCAACATTGTTCCCTGTTTATTATGAATACGGACATTATTTAAGAGAAATAGAATTTCTTAACCTTAAAACAGAATATCTTATAACCATTTATGTTTTGATTCTCTGTTTCTTAATGCTCCACAATCACGAGAAAACAAAGTTTTCACACATTTCTTTTGTGATTGTGTCTTCACTTCTTGTACCGTTTTCATTTACAAGACTTATGTATTTCAGAGATATCGCATTGTACTATCCTGACAGGGGATACACAAATGCTCATGGTATATTCTTAATACTTTTCATTCTTTTCTCGGCTTGCTTTACTGACACATTTGCATATTTTACAGGCAGTTTCCTTGGTAAACACAAACTTTGTCCGAAAATCAGTCCTAAAAAGACTGTTGAAGGTGCAATCGGTGGTGTTTTAGGATGTATTCTTGCAAATGTAATTCTTTACGCAGTTTATGATAACTTTATTTTTGAAAATCCCGTTCATAATTATGTGCCAATAGTTGTGGCTTCTGCTATAACATCTGTTGTTGGTATGTGTGGTGACCTTACAGCATCACTTATTAAGCGTAATTACGGAATAAAGGATTTTGGTAATCTTATTCCCGGTCACGGTGGAATTATGGACCGTTTCGACAGTATTCTGTTTGTTTCTGCTGCATTCTATGCAGTATTCAACATCTTCGAGGTGTCAATATAAAATGACTAAAAATTTAAGTATTTTAGGCTCAACCGGTTCAATCGGTACACAGAGCCTTGAAACTGCGAGAAAGTGCGGCTACTCTGTGTCCGCGCTTTCGGCATATTCTAATGTAGATTTAATAGAAGAACAAATCCGTGAATTTAAGCCGAAAATTGCTGCATTGGTGGATGAAAATGCTGCAAAAGAGCTTAAGAATCGTGTTGCTGATACAGACACAAAAGTCCTTTCGGGAATAGAAGGTGTCTGTGAATGTGCAGGAATTGACGAGGCGGATACTGTAATCAATTCCGTTGTTGGTATGGCAGGGTTAAAGCCTACACTTACAGCCATTGATGCAAATAAAAAGATTGCTCTTGCAAATAAAGAAACACTTGTTGCAGGTGGTCTTCTTGTCACAACAAAGGCAAAGGAAAAAGGTGTTAATATTCTTCCTGTTGACTCTGAACACTCTGCAATTTTCCAATGCTTACAGGGTCAGCCAACAAACAAGGCATTAAAGAGAATTATCCTTACTGCAAGTGGTGGACCTTTCTTCGGCAAAACAAGGGAAGAATTAGAAAAAGTAACTGTTGCGGATGCACTTAAACATCCAAACTGGAGTATGGGACAAAAAATAACCATTGACTCTGCTACAATGATGAACAAGGGACTTGAACTTATTGAGGCTGTGTGGCTTTTCGATGTTCATCCGTCAAAAATTGAGATTGTGGTGCACAGAGAAAGTATAATTCATTCTGCTGTGGAGTATGATGATAATGCGGTAATAGCACAGTTGGGACTTCCTGATATGAAAATCCCCATTCAATACGCACTTACTTACCCTGAAAGAATAGAATCTCTTACAGGAGAACTTGATTTGACAAAACTTGGTACATTAACATTCTACAAACCTGATTACGAAACATTCAGATGTATGGACATCTGTCGTGAGGCAATTACACGCGGTGGACTTTATCCTGCATTTGCAAATTCAGCAAATGAGCAGGCAAACCTTATGTTCAGAAAAGGTGAAATTGGTTTTTTACAGATTGCTGAATTGGTAGAAAAAGTTATGAACGAGGCACCAAAGGTCAATACTTACACAGTAGACGATGTTTATGAAGCAGACAAATTGGCTCGTGAACTCGTGATTAAATACGCAGAATAGTGGTGAATTTTTTGGAAATCTGGTCAAAGGTATGGCCTTTCTTAGTAGCAATTTTATTTTTCGGACTTCTTATTTCAATACACGAATTGGGACATTTTACTTTCGCAAAACTTTTTAAAGTAAAGGTCAATGAATTTGCACTTGGAATGGGCCCTGCAATTTTCAAAAAGAAAAAAGGCGATACAACCTATGCACTTCGTCTTCTTCCAATCGGCGGATATGTGAGTATGGAAGGTGAAGATGAAGAAAGTACCGATGAAAATGCTTTTAACCGAAAAAAGGTGTGGCAGAAAATCATAATTGTAGCTGCGGGTGCAATAATGAACCTGATTTTAGGTGTTGTGATTGTTGCAACCTGCCTTTCAATGGAAGATTTAATTGGTACGAATCAGATTCACAGTTTTGAGAAAAATGCTGTAAGCCAACAGTCAGGACTAGAAGTCGGTGACCAGATTCTTGAAATCAACGGCCACAGGGTTTTCTCTGATATGGATATCTCTTTCCTTATGACAAGAAGTGAAGACGGTATCTATGATATGACTGTGCGTCGTGACGGTGAAAAGGTTGAACTTTCAGATGTAAAATTCGAAACAACTGTTGAACAAGGATACACACTCATAAAGTATGACTTTATTATTCGTGGTGTGGAACCAAATTTTCTCAATGTAGTGACAAATGCTTTTAAACAGACAGCATCAATAGGCAGACTTGTGTGGTTAAGTCTTTTTGACCTTGTAACGGGAAAATTCGGACTTTCTGATTTGTCGGGACCTGTTGGTACAGTAAATATTCTTGCAGATATAACATCTTCAGCAGTTGAAAGTCGTGCAAATCTTATTTCAGCGCTTACACTAATGGCATTCGTTTCAATAAATATCGGTATCTTCAACTTGTTGCCATTACCTGCACTCGACGGCGGACGACTTTTCTTTTTAGCAGTTGAGGGAATTCGCAGAAAACCAATCAATCCTAAATACGAGGGATATGTTCACGGTGCAGGACTTGTACTTTTGTTACTGTTGATGGTGGTAGTAACCTTTAATGATATTTTAAATCTTATTAAGAATTAAGATGGTGTGATTATGATAGAACGCAGAAAAAGCCGTGTTGTAACGGCAGGAAATGTTAAAATCGGTGGCGATAACCCAATTTCTGTTCAGTCAATGCTCAATGTTATTGCTGAGGATGCAGAGGGTAATGTAAGACAAGCTGTTGAATTAGAAAAAGCAGGTTGTCAGATTATTCGTCTTACGGTGCCAAATTATGAGGCTGTTAAAACTTTATACGCAGTAAAAAATGCAGTCAGCATTCCTGTTGTTGCCGATATTCATTTTGATTATCGTTGTGCTTTGGAAAGTGTTAAAGCAGGTGTCGACAAAATCCGAATCAATCCCGGTAATATCGGTGATGATGACAAGGTAAAGGCAGTTGCTGATGCTTGTCGACTTCATAATGTGCCTATCCGTATCGGTGTTAATTCAGGCTCACTTGAAAAAAATCTTCTTGCAAAATACGGCTCACCAACACCTGAGGCTATGGCTGAAAGTGCTATGTATCACATAGGACTTCTTGAGAAGTTTGATTTCAATGACATTGTTGTGTCAATTAAATCTTCTGATGTTCAAAAAATGGTAAAGGCTTACAGAATTGTTGCAGATATGTGTGATTATCCGTTACATCTTGGTGTTACGGAAGCGGGTACACATAATATGGCTCTTGTAAAGTCAAGTATCGGTATCGGTTCACTTCTTCTTGACGGTATAGGTGACACAATCCGAGTTTCTATGACTGCTGACCCTGTTACAGAGGTCAAGGCAGGATATGACATTTTAAAGGCAGCGGGAATTAAAACCGACTGCGCACAAATTGTTTCTTGTCCCACTTGCGGACGAACAAAAATTGACCTTATAGGTCTTGCTGATAAAGTTGAAAAAGCACTTGTAAATTACGATAAACCTATTAAAGTGGCAGTTATGGGTTGTGTGGTCAACGGACCCGGTGAAGCAAAAGAAGCTGATATCGGTGTTGCCGGCGGTGACGGTTGCGGTGTTATTTTTAAACACGGTGAAGTACTTAAAAAAGTAAGCGAAAACGAAATTGTGGATGAACTTTTAAAGGAAATAGAAAAATTATAACGGTGAAAGATATATGGCGATAGTTAAATCACTTTTTGGTGAGTATTTTGACTGGGCACAAAATCTTGATTTCGCTATGGCGGAAATTGTGGGATTTGTAATTTCCCACGAAAAGATGAGTGCAAAGCTTACCATTAAACCATACAAAAAATTTGAAAAAGAAAGAATCGAAGTTCTTGAAAACACTCTTTCAAGGGCTGTCGGTGTACATATAAAAATTGATTGTGACGAGTCAAGAACAGGTTTTACCACAGAATTTATGCCAATGGTTGTGGAAATTCTCCGTGATAAAATAATTGTTGCAAACGGTTACTTTAATAATGCGGAATATGAAATTTCAGGCAGAGAATTAAAAGTAAACCTTAAAAAGGGCGGAAAAGAAATTCTTGCATCTGCAAACTGTGAAAAAGAAATCGAAAGAATTATAAAAGGTATTTTTGGTGTTGATTATACGGTAAGTCTTTGTCAGGAAGAGGACTTTAATACTGAAAAAGCGATTGACAGTATGCAGAAAAAGGCTGACGAAGAAATCCGTCGTGAAAGAAATATTCCTGAACCACAGGTTATAACTCAACCTGACGAGCCAAAGCCTCATGTTGTCAAGGATGGTTTCCCTCTTTATCTTGAAACACAAAAACCAATTTACGGAAGTCTTATCCGTACAGGTAATTTGCAATCACTTATTGATGTGGGAATTGAAAGTGGTGCAGTTACTGTCTGGGGTGAGGTTTTCAGCCTTGATGTGAGAACAACTCGTGACGGTAAAAATAACATTATCAACTTTAATATTACTGATAAAACATATTCATATACAGTAAAGATTTTTGAAGCCTGTGAAAAGTCAAAGTCATTCCTTGATGCACTTAAAGAGGGTATGACCGTAATCGTTTATGGACGAGTATCTTTCGATAAATATTCAGGTGAAAATATTATCTCTGCAACAGCGGTCAATACAGTTTCACCAATCAAAAAGCAGGATACGGCGGAGAAAAAGAGAGTTGAACTTCACTTGCACTCAAATATGTCCGATATGGACGGTATGACATCTGCTGATAAGCTTGTTAAACGCGCAATCAGTTGGGGACACCCTGCAATTGCAATTACTGACCACGGTAATGTTCAGGGTTATCCTGATGCTATGAAGGGTAAAGGCAAGGATGATATTAAACTGATTTACGGTGTTGAGGGTTATCTTATTGACGATATAGCAAACCCTGAAACCCCTTGGCAGAATCTTCCGAGATACCATATCATTCTTCTTGTACAGAACAAGGCAGGGCTTAAAAATTTATATAAACTTGTATCCTTGGCACATACAACCTATTATCACAAAAGACCTTGTATTCCACGCTCAAAACTCAATGAATTAAGAGATGGAATTATTATCGGTTCTGCTTGTGAAGCAGGTGAACTTATCCGTGCAATTCTTCTTGAAAAGAGTGACGAGGAAATTCTGAAAATTGCAGAATTTTATGATTATCTTGAAATTCAGCCTGACGGAAACAACAAGTTTATGATTGAGGCTCATTCTGACCCCAATGCGAAAAATCCTGACAGAAATAAAGAGTATAACAAAATTAAAAATATCGAAGACATTCGTGATATAAATCGAAAGATTATACATATTGCAGATAAGTTAGAAAAACTTGTCTGTGCAACGGGTGACGTTCATTTTATGGACCCTGAGGATGCAAAATTCCGTGCAATTCTTATGGCAGGCAAAGGCTTTGACGATGCTGATGACCAAGCACCGCTTTACTTCAAAACAACCGACGAAATGCTTGAAGAATTCTCATATCTGGGTGAAGATACAGCATACGAAGTTGTTGTTACAAACACAAATAAAATTGCTGATATGATTGAACAGGTAAGACCTATTCCTGAGGGTACATTCCAGCCGTCAATCCCCGGTGCAGAGGACGAACTTCGTCAGATTTGCTGGGATAAGGCAAAGGATTGGTACGGTGACCCTGTTCCTGAATATGTTGCTGACCGACTTACACGAGAACTTGAATCAATTATCAAACACGGATTCGCCGTTCTTTATATTATCGCACAAAAACTTGTTTGGGACTCTGAAGCACACGGTTATCACGTTGGTTCACGAGGTTCTGTTGGTTCATCATTCGTTGCTACAATGGCGGGTATTTCAGAAGTAAATCCGTTAGCACCTCATTACCGTTGTCCAAAGTGCAGACACAGTGAATTCTTCCTTCACGGTGAATACGGTTCAGGCTTTGATATGCCACCAAAGAATTGCCCTCATTGTGATGTTCCTATGGTGCGTGACGGTCACGAAATTCCTTTCGAAACATTCCTTGGTTTCCATGGTGACAAGGCTCCCGATATTGACCTTAATTTCTCAGGTGACTATCAGGGAAATGCCCACAGATATACGGAAGAACTTTTCGGTCGTGACCACGTGTTCAAAGCAGGTACTATCGCAACTGTTGCTGATAAAACTGCTTACGGTTACGTAAAAAAATATCTTGAAGAACGAGGAAAAGTCGTAACTCGTGCTGAAGAAGACAGACTCACAAAGGGATGTACGGGAATTAAGCGTACAACAGGTCAGCATCCCGGCGGTATGGTTGTTGTGCCTAATGAGTTTGATGTTTATGACTTCACAGCAGTTCAGTTCCCTGCTAACGATACAACATCGGATATGGAAACAACTCACTTTGACTTCCATTTCCTTCACGATACAATTTTGAAACTTGATATTCTCGGCCATGATGTGCCCACACTTTATAAACATCTTGAAGATATGACAGGAATCCCTGTTATGGATGTTGATGTCTGTGACCCTAAAATTGTAAGTCTTTGTACAAGTCCTGAGGCTCTGGGACTTACTCCTGATGATATCGGTGTACAGACAGGTACACTTTCAATTCCTGAAATGGGTACGGACTTTGTTCGCGGTATGCTTATGGAGGCACAGCCTAAATGCTTCTCTGACCTTTTACAGATTTCAGGTCTTTCGCACGGTACTGATGTTTGGCTCGGCAATGCACAGGAACTTATTAAAGACGGTACTTGTACAATTTCCGATGTTATCGGTACTCGTGACAGTATTATGACATATCTTATGCATAAGGGACTTGATTCAGGTCTTGCATTCAACATTATGGAAAAAACCCGTAAAGGTATTGTTGCGAAGGTCGGTTTCCCTGAGGGTGCAGAAGAAGCAATGAGGGCTTGTAATGTTCCCGAATGGTATATGGAATCCTGCCGTAAAATCAAGTATATGTTCCCGAAGGCTCACGCTGCGGCGTATGTTATTGCGGCACTTCGTCTTGGTTGGTACAAAATTTATAAACCTACGGAATATTACACAGCATTCTTAACTGTCCGTGGTGGTGACCTTGATGCAGTTACAGTTTGTCAGGGCAGAGAAGCAGTAAAGAGAAAAATGGTTGAACTTCACGGACCTCTTAATGCAGAGCCAAAGGACAGAAAACCAATGACAACCAAAGAAAAAGACCAGTTTACTGCATTACAGGTTGTTAATGAAATGATGGCAAGAGGTGTTGAGCTTCTTCCTGTTGATATTTATAAATCACGTGCAAGCGTTTATTACATAGAGGACGGAAAAATCAGAATGCCGTTTTCTGCTTTGTCAGGTGTTGGTGAAAATGCGGCAAAAGCACTTGTAAAGGGCAGAGATGAAAGTGACGGAACATTCGTATCAGTTGACGATTTCCAAGCAAAAACAGGTGCTTCAAGTGCTGTTGTTACTGCACTAAAGGAAATCGGTGCATTTGGTGATTTGCCTGAAACTGCACAAATCTCATTCTTTGGATTTTAGTAACCCGATTTAATCAGCGGTTACAGGAGTTTAACTAAATATAGTTTTGTAATACACTTGACAAGACCGCTTTATTATGGTAGCATAGTAGCACGCTAAAGTGAAAAACAATAAAAAAGGAAATATATAAATGAAAAATTATTCAAAAATTACTCCCGAGGGGACAAAAGACTATCTGGCAATGGAAAGCCGTGCTATCCGTTGTGCAGAAAAAAGACTCTCATCTGTTTTTAAATCAAAGGGTTATGAAAAGGTTATGACACCTACTATCGAATTTTTCGATGTTTTCAATCGTGAAAGTTCAGGTTATAATCCCGAGGATTTATACAGTTTGACCGATTCATACGGAAGACTTTTGGTGCTTCGACCTGATTCAACATTGCCTATCGCAAGACTTGTTTCAACCCGTTTTCAGAATGCTCGTCTTCCGCTTCGTCTTTATTATAATCAGAATGTTTTTGTAAGACAGAAAAACCTTACAGGCAGAAATGATGAGGCAACTCAAAGCGGTATTGAACTTATGGGTGCTTACGGTATCCGTGCTGATTTAGAGGTTATCACAACTGCTGTTGAAGCTATTGAAACTTGTACATCTGCTGATTTTAAAATTGAAATCGGTCACGCAGGGTTCTTTAAAGAACTTTGCAAAAAACTTAATGTAAGTGACGAAATTGTAAGTTCAATTTATGATTGTGTTGAAAGCAGAAACTTTGTTTCTCTCAATAATATTCTTGATAAAATCGGTAAAAATGATGTGACTGATTGTATCCGTAATCTTCCAAGATTTTTCGGTGGAATTGAAGTTATCGAAAAGGCAAAACAGATTGCTCTGGGTGAAGAAGGACAAAAAAGTCTTGATTACTTAAAAGAACTTTATATGCTTTTGTGTGAAGCGGGACTTTCCGATAAAATCGTTATTGATTTGAGCCTTGTTAACCGTACAAATTACTACACAGGCATTATTTTCAAAGGTTATTTACAAGGTAGTGGTATTTCAGTAGTTTCAGGTGGTCGTTATGACTGTCTTGGTGCTGAATTCGGCAGAGATATGCCGTCAACAGGTTTTGGTATTGAAACAGGTGCATTGGCATCAGTAATGCTTTCGAGAAATGAACTTGATGAAGAAAAAGTTCCTGAAATTATTGTTTTTAGCGAAAAAGAATTTGTTGTTAAGGCACTCGAATATTCAAAAAATCTTCGTGCAGACGGCGTTTACTGTGAAAACAGCACTTTTGAAACTTACGAAGAAACAAAGGAATATGCAACAGAAAAAGGTATTAAAAAGATTTGTATAATCGGTGACGATGTAAGGGAGGAAACATTATGAGAAAACTGAGAATTGCCCTTACAAAAGGAAGACTTGAAAAGAAAAGTGTTGAACTTTTTCAGAAAATGGGCATCGATTGTGATGAACTTATAAATAAAGGCAGACGCCTTATTCTCACAGCAGGTGACTATGAAGTTGTCCTTGCAAAAGCAGCAGATGTTATTACATATGTTGAGCACGGTGTTTGCGATATCGGTATTGTAGGTAAAGATACAATCGTAGAAAACGGAAAAAGCTTCTATGAAATGACTGACCTTAATCTCGGTAAATGCGACTTTGCACTTGCAACACAAAAGGGTGTTGATTTCTATGACGGATTTAACACAAAACGAATTGCAACAAAATATCCGAACATTACAAAGGCATATTTTGAGGGCAAGGGAATGGATATCAAGATTATTAAAATCGAAGGTTCAGTTGAACTTGCACCGCTTCTTAACCTTGCTGACGGTATTGTGGATATTGTTGAAACAGGTACAACACTCAAGGAAAACGGACTTGAAGTTAAAGAAAAAATTATGCCTGTTTCTGCACGAGTAATCGTTAATATGGCGAGCATGAAACTTCGTCGTGAAGAAATCGACAGTTTTCTTGAAAACATTGAAAAAGTAATTCCAAAGGATTGATAATATGATAAATACAGTTTTTGCAGACGGTAAGGCTGACGAAGCTCTTATCGCACAGCTTAAAGAAAGAAGTGGCGAGGTTGACAAGAAAGTTACTCTTGCCGTTACTGACATTCTTGAAAATGTAAAGGCAAATGGTGACAAAGCCGTACTTGAATACACAATCAAGTTCGACGGAAAAGCACCTGAAAAGGCTGAAATTTCAAAGGCAGAAATCGACAAGGCAATAGAAAAATGCGACCCATTCTTCGTTAAAGCGCTCGAGGATGCAGCTGAAAATATCCGTGATTTCCACGCTCGTCAGAAACAACAGAGTTGGCTCACAACAAAGGAAAACGGTGTTATTATGGGCCAGCGTGTGCGTGGGCTTGAGCGAGTAGGTATTTATGTACCCGGTGGCACAGCAGCATATCCGTCAAGTGTGCTTATGAATGCAATTCCTGCAAAAATCGCAGGCGTTAAGGAAATCGTAATGGTAACTCCACCTGCAAAGGACGGCACACCTAATCCTGATATCCTTGCTGCTGCAAAAATCGCAGGTGTTGACAGAGTATTCTTAATGGGTGGTGCACAGGCTGTTGCAGCATTGGCTTATGGTACAGAAACCGTGCCAAAGGTTGACAAAATTGTTGGCCCCGGTAACATCTTTGTCGCTACTGCAAAGAAACTTCTTTACGGTACAGTTGATATTGATATGGTTGCAGGACCAAGTGAAATTTTAATTGTTGCTGATGAAACAGCAAATCCTAAATTCCTTGCTGCTGACCTTATGAGTCAGGCTGAACACGATGTATTGGCATCTGCAATCCTTATTACAACAAGTGAAAAAATTGCAGAAGAAACAAAGAAAGAATTAGCAAGACAGTGTGCAACACTTTCAAGAAAAGAGATTATTGAAAAATCTCTTAAGGATTACAGTGCAATTATTATCTGTGACAATATGGACAAGGCTGTTGACTTTGCAAACAGACTTGCACCTGAACACCTTGAAATGTGCGTGGAAAACCCACTTGAATATATCGGCAGAATGGATAACGCAGGTAGCGTGTTCCTTGGTAACTATTCACCTGAACCATTGGGTGACTATTTTGCAGGTCCTAACCATGTTCTTCCTACAAGCGGTACTGCAAGATTTTTCTCACCATTGTCAGTTGACAGTTTTATTAAAAAATCAAGTTTCATTTACTATACGGAAGATGCACTTCGTGAGTGCAAGGATAAGGTTGTTTCTCTTGCAGAAACAGAGGGCTTAACAGCTCACGCAAACTCTATTAAGGTTAGATTTGAGGACTAATAATGTTTCAGTTAAACGAAAAAGTAAAAAATTTAACACCATATGAGCCAATCAGCGGTACATATGAAATTCGTCTTGATGCCAACGAGTCATTTCTCACTTTTCCAAAGGAAATTGAAGATGAAATGGTAGAAGCACTTAAAAATTCTGCCCTTAACCGTTACCCTGACCCAATGGCAACAAAGCTTGTGAAAGGTTTTGCAGATTATTTCAATGTAAATCCTGATTGTGTGACAGCAGGTAATGGTTCAGACGAAATAATTTCAGTTATAATGAATGCGTTTTTACAGAAAGGTGATAAGATTTTAACTCTTGAACCTGATTTCTCAATGTATCGTTTTTATGCTGAAATCGCAGAATGTGAAAGTGTGAAATATCAGAAAGACGAAAATCTCGATGTTAACATTGATGATGTAATCGCACTTGCAAAAAAAGAAAATGTAAGAATCGTAATTTTCTCAAACCCTTGCAATCCAACATCAAGAATTGTTACAAAAGACGATGTGAGAAAACTCATCAATAGTATGGATTCTCTTGTTGTTCTTGATGAAGCATATATGGACTTTGCAGGTGATGAAAGCCTTTTAGGTGAATTCGAGAATTACGATAATCTCATTATTTTAAAGACTTGTTCAAAGGCTCTTGGCTCTGCAGCTCTTCGCCTTGGTTTTGCAGTTGCAAACAAGACACTTACAAATGTTATTCGTGCAGTAAAATCACCTTATAATGTTAACTCTGTTTCACAGGCTCTCGGTGAAGTGCTTTTCTCACATCCTGACTATATTGATAACTGCATTAAAACAGTTGTAAATTCACGAAAAGAACTTTACAACGAATTAATTAAAATCAAGAGCGAAAAAATCGAAAAAATATACGAAACAAATACAAACTTTGTATTTATGAAAGTAAAAAATGCAAAGAGTGTGTTCGAAAAAATGAAAGATAACAGCATTATTATCCGTAATATGGGCGATTACTTGAGAATTACTGCAGGTACAAAATACGAAAACGAAAAAATGCTTAAAACTTTCAAAAAAGTGTTGGAGGAAGTATAATGAGAACTGCAACAATAAACAGAAAAACAAAAGAAACTGATATTAACTTAACACTTTGTCTTGACGGTGGCGAAGTTAGTGTAAATTCAGGTGTTGGATTCTTCGACCATATGCTTACAGCATTCGCAACTCACGCAGGTTATGGTTTAACTGTTACTTGCAAGGGTGACATTGAAGTTGATTGCCACCATACAGTTGAGGATATCGGTATTGTACTCGGTCAGGCACTTTTTGAGTGTTTGGGAGATAAGTCAAATCTTGTTCGTTATGGCAGCTTCTTTGTACCAATGGACGAGGCACTTGGTTTTTGTGCAGTCGATATCTGTAATCGTGCATATACAGTTTTTGAGGCAGATTTTCCGCAAGAAAAATGTGGAGATTTTGATGCTTGTATGTGTGTGGAATTTTTCCGTGCAGTTGCTGACAATGCAAAGATTACTGTTCATCTCCGTGCACCATATGGTGACAATTCTCACCACATTGCTGAAGCAATTTTCAAAGCATTCGGTCACGCAATGAGCATTGCAACAGAAAAAACAGATAAAACACTTTCAACAAAGGGGACTTTATAATAAATGATTATTTTTCCTGCAATAGATATAAAAGATAAAGAATGTGTCCGTCTTTATAAAGGTGATTTTGCAACAGCAGGTAAGGTTGCTGACAGTTATATGGAAACTGCATTGAATTTCAAAAATGCAGGTGCAGAATGGATACATATGGTTGATTTGAACGGTGCACTTGACGGTGTTCGCATAAATTCTGACATTTTCCTTGATGTTGCGAAAAACAGCGGACTCAAAGTTGAAGTCGGTGGAGGAATCCGAACAATGAATGATGTTGATTTCTATATTCAAAATGGAATTGAAAGAGTCATAATCGGTTCTGCTGCACTTAAAAATCCTGGGCTTGTCAAAGAGGCTTGTAAAGAATTCGGTGACAGAATTGCAGTTGGGATTGACGCGAAAAACGAAATGGTTGCAACTGAAGGTTGGACAGAAAAAAGCGATACGCATTATATTGACCTTGCAAAACGAATGGAAGATTTTGGTGTAGAGTATATTATTTTCACGGATATTGATTGTGACGGTATGCTTTCAGGACCAAATCTTGAACAGTTAGTAAAACTCAATGATGCAGTTTCATGCAACATTACTGCAAGTGGTGGCATTAAGGATATGCAAAACATTATTGACCTTAAAAATGCCAATATGTACGGTGCAATCTGTGGCAGAAGTATTTATAGTGGCACATTAAATCTTGCAGAAGCAATCAAGGAGTGTGAATAAAATGAACCTTGATAAATATTTTGTAAAAGCAGAGCTCATTCCTGCAATCGTTCAGGAAGAAAGCACAGGCGAAGTGCTAATGCTCGCATATATGAACAAGGAATCAATGGCAAAAACTCTTGAAACAGGTTATACATGGTTCTGGAGTCGTTCACGACAGGAACTCTGGAACAAGGGTGCAACATCAGGTCATTTACAGAAAGTGATTTCAATTCACGGTGACTGTGATGACGACACATTACTTGTAAAAGTAGAACAGACTGGTCCTGCTTGTCATACAGGCAGTAAATCTTGTTTCTTTAATAAAATCAAATGAGGCGAATAAAAAATGAATGATACATTAGTAAATCTTTACGAAACAATACTTGAAAGAAAAGCAAACAAGCAGGAAGGCTCATACACTTGCTATCTTTTTGAAAAGGGACTTGATAAAATCCTTAAAAAAGTAGGCGAAGAATGTTCCGAAACAATTATTGCTGCAAAAAATGGTAACAAAGAAGAAACCGTTGGTGAAATCAGCGACCTTATTTTCCACCTTTTTGTTATGATGGCAAACGAAGGAATTGAAGTTTCCGATGTTATGGCAGAACTTGACAAGAGAAGTAACAAAACAGGAAACTTAAAGGTATTCCATCAGGTAGATAAGAATACTTAAATTATAGATAGAATTTTTTCGCCCCATCTCAGAGGGGGCTGTCACGAGCTCAGCGAGTGACTGGGGGAGTACTCCCTCAGTCTGCTACGCAGCTAGCTCCGTCAAAGAGGGAGCGTAACAATATATTTGCATAATTAGAATCAGAGGGTGTAGCTATGAAAATTTTAGGTTATATTTTAGCATTACTCGGTGTTTTTATTGTAATAACACTTATCCGTGCAATTTTCTTTAAAGAGAAAAAGACAGAAACAGAAAAACTTCTTCCTGAAATGATTGATATGGAAAAATACTGTCGTGATTTGAGTGATGCAATTAAAATAAAGACAATCTCAAATTATGACAGAGAACTTGTTGATTGGGCAGAATTCGACAAATTCCACGCGTTTTTGGAAGAGCGTTTTCCGCTTGTTCATCAGAATATGACAAAGACAAAAGTTGCTGATGCAAGTCTTGTTTATAAATGGGAAGGCACTGACCCAAGTCTTGATGGTATTGCAATGCTTGCTCATCAGGATGTTGTGCCTATAACAGCGGGAACAGAACAGGATTGGGAACACGACCCATTTAGCGGACACAATGACGGTGAGTTTATCTGGGGCAGAGGTGCTATGGATATGAAAAACCACCTTATTGCTGTTATGGAATGTATGGAAGAACTTCTTAATGAGGGATTCCAGCCAAAGCGTACAGTATATATCTGTCTTGGTCATAATGAAGAAGTTGTTGCAGCACCTGATAACGGAGCAAAGCAGATTGCAGCGTATCTTAAAGAGCAGGGCGTTCACCTTGAAGCAGTCCTTGATGAGGGCGGTGCAATTCTTCCTGTTAAGCTTGGTAAACTTCTCGATATTAACCTTACAGGTGTTGGTATTGCTGAAAAAGGTAGCGTAAACTATAAAGTCAGCGTTAATGCAAAGGGTGGTCATTCATCACAGCCACCAAAACATACTGCCGTGGGTAAACTTGCTGATGTTATCAAGGACATTGAAAATCATCAGTTCAAGGCTACAATGCCCGATTACCTTAAACAGCTTATCAAGAGAGTTGGTATGAATGCAGGTTATCCGTTGAGAGTAGTCCTTGTGAATGCTCCGATTTTACAGCCTCTTATTCTTGCAATCGCAAAGAGAATTCCTGCTGCTGCATCTCTTATCCGTACTTGTACTGCTGTTACAATGGCAGAAGGTAGCCCACAATTCAATGTTCTTCCACAGAAGGCATCAGTTACTGTGAATTTCCGTACAATGCCCGGTGTTTCAATCGCAGATGTTGAAAAGCATATCAGAAAGAGCGTAAGAAATAAGGATATTGATGTTGAATTCCTTGTTGGTAAGGAATCTTCACAGGTTTCACCAACTGATTCAAAAGCATTCCAGACAATTAAGGAGTTAGCAGAAGCACAAAACAGCAAAAACCTTGTGACTCCATTCCTTGTAATGGGCGGTACAGATGCTTATAACTATGAGCCTGTATGTGAAAATATCTATCGTTTTGCACCATTCGTTGCAGATACAAAACTTCTTCTCTGCACTCACGGTACAAACGAAAGAATACCGATTGCATGTTGTGAAGATGCAATAGCATTCTTTAAACGTTATGTACGCAAAATGACACAAGAATAATTAAATATTTAATGTATGGCGGTTACTCTTGGCTCCCTTGAAAGGGGAGCTGGCATTTTCGTAAGAAAATGACTGAGGGGTTTCCGCCGTTTGTTTTTCTGCATCTTATTTAGACAGTTTTTTGTAATTTGTACAAGAAATATTTTTTTGCGTTACTTTGGTTGACTTTTGGTTAAATATAATCTATACTGTACATGAATATTTTATAATGGAGAAATTTGATGTTAATTAAATTTTCAGCACCTTGTCTTTTAGGTTTAGAAGGTTTGGTGGCTCAGGAATTACGCGATATGGGTGCTTCTAATGTTGAGGCAAATAACGGTAGAGTTGATTTTGAGGGTGACGAGAATATCCTTGCCCGTGCTAACATATGCTCACGATACAGCGAAAGAATTTTAATCCGTCTTGGTGAATTTAGGGCGGTAACATTTGAACAACTTTTTCAGGGTGTCAAAAAACTTCCTTGGGAAGAATGGATTGGCAAGTTTGATGCTTTTCCTGTTAAGGGTTATTCGCTTAATTCAAAACTTTTTTCAGTAAGTGACTGTCAGGCGATTATCAAAAAGGCAGTTGTTGAAAGACTTAAAGAAAAGTATAAAATTTCGTGGTTTGACGAAACAGGACCGTTACATCAGATTCAGTTCTCAATTATGAAAGATATTGTAACTGTGTTCATTGACACATCAGGTGCAGGACTTCACAAACGAGGCTACAGACCTGTTTCAAATTCAGCACCGATTAAGGAAACTCTTGCTGCTGCTATGGCAGAGCTGGCAAGACTTCGTCATTATCATACACTTTATGATGTGACTTGTGGTTCAGGTACAATTCTTATCGAGGGTGCTATGAAAGCACTTAATATTGCACCGGGACTTAAACGTTCATTTATCTCTGAGAGATTTGAAAATATTGATTCATCCGTATGGCAACAGGAAAGAATGAGAGCAACAGATGCTGTAATTCAGGATGCTGACTTTATGGCTTATGGCTCGGATATTGATTTCCACGCACTTGAAATCGCTCGCGAAAACGCAAGACGCGCAGGTGTAGGAATGAAAATTGACCTTTCCAAAAAGGATTTAAAGGACTTTACCCGTAAAAGTGAAAAGGGAACAGTGATTTGTAATCCTCCTTACGGCGAAAGAATGCTTGACATTCAGGCTGCCGAAGAAATTTACAGAACAATGGGCAAAATCTTTAATCCTGAACGCGGTTGGGCATACTATATTATCAGTCCTGACGAGGAATTTGAAAAATGCTTTGGCAGAAAAGCCGACAAACGCCGTAAGCTTTATAACGGTATGATTAAATGCCAGTTATATATGTATTACAAGTAATTAGGAGATTATCATGAAACATATTTTTGTTGTAAACCCTGTATCAGGCAAAGGCAAAAACGCGAAAAATTATATCCCCACAATCGAAAAGTATATTAAAGAAAAAGGTTTAGATGCTGATATCTATGTAACAAATGCCCAAGGTGACGGTATGCGTTATGTTGAAAAAGTGGCAAAGAAAGGTGAACCTGTCCGCTTCTACTCTTGCGGTGGTGACGGAACACTCTATGAAATCGTAAATGGATGTTACAAATACCCAAATTGTGAAGTTGCGAATATTCCATTGGGTTCAGGTAATGACTTTAGCCGACTTTTTGGTAGAAACACAAACATTGACGACCATGTTAACGGTGTACCTGTAAAGCTTGACCTTATTGAAACTAATGGTCAGGTTGCTATTAACGAATGTGCTATGGGTATCGATTCAGAAGTTTGTGCAAGACAGGTTAAGTATAAACAGTTACCAATGGTTAATGGCGAGGTGGCATATACACTTTCTGCACTTCGTTGTGTTGTATTCAGTAAAATCAATAATAAATTCAGAATCACAATTGACCACGATAAAGTTTATGAAGACGATTTCCTTTTCTGCTACATCGGAAATTCCCGTTGGTACGGTGGCGGATATATGGCAGCACCGGGTGCTATGCCTAATGACGGTCTTATAGACTGCGTAATGGTAAGATATACAAAGGAAGTTGCAAAAAAAGGTCCTTTTGGTCTTCTTCCCTTGTTGAATAAATATAAGAACGGTGAACATCTTAACTGGGATTTCACTAAACTCGTTCATTGTAAACATGTTAAGATTGAAAGCCAGAATCCTGCAGCAGTTAATGTTGACGGCGAATGTGAATATGTTACAGAACGCGAATTCCAACTTTTAGAAGGAGCAATCACATTCGTTGTTCCTCGCGGTTCAAAGTTCCTTGAATTAATATAAAAATAGTAGGGCTTATGTCTTGCTCAAAATGTTAAATTTATGGTAGGGCGGGGTCTCTCGGCTCCCTTGAAAGGGGAGCTGTCACCGACAGGTGACTGAGGGGTCTCGCCGTTGTCATATAATGTGTGAACTAATATTGCATTGTCATTCTGAGCGTAGTGAAGAATCTCAATCAAAGTGGAAAACAAAACCGATATAGATTCTTCGTCATTTCATTCCTCAGAATGACTTCGGAATAGAATAGGAATGTTTAATTATGTATAACTTTTTCGTTAATGAAAACCAAAAACTAAATGATAAATATGTTATAACAGGAACTGATTTCAATCACATTAAAAATGTCCTTCGTATGACTGTGGGAGATACCTTTCTTGTAAGTGAAAACGGTATCAGCAACCTTTGCGAAATCGAATGTTTCGACAACGAATCTGTTGTGGCAAAAATTATTGAAGAAAACTATAACGACACAAATCTTCCCATAAAGATTTATCTTTTTCAGGGACTTCCCAAAGGCGACAAAATGGAATTGATTATCCAGAAAACTGTTGAACTCGGTGTTGAAGGCATTATCCCTGTTGAAATGAATCGTTGCGTTGTAAAACTTGACGACAAGAAAAAGAAAAGCAAGGTAAGTCGTTGGCAGACTATTTCCGAAAGTGCAGCAAAACAGAGCAAGCGAAACACAATCCCTGAAATATTTGATGTGCTTACATATAAACAGGCTATGGAAAAGGCAAAAGAAATGGACTTGTTTTTAGTGCCCTATGAGAGTAAAAATGGAATGGAAGACACAAAAACAGCACTTTCACAAATCAAAAGTGGTATGTCCGTTGGGATTTTAATTGGTCCTGAAGGTGGATTTGACGAAAAAGAAGTGGAACAGGCTTTTGAAAACGGCGGAAAAGTTGTTTCTTTAGGAAAACGAATTCTTCGCACAGAAACTGCAGCTATAACATCAGTTTCAATGTGTATGCTTTATGCCGAAATGAATTTGAGTGATTAATTATGAAAAGTTTACCAATTGAATTTCAAGAGAGAATGAAAACTCTTTTGGGTGATGAGTATGACGATTTTTTAAAGTCTTACGACGAAAAGCCTGTAAGAGCATTTCGCGTGAATACAAACAAAATCTCTTTTGACGACTTTCAAAAACTGAATATATTTTCAAATGACAAAATTCCATATGTGGAAAACGGATTTTATTTCGATTATGATGGAATTGGCAATCACCCTTATCACCACGCAGGTATGTTCTATATTCAGGAGCCTGCCGCAATGGTGCCTGTTGAGAGCATTGACATAGAGCCTGATTGGAAAGTTCTTGATTTGTGTGCTGCGCCGGGTGGCAAAAGCAGTCAGATTAAGAATAAGTTAGGTGAAAAAGGAATTCTTGTTTCAAATGAGATTGTTCCGTCACGCTGTAAAATTCTTACAGGCAATATGGAGCGAATGGGCTTTAAGAATGTTGTCACAACCTGTATGCACCCACAAAAACTCCAAAAGGAATTTCCAAAGACTTTTGATATGATTATGGTTGACGCACCTTGCTCGGGTGAGGGGATGTTCCGCAAGGAAGAAATCGCAATTGACGAATGGACTCCCGAAAATGTGAAAATGTGTGCTGAAAGACAGACAGAAATTCTTGATTGTGCAGTAAAAATGCTTAAAGACGGTGGATATATTGTCTATTCAACCTGCACTTTTTCACTTGAAGAAAACGAAATGACGGTTGATTCGTTTTTAGAAAAATATCCTGAATTTGAGCTTGTGCCAACAACCGACAGGGTAAGAGAAAATACTACTGACGGAGTAATTTTTGACGGTTGCAAGTGTGAAAACCTTAATTATACAAGACGATGCTATCCGCATAGGACAAAGGGCGAAGGTCAGTTCGTTGCTGTGCTTCATAAAACAAATGAATGTTATGGAAACATATCAAGAGCTGAAACAAAAAAAGAGAAAATCGACAAAACAGTTATCGACTTTCTCAATGACACTCTTGTTGACTATGAAGTTGATAATGTGATGATGTATAACGGAAATCCTGTTTATTTCACACCTGATTTTCCTATACCCAGAGGTGTTGCCTTTGCTTGTGGTGTGACAATCGGTGAAATCCGCAAGAATTATATCCAGCCACATCATCAGTTTTTTATGGCAATGGGAAAGGATTTCAAAAGAAAAATTAACCTGACAGCCCATAGTGACGTAATTAAAAAATATCTTCACGGTGAAGAATTCCAGACAGATTGTCCCAACGGTTGGGCAGTTGTAATGGTTGACGGTTGCACCGTCGGTGGTGTAAAAGTATCAAACGGAAAAGCCAAAAATCACTACCCAAAAGGGTTAAGAACGAAATAAAAAAACAATTTCAATTATAGCAAGGTGGGGTTAAGACCTCACCATTGTTTTTATGTAAATTGGAGTTTATCGGTATAAGTGCAAAATGCAAAACGCAAAGTGCAAAGTGTCGGAACTGCGTTGCGATTATAAAATAAAACCAATATGGTTGGAATGTAGGGGCGAGTCTCTGTGCTCGCCCGTAAGTGCATATTAAAAGTTCGGGAGGGCACGGAGACCCTCCCCTACAATATAATTAAATCCGTTATTGTGTAGGGGCGATTCACGAATCGCCCGAATAAGGTTATCTGCACACTTTGGAACGGTCGCTTCGTGAAGCGACCCTACAAGGATTCTGTTTCTATTTAGAGTTCCCAACACCTCGATAAATTATAATTTATCATTGTATTATTACATAATCAAAAAAATAAAACACAGGAATTCTTTTAAGAATTTCCTGTGTTTTTGGAGCTGCTAACCGGACTTGAACCGGTGACCTCGTCCTTACCAAGGACGTGCTCTACCACCTGAGCCATAGCAGCAGAACTGAAATGCAAGAGTTATTATACAGATGTTTAATATGTTTGTCAAGAAGGTGTGATCACACTTTTTATGCTGAAAATGGCAAAAAGTATTATTTGCAACAAATCATTGCGTGACTTTTTCGTGTTATTATGTAATAATAAGGGTGTAAGGAGGCGATATGAATGTCTAAAGTATCGAAAAATCTCAAAAAAATCAGAACAGAGAAAAAACTTACTCAAGATGCCTTGGCAGAAAAAATGCACGTTACCCGTCAGGCAATTTCAAATTGGGAGAACGATAAAACCAAACCGGATATTGAGTCCCTTGAAATGTTGGCAAAAGTTCTTGAAGTCGATATTGAAGAATTGATTTACGGTGAGAAGAAAGAAGTCATTATTTCACAGGACAAGACAAAGCAGAAAAATCGTATAAAAATCACCCTTGCGGTGGTAGGCTCGATTTTCGTGGCATCGGGACTTGCAATTTTGTTCTTTGGTTTCTGGCAGGAATTCAGCATTTCATTACAGACAGCATTTTCAGTAATTCCGATGCTTGCAGGTCAGGCAGTTGCCTTATATACATATTTAAAGAAGAAAGACAGCCCAAGTTGGCGTGAAAGTGCAAGTATTATCTGGACTATCGGCACAGTTGCCACAATAGCACTTGTGGATGGAGTTCACAATATAAGCTGGTCATATGCGGATTACCTTGTGATTGATTCTGTACTGTTGATTCCAATCCTGTTCATATTCGGTTCAGTAGTACCGCTTGCTTTTTATTACTATATGTCAGTTCATATAGCAACAATCGGTACTTGGCAGAATTTACTCTTTTCATTACTGTTTTTCGCAATAGGAATATTGTACACATATTACCTTTCACGAGATAAAGATGATGTAAGAGGTAAAATCGCACAATGGATAACAATGATAGCATCTATTCCACAAGTGGCAGTGCTGATTTATGCAGGTTCGAGTGTTGATATACTTGCAGAATCAATGTCAGTTCGCTTTGCAGGTTTACTCTCATTCTTCCTTTGCGTATATATCGTATCAATGGATAACACAGTTGTCACATCACCGTACAAACCAATTTCAGCAATCGGTATTTGCGGTACGATGTTAGCTCTCTCATTGGGTACAATATTTGATGCACCAAATATGACAGGTGATAATTTAATCGGCTTTGTAATATCAATCGTCCTGTACATTGCAATACCATTAGTTGTGGTAGCAGTAAAACGAGAAGATTTTGAAGACGAACCGTTTAAAATTGCAAAAATTGTGATTCCATTCCTTATAATTGGTTTAACATTTGTGCATGCGCTTGTTGAGGAATATGTGGAGCCGGTTGTAAGCTGGGATACAAAATATCTTATATACGATATTATTTATTATATCGGAGCAGCGTTGACAATGGCTTTTGGCGGAATGCTTGTTTATCAGGGTGTTAAGGAAATAAAAATACTGACTATAAATTTAGGGCTTTTAACTGTATTTGCACAGCTGTTGGGAATATATGCAAATGTAGGAGATAACAATATGTTTATCTTTGGTGGATTACTCGTTAATTTCGGTGGAGCGATTATCTTCATTAACTGGAAAATGCTTTCAATTAAAAAGTCCCGACAGGAACAACTGAACGGAGGTGGCACAGATGCTTAAAAAACTTATGCTTCCGATTTTAGTTGTATCTATTGTTGTCCAGTTACTTGTGCCTGTGGGAATGATTGTTTATGGTAACAAAGCAGAAGACGACCTGCAGAAATACGGAAAAGAATTTAAAATTCCTGCAAATGTTTATAGTGTTGAACACGGTAAAGTAAACTTTAGTATAGTAGAATCAGTTGTTTTTTACGGTAACGACGGATATGGTGTAATCAAAGAAAAGTCAGACGGTTATGCATATTTCGTTGAAACAACTGTAGGAAAACCAAAAGGAACAGATTATATCAGATTAAACGAAGAAAACAGGATAGAAATGGATACATTTTCTGTTGACTGCGGATACGCATATCGCAACATTACAGAGGAATCTGCATATCTTGTTGTTAAAGTTTATAACGGCGACCTTGAGGTTGTAGATTTGTATATGGACGGTATTCCTGCGCAAGAATGGATTGACACAAATCTGTAAAACAGACGAGTACGGTGAAATCACATTAAAATAAACAATAATGGTAGGGCGGGGGCTCATGGTTGAGGGTTCCCGCCGTTGTCGTTTTAATTAACAAATAATAATTTGTCGGGGTAAAACTAATTTCTTGTCTCCCCTGAAAGGGGAGATGTCACCGCAAGGTGACAGAGGGGTTAAAAAGTTCTCTATTAGTAAGCAATAAAAGGGGCAAACCCCTCAGTCTCGCATACGCTCGACAGCTCCCCTTTCAGGGGAGCCGAGTACCGTCTTCGTACAAAATCTGTTCGACAAACTCCGCTTTATTGAGCTGTAACCAACTGCATAAAAAACACAAGTGTTTATCTTACACAATATTATTTATGCATAAAAACAATGTATATTCGCATATATTATGTATAAAAATGCATTTCAACTCGATTAAACCGTGATTTTTTGCATAAATACTTGATTTTTACGGAAAAGGCATATATAATTTAACTGCAAATCTAATAATTTACAAAAGGAGTAGATTAAAATGAAGAAATCAGTTAAAATTCTTTCAGTTGTTCTTGCTCTTGTTATCGTAATTGGTTGCTTCGCAGCTTGTGGCGGTAATGATACACCGGACACACCTGATGTGCCAGTAGCAAAAGTAAAGGTTATTGACATTGCTCTTACAGAAGAACTTTATGCTTTTGGCGTTGACAAGAATCAGCCTGAACTTCTTACAAAGGTAAACGCATTTATAGACGAAATCAAAAAGAATGGTAAATTCGATGCTATCTGTGAAGCATATTTCGGTGATGGCGAAAAGAATGGTGTTGTATCAGCAGAACTTGACACATCAAGACCTGACGAACAACTTGTAGTTGCTACAAATGCAGCTTTTGAACCGTTTGAATACAAAGTAGGCGATAAGTTCTATGGTATTGATATGGAAATTGCAGCACTTCTTGCTGAGTATCTTGGTCAGGAACTTGTTATTAGAGATATGGAATTTGATGCAGTATGTATGACGGTTGGTCAGCATAAATGCGATATTGCAATGGCAGGTCTCACAATCAATGAAAAAAGAAAAGAAGACGTTGAATTCTCAACATCATATTATACAGCAAACCAGAAACTTGTAGTTAGAGGTGACGATACAACATTTGATGCTTGCAAGACATTAGCAGATGTTGAAACAATCCTTAATGGTTACGACAATGCTAAAAAAGCAGGTTTCCAGAATGGTACAACAGGCAACTGGTATGTTGTAGGTGATGAAGATTGGGGCTTTGATGGTCTTAAGGTTGAACCTAAGGGTTATTCAAACGGTTCACTTGCTATTCAGGACCTTATCAATAAGAACATTGATTTCGTTGTTATTGATGCTGACCCAGCAACATTCATTACAACAGCAATTAACGAAGTAGCATAATTTTTAACTAATGTATATTTTGCCATAACCTCACCTAATGGTGAGGCTATGGCGTTTTTTAAGGGATTTGACTTATGAGTGGTTTTGAAAGAAAAATAGCCAGATTTTTAGAGTTCTTTATTGAATATGATGGCTATAAAACGGTTATCGAGGGTTTACAAAATACCCTCAAAATAGCAATTTGCGGTCTTTTAATCGGTATTGTGATTGGTACGCTTATTGCTATTGTAAGAGTTTTACCGAAATACAAACTCTTACCAAGAATGCTCAACGGAGCTTGTAGCTTTTACGTAGCATTTTTCCGCGGAACACCAATGGTGGTGCAACTTCTTTTATCATATTATGTTGCACTTCCGCTTATGGGACTTAATGTACCGTCAGTTACAGTTGCGTTGGTTGTTTTTGGTCTTAATTCAGGTGCATACATATCTGAAATTATGCGTGGTGGTATTCAATCAGTTGACCCAGGACAGATGGAAGGCGGAAGAGCTATGGGCTTAAGCTTTTCCACAACAATGATAAAAATTGTTATTCCACAGGCTGTTAAGAATATTCTTCCAACACTTGGTAATGAGTTTATTACACTTATTAAAGAAACTTCTGTTGTAAGTTTCGTTGGTGCTCTTGACTTGTATGTTGCATTTAACCGTATTGGTTCAAATAGTTACGAGTTTATGGTGCCTTATCTTGTAATGGCATTAATTTATGTTGTTCTTGTTCTTATTATCAGTGGTCTTGTTAAATTGATGGAAAGGAGTCTGAGTAAAAGTGATAGAGGTCGTTAACCTTAATAAATCATTTGGAGAAATAGATGTCCTTCACGATATCAATATAAAAATAAACAAGGGTGAAAAGGTTGTTGTAATTGGTCCTTCGGGTTCAGGTAAATCAACATTCCTTCGTTGTCTTAACTGTATGGAAGACCCAACATCCGGCAGTATTATTTTCAATGGTGTTGATATTGCTGATATGAAGGTTGATATCAACATCCATCGTCAGAAAATGGGAATGGTTTTCCAGCACTTTAATCTTTTTAATAATAAAACAGTTATTGAAAATATCATGCTTGCTCCTGTTTATGTGGAAAAAAAGCGAATGAAGAAACTACGTCGTAATAATCCACAGAATGAAACTATAAAGAGTGCTAAAGAAATAAAAGCTGATGCAAAAGCACAGGCTATAGAACTTCTTAAAAGAATTGGACTTGAAGAAAAAGCAGATTCTTATCCGTCACAACTTTCAGGTGGTCAGAAACAGCGTGTTGCTATCGTTCGCGCACTTGCAATGAATCCTGATGTTATTCTTTTCGACGAACCAACATCAGCACTTGACCCTGAAATGGTTGGTGAAGTACTTGAACTTATGAAAGAACTTGCTGATAGTGGTATGACAATGGTTGTTGTTACTCACGAAATGGGCTTTGCTCGTGAAGTTGGGACAAGAGTTATATTTATGGACGAAGGAAGAATTATCGAAGAAAATACTCCTGATGAATTCTTTACAAATCCGCAGAATCCACGACTCAAGGATTTCTTGTCAAAAGTTTTATAATGTATAAAAAATGGTCACCTTGGTAAAATATTACCGAGGTGATTTTTTATGAATAATATGAATGCAGAAACAAAAGCATATTTTGACGCACTTCCAATATCAATAAGGTCAGCCATTGTTGAATCAGGTGCAAAATTCGAAACAGTAGAACAACTTAAAGTTCTTGTGAAAGCATACACAGGAGAATGAAAATGCGTAATTCGTAATGCAGGGCGGGGGCTCGCTCCCGCCATTGCTGTTTCAGCATACAAATCATAATTTATCGGGGAGATAATTCGTAGGACAATTTTGATGTTTTTCGTATACATATCATATATAGAGTTTTTTTTGCGACAAAAAACGAATACAGAAATTGTATTTAAAACAGGTAAAAACACAAGATCTTGTGCTGTTTTTACAACAAGAAAAAAATCTGCATTTTTCACAAACTTTTTTTAAAAAAGTTATTGCTTTTTCACAAATAATGTGTTATTATACTAGAGCACGCGTGGGAATGGGTGTACTATGCCTGTTTATAGAAAGTGTGCGATATGCGTTGAAGCGGTAGGTGGCTGCACTGTGATGCAGGGAATTACCGTGGAGTATGTCTGATTTTAAATCGGGCGACCAATAATGCTTTTAAAACCTTCTGGCATACCCCAACTATGTCATTACGGTACTTGCAGGAGCATTCTGCGCTATTTTACGCCGTCCGAAAAATCAGAGCCGATTTTTCGGTTTTTAAAACGGAAGGGTAGAAACACCCGGCTGAGTTGCAAGTAAAATAACGTGCCCAGTAATTTAGGAGGAAAACAAAATGGCAGCAACAAAAGGTAAGAAAATCAGAATCAGACTTAAGGGTTATGACCATGACCTTGTTGACAAGGCAGCGGAAAAGATTGTTGAAACAGCAAAGCGTACAGGCGCTCAGGTTTCAGGTCCAGTTCCACTTCCTACAGAAAAGGAAATCGTTACAATCCTTCGTGCTGTTCATAAGTACAAGGACAGCCGTGAACAGTTTGAGCAGAGAACACACAAAAGGCTTATCGACATTTTAAGACCCTCAAACAAAACAGTTGAGGCTCTTACAAGTCTTGAGCTTCCTGCCGGTGTTGATATCGAGATTAAGCTTTAATCTTAATCTTTAAGAACAAGACATCGAGCAAGGTCAAGTCGGTGAGATACCGACCAATAACCAAAGGAGGAAATAAAAATGCAAAAAGGTCTTATCGGTAAAAAAATCGGTATGACACAGCTTTTCGACGAAAACGGAAAAGTAATTCCTGTTACAGTTGTTGAAGCTGGTCCATGCACAGTAGTGCAGAAGAAGACAATCGAGAACGACGGCTATGCTGCAGTTCAGGTTGGTTTTGGCGACGTTAAGGTTACAAAAGTGAACAAGCCAATGGCAGGTCACTTCAAGAAGGCTGACGTTGCTCCAAAGAAAGTGCTCAAGGAATTCAGACTTGCAGACACAGAATCAGTAAACGTAGGTGACATCCTCAAGGCTGACATCTTCGCAGTAGGCGACAGAGTTGACGTTGTAGGAACAAGCAAAGGTAAGGGTACAGCAGGTGTAATTAAGCGTTGGAACTTCTCACGTCTTAAGGAAACTCACGGTACAGGCCCTGTTCACCGTCACGGTGGTTCACTTGGCGTTATCGACCCAGCTCGTATCTTTAAAGGCAAGAAGATGGCTGGTCATCTCGGTGCTGAAAAAGTTACAGTTCAGAACCTTGACATCGTTAAGGTAGACGTAGAAAACAACCTTATCGCAATTAAGGGCGCTATTCCAGGTCCTAAGAACGGTATCGTTGTTATCGCTGACTCAGTTAAATCAAAGTAAGAGAGGAGAGTTAAGAAATGGCTAAATTAGCAGTAGTAGATACAAAGGGCAAGAAAGTTTCTGATATCGAGCTCAACGACGGCATTTTCGCTATCGAGCCAAACACATCAGCAATGCACCTTGTAGTAGTTAATTACTTGGCACATCAGCGTCAGGGTACACAGTCAACTCTCACTCGTGCAGAGGTGTCTGGTGGCGGTAAGAAACCATGGAGACAGAAGGGCACAGGTAGAGCTCGTCAGGGTTCAACAAGAGCTCCTCAGTGGACACATGGTGGTATCACATTCGGTCCTAAGCCACGCGCTTACGGATTCTCAATCAATAAGAAGGTAAGAAGACTTGCTATGAAGTCAGCTCTTTCTTCAAAGGTTGCAGCAGATGAAATGATTGTTCTTGATTCTTTCAATATGGATGCAATCAAAACAAAGGAAGTTGCTAACGTTCTCGCAGCTATCAAGGCTGGCAAGAAAGCACTTATCGTTCTTCCTGAGAAAAACGACGTAGTTTATAAGAGTGCAAGAAACATCGCTGGTGTTAACACAACTCTTGTAAACACACTTAATGTTTATGACATTCTTAACTGCGACACAATCGTAGTTCTTAAGGATGCAGTAGCAAAAATTGAGGAGGTTTATGCATAATGAAACTTGCACAGGAAATTATCCTCGCTCCCGTTATTACTGAAGAGTCAATGATGGGCACTGCAGACAAAAAGTACACATTCAAAGTTGCTAAGGATGCAACTAAGGTTGACATCGCAAAGGCTGTTGAAACACTTTTCGGCGTAAAAGTTGAAAAAGTTAACACAATGAACGTACGTGGCCAGCTCAGACGCTACGGCAGATTTGAAGGCTACAAGGCTTCTTGGAAAAAGGCTATCGTAACTTTGACAGCTGATTCAAAGACAATTGAGTTCTTTGACGGAATGATGTAATGATTTTGAGGTCAGGCGGTAAGGTATGGAGTTTCGACATACTCCGCAAAGCTTCCTGACAGGCTTTCGAGCCACTCCCAACTTTTAAAATAAACAAAGGAGATGAAAGATATGTCGATTAAAGTCTATAAGCCGACTACAAACGCAAGACGTAATATGTCGGTTACAGATTATTCCGAGCTTTCAAAGGTTGCTCCAGAGAGAAGTCTTCTTGCTCCTCTCAAAAAGCACTCAGGCCGTAACAGCTACGGAAGAATTACAGTTCGTCATCACGGTGGCGGAAATCGCAGAAAGTACCGTATTATCGACTTCAAGAGAGATAAGATGGGCGCTGCAACAGTATTAACACTTGAATATGACCCAAACCGTTCAGCTCATATTGCACTTGTTCAGTATGAAGACGGTGAAAAGAGATACATTCTCGCTCCTGTTGGCCTTAAGGTAGGCGACGTTGTAGCAGCAGGTGCTGACGCTGACATCAAGCCAGGTAACGCACTTCCTCTTACAAACATCCCAACAGGTACATTCGTTCACAACGTTGAACTTTACCCAGGTCGCGGTGGTCAGTTAGCAAGAGCAGCTGGTAACGCAGCACAGCTTATGGCTAAGGAAGGCATCTACGCACTTCTCAGACTTCCTTCAGGCGAACTTCGTAACGTTCCTGCAACATGTATGGCAACAATCGGTACAGTTGGTAATGCTGACCACGAAAATGTTAAAATCGGTAAAGCAGGTCGTACAAGACACATGGGTATCAGACCAACAGTTCGTGGTTCTGTTATGAACCCTAACGACCACCCTCACGGTGGTGGTGAAGGTAAGTCACCAATCGGACGTCCAGGTCCATGTACTCCATGGGGTAAACCTGCTCTTGGTCTTAAGACAAGAAATAAGAAGAAGAGTTCCGACAAGCTTATCGTAAAGCGTCGAAACGCTAAATAATCGGGAAAGGAGCTGTCATTAAATGAGTAGAAGTACTAAAAAAGGACCTTATGTAGAAGCTAGTCTTATGAAGAAGGTCGAAGCAATGAATGCAAATGGCGAAAAAATCGCTATTAAGACATGGAGCCGCAGCTCAACAATTTTCCCAGATTTTGTTGGTCATACCTTTGCGGTACATGATGGCAGAAAGCATGTTCCTGTATATGTTACAGAAGACATGGTTGGTCATAAATTAGGCGAATTTGCACCTACAAGAACTTATAGAGGTCATGCAGGTTCAAAGACATCAAATAACGGTAAATAAGTCGAAAGGAGTGTATTAAATAATGGAAGCAACAGCAAAAGTTACTTTTGTGCGAATTGCACCACGTAAGGTAAAGATTGTTCTTAACCTTATCAGAAATAAGCCTTGTGATGAAGCTATGGCGATTCTTAAATACACACCTAAGGCTGCGTGTGAACCACTTTACAAGCTTCTCAAGTCAGCTATGGCTAACGCAGAGATGAAGAACATGGACGTTTCAAGACTCTATGTTGCAGCTTGTTCAGTTGACCAGGGTCCTACTCTTAAGAGAATCAGAGCTCGTGACAAGGGTAGAGCTTACAGAATCAACAAGAAAACATCACATATTAACATCACAGTTAAGGAAGCAGAATAATCAAGGAGGAGGTTAAGTTATGGGCCAGAAAGTTAATCCAACCGGTTTAAGAATCGGCGTTATTAAAAACTGGGAATCTCGCTGGTATGCAGACAAGTCCAGCTTCGGCGATACACTTGTTTCTGACTACGAGCTTCGTGAATATCTCCTTGAGACACTCGCTCCTGCAGGTGTTCCAAAGGTAGAAATCGAAAGAGATGCGAAGAGAGTTCGCGTTAACATTCACTGCGCAAAGCCTGGCATGGTTATCGGCCGTCAGGGTGCAGAAATTGAAAAACTTAAAGAAACATGCAAAAAGATGCTTGGCGGCGATAAAGAAGTATTTATCAATATCGTTGAAGTTAAGCAGCCAGACCTCAATGCACAGCTTGTTGCTGAAAACATCTGTTCACAGCTTGAAAGAAGAATTTCTTTCAGAAGAGCTCTTAAACAGTCAATCGGCAGAACAATGAGACTCGGTGCAAAGGGTATCAAAACACAGGTTAGCGGTCGTATCGGCGGTGCTGAAATCGCTCGTTCAGAAAGCTATCATGAAGGTACTATTCCGCTTCAGACAATTCGTGCTGACATCGACTACGGTTTTGCAGAAGCAGACACAACATACGGTAAGCTCGGTGTTAAAGTATGGATTTACAAAGGCGAAGTTCTTCACGAAAGCCGCAAATCACGTAAAGAAGGAGGCACAAAATAATGCTTTTACCTAAGAGAGTAAAATACCGTCGCGTTCACAGAGGACGTTTGACAGGTAAAGCTTCAAGAGGTACTCAGGTTACTTATGGTGATTTTGGTCTTGTGTCTCTTGAACCAGCATGGATTACATCAAACCAGATTGAAGCAGCTCGTATCGCGATGACAAGATACATCAAGCGTGGTGGTCAGGTTTGGATTAAGATTTTCCCAGATAAGCCAATTACAGAGAAACCAGCTGAAACTCGAATGGGTTCAGGTAAAGGTTCTCCGGAATACTGGGTAGCAGTTGTTAAGCCAGGTCGCGTAATGTTCGAGATTAAAGGCGTTTCAGAGGAAGTTGCTCGTGAGGCTATGCGTCTTGCAGCTATGAAACTTCCGGTTAAGTGTAAATTTGTAACTAAAGAAGAACAGGGTGGTGAGCAGTAATGAAAGCAAGCGAGATTAGAAACCTCTCTGCAAAAGAGTTGGATGCAAAGCTCTTAGAGCTTAAAGACGAACTTTTCAAGCTTCGTTTTCAACAAGCCATCAACCAACTCGAAAATCCTATGAGAATCAGTGCTGTTAAGAAGGATATCGCAAGAGTTAAAACAGTAATTCGCGATATCGAACTTCACGGCAGTGAGTCTTAAGGAAAGGGAGGGCGTTCAATATGGAAAGAAACCTCAGAAAAACATTAGTCGGCATCGTTACAAGCGATAAGATGGATAAAACTGTTGTTGTTTCAATCAAGGACAGAGTTAAGCATCCTCTTTACGGCAAAATCGTTAACAAGACAGTGAAGCTTAAGGCTCACGATGAAAATAACGAATGTGGCGTAGGCGACAGAGTATTAGTAATGGAAACACGTCCACTTTCAAAAGATAAGAGATGGCGTGTTGCTGAAATTATCGAGAAAGCTAAGTAATTAAAGGAGGCAATCATTGTGATACAGCAGCAGACTTACCTCAAGGTTGCCGATAACACCGGTGCAAAAGAATTAATGTGCATCCGAGTTCTCGGTGGTTCAGGTAGAAGATATGCAAACATCGGCGACGTTGTTGTAGCATCAGTTAAAAAGGCAGCTCCAGGTGGCGTTGTTAAAAAGGGTGATGTTGTTAAAGCAGTTGTCGTTCGTTCAGTAAAAGGCGTTCGCAGAGATGACGGAACATATATCCGTTTCGACGAAAACGCAGCAGTTATTATTAAAGAAGACAAAAATCCAAAAGGTACTCGTATCTTTGGACCTGTTGCAAGAGAGCTTCGTGATAAGGACTATATGAAAATCCTTTCACTCGCTCCAGAAGTACTTTAAGGAGGTGCCCTAAATGAATAAAGTTCATGTTAGAACAGGTGACGAAGTTATCGTTATCAACGGTAAAGACCGTGGCAAGAAGGGCAAAGTCCTTGAAGTTAGCCCTTCAGAAGGCAAAGTTATTGTTGAAGGCGTAAATATGGTATCAAAGCATGTTAAACCTCGCAAGATGGGTGAACAGGGCGGTATCATCAAGGCTGAAAGTGCTCTTTACGCTGATAAAGTTCAGCTTGTATGCCCTAAGTGCAAGGCAGCTACAAGAGTTGGTCACGAAGGCACAGGCAAAGAAAAAGTTCGCGTTTGCAAAAAGTGCGGCGCAAAGTTTGAATAAGGAGGAACAATAAAATGGCAGTTAGACTTAAAGACATGTATAAAGCCGACGTTGTTCCTGCACTTCAGAAGAAGTTCAACTACAAGAGCGTTATGCAGATTCCAAAGCTTGATAAGGTAATTATCAACGTTGGTGCTGGCGAAGCTAAGGACAACGCAAAAGTTATCGATGCTATCATGGGCGACCTTGCTAAGATTACAGGTCAGAAGCCAGTTAAATGTACAGCAAAGAAATCAGTTGCTAACTTCAAACTTCGTGAAGGTATGACAATCGGCGTTAAAGTAACACTTCGTGGTGACAAGATGTATGAATTTGTTGACAGATTCTTCAATCTTGCTCTTCCTCGAGTTCGTGACTTCAGAGGTATCAACCCTAACTCATTTGATGGTCGTGGTAACTACTCAATGGGCGTTAAGGAACAGTTGATTTTCCCTGAAATCGATTATGATAAGATTGATAAAGTTCGCGGAATGGATATCTGTTTCGTAACTACAGCTAACACAGACGAAGAAGCACGTGAGCTCTTAACACTCATGGGTGCTCCATTCGCTAAATAAGGAGGGGTAACAGTGGCAAAGACAGCAATGAAAGTTAAGCAGGCAAGACCTGCAAAGTATTCAACAAGAGCTTACAACAGATGTAAAATCTGTGGCAGACCACACGCTTACCTCCGTAAATATGGCGTTTGCCGTATTTGCTTCAGAGAGTTAGCACACGCAGGTCAGATTCCTGGCGTGAAAAAATCAAGCTGGTAATAGAGCAATCTAATATAATAGGAGGTAACTCATTATGCAAATTACAGATGCAATCGGTGATATGCTCACCAGAATCCGTAATGCGAATTCCGCAAAGCATGATACAGTGAAAGTGCCTGCATCAAACATGAAGAAAGCGATTGCTCAAATTCTTGTTGATGAAGGTTACATCAAAGGATTTATAGTAGAGGAAGACGGCAAACAGGGCATGATTGAAATCGCTCTTAAGTACGGTCCTAACAAGTCAAGCGTAATTACAGGTATCAGAAGAGTTTCAAAGCCTGGTTTACGTATTTACACAAACTGTGAAGACATGCCAAAGGTAATGAAAGGTCTTGGTATTGCAATCCTTTCAACATCTAAGGGTGTTATGACAGATAAAGAAGCTCGCAAACTCAATGTAGGTGGCGAAGTTCTCGCATTCGTTTGGTAAGGGAGGTACAGTAAATGTCACGTATAGGCAGAAACCCAATTGCAATTCCTGCAGGGGTAGAAGTTAAAGTAGATGGCAGCACTGTTACCGTTAAAGGCCCTAAGGGTACTCTTACAAGAACAGTGCACAGCAATATGAAGGTTGAACTCGACGGCGCAGTTGTTACAGTAACTCGTCCTGATGACTCAAACCTCAACAAATCACTCCACGGTCTCACACGTACACTCATCGCTAACATGGTTGAAGGCGTTGAAAAGGGTTACAAGAAAGAACTCGACGTTAACGGTGTTGGTTACCGTGTAGCTATGCAGGGTAAGGACCTTGTTCTCAACATCGGTTTCTCACATCAGGTAATTATGCCATTACCGGAAGGAATCTCAGTTGAAACTCCAAGCCCAAACAAAATCGTTATCTCAGGTCCTGACAAGCAGATGGTTGGTCAGTTCGCAGCAGAAGTTCGCGAAAAGAGACCACCAGAACCATACAAGGGCAAGGGTATTAAGTATGTTGACGAACATATCCGTCGCAAAGAAGGTAAAGCCGGTAAGGGCGGTAAATAATAGGAGGAGAGTTAAGTTATGGTTAATAGACCAGATACAAAAGCTGCAAGACTCAAGAGACATAAGAGAGTCCGCGCTAAGATTTCAGGCACTGCAGAGTGTCCTCGCCTTAATGTGTTCCGTTCTCTCCAGCACATCTATGCTCAGTTGATTGATGACGTTGCAGGTGTTACACTTGTTAGTGCTTCAACAACAGAGAAGGACTTCACAAACTACGGCGGAAACAAGGATGCTGCTAAAGAAGTTGGCAAGCTCCTTGCTGAAAGAGCAAAAGAAAAGAACATCACAGATGTTGTATTTGACAGAGGCGGTTACGTTTACACAGGTAGAGTAGCAGCTCTCGCAGAAGGTGCCCGTGAGGGCGGCCTCAACTTCTAAGGAAAGGAGAAATAAAAAATGGCTATTATTGACGCATCAACACTTGAACTTCAGGAAAAAGTAGTTGCTATCAACCGTGTTTCTAAAACAGTTAAGGGCGGCCGTATTATGAAATTCTCCGCTTTGGTAGTTGTAGGTGACGGTAACGGTATCGTTGGTTTCGGTCTCGGTAAATCTGGTGAAGTTCCAGATGCTATCCGTAAGGGTATTGAAGCTGCTAAGAAGAACCTTATCAAGGTTGCTCTTAAAGGTACAACAATTCCTCACGAAATCACAGGTAAATTCGGTGCAGGCGTAGTTCTTATGAAACCTGCTGCACCTGGTACTGGTGTTATTGCTGGTGGCCCTGTTCGTGCTGTTGTTGAAACAGTAGGTATCAAGGACATCCGTTCAAAGGCACTTCGTTCAAACAATCCTTGCAACGTAGTTAGAGCAACAATCGACGGACTTTCAAAGCTCCGTAACGCAGAAGAAGTTGCTGCTATCCGTGGCAAGTCAGTTAAAGAGATTCTTGAATAAGGAAGGTGGACAATATGGAAAAAATTCAGGTTAAACTCGTAAAGAGTCTTATCGGAAGCAAAAAAGACCAAATTGCCACTGCTTATGCACTTGGTCTCCGCAAAATCGGGGATGTATCAGAACAGCCTGATAATCCTCAGACTCAGGGTAAGATTAAAAAGATTTCACATCTTTTAGAGGTTACAAAGGCTTAAGGAGGTGCACAATATGAAATTGCACGAACTTTCACCAGCAGCTGGTTCAAAGAAAGACGTTAAGCGTATCGGTCGTGGTGCTGCTTCAGGTCAGGGTAAAACAGCTGGTAAGGGTCACAAGGGTCAAAAAGCCCGTGCAGGTAGAGGTATGAGAATTGGCTTCGAAGGTGGCCAGATGCCTTTACAGAGAAGACTTCCAAAGCGTGGTTTCAATAATATTTTCGCTAAGGAAATCGCAACTGTTAACGTTTCAGCACTCAACGCATTTGAGGATGGCGCAACAGTAACTATCGAGGCACTCGTTAATGCAGGCCTTGTAAAGAAAGCTCTTGACGGAGTTAAAGTTTTAGGAAATGGCGAACTCAGCAAAAAGCTTACTGTTCAGGTTAACGCTTATTCTGATGCTGCAAAGCAGAAGATTGAATCAGCAGGCGGAAAGGCTGAGGTGATATAAATGTTCCGTACATTCGCTAATGCATGGAAGATTGTTGACCTTCGTAAAAAGCTTCTTTTTACTGCTCTTATCATTTTGATTTATAGAGTTGGTTCAGCACTTCCAGTACCATTCGTTGACATCGCAATGCGCGGTGACGGACTTTTTGGTGAAGAGGCTGCAGGTACATTTTTAACATACCTTTCAATGATGACAGGTAATGCATTCAACTACGGTACATTGTTCGCACTCTCAATTACACCATATATCAACGCATCAATTATTATTCAGCTTCTTACTGTTGCAATTCCTTACCTTCAGAATCTTTCTAAGGAAGGCGAAGAAGGCAGAAAGAAAATGAATAAGATTACTCGTTATTCTGCTATCGGCCTTGGTCTTTTACAGAGTATTGCATACTTCTTCTTCATCCGTTCACAGGATATGTTGATGTCAGATGCAAACGGTAAAGCATTCACAGGCTTCGCAGCAGTTTTCCAGGCAGTTGTTGTTATCCTTTGCTATACAGCAGGTACAGCACTCGTAATGTGGCTTGGTGAATTAATTAACGAAAAAGGTATCGGTAATGGTATTTCTATGATTCTCTTTGCAGGTATCGTAGCTCGTATGCCAACTACTATTTATAACCTTTATACCTATATGGACAAGGGTGGTGCTTACTACGCACTTGTTCCAATCGCAGCAATCGCACTTGTTGGTATGATTTTCTTCATCGTTTGGATGGATAACGCTGAAAGAAAGATTCCTATTCAGTACGCTAAGCGTGTTGTAGGTCGTAAGATGTACGGCGGTCAGAGCACACATATGCCAATCAAGGTTAATATGTGCGGTGTTCTTCCTGTTATCTTCGCAAGCTCAATTCTTTCAATTCTCCCAACAATCGCTATGTTTGCTCCGGGTGAAGAAGGTTCATTCTGGTACAAATTAAGTCAGGAATGGCTTGGCCAGACACATCCATTCTATGGAACACTTTACTTCATCTTCATTATTTTCTTCGCTTATTTCTACGCTTCAATTCAGTATAATCCGGTAGAAATGGCAGAAAACCTTCGTAAGAACAGTGGTTCAGTTCCTGGTATTCGTCCGGGCAAACCAACTTCAACTTACATTCAGAACATTCTTAGCAGAATGACACTCATCGGCGCACTTCTTCTCAGCGTCGTTGCAATGTTCCCAATCATTTACTCACAGGTTGCAGGCCTTTTCACAGAAAACGGTATGAACCTTGCAGTTGGTGGTACATCAATTATCATTATGGTTGGTGTTGCTCTTGAAACACAGAAGCAGCTCGAAAGCCAGATGATGATGCGTCACTACAAAGGCTTCCTTGATTAATTCGGAGGGTAAATGATATGAACTTAATCCTTCTTGGCGCTCCGGGCGCAGGAAAAGGTACACAGGCAGAGAAAATTTGTGAAAAATACAATATTCCTGCTGTGTCAACAGGTAATATCATCAGAGAAGCTCTTAAAAACGGCACAGATATGGGACTTAAAGCTAAGTCCTATATCGATGCCGGAAAATTAGTTCCGGATGATGTTGTTATTGGTATTATTAAGGAAAGACTTGCAGAGGATGATTGCCGGAACGGTTTTATTCTCGATGGTTTCCCAAGAACAATACCTCAGGCAGAGGCTCTCGATAATATGGGTATCGTTATTGACAAGGTTGTTGATATCGAAGTTCCTGATGAAAAGATTACAGCTCGACTTTCAGGCAGAAGAGTTTGTCTTAAATGCGGTGCTACTTATCATCTTGAATATAAAAAACCATCTAAAGACGGCATCTGTGACGTATGTGGTGATGAACTTGTTCAGCGTAAGGATGACAGTCCTGAAACAGTTCTTGACAGACTTCATGTTTATCACGAACAGACAGAACCACTTAAAGACTACTATTCAAAGACAGGTAAGCTTGTAATAGTAGAAGGACAGGAAGAAGTTAAAGATACAACGGCTCTTGTCTTTAAAGCATTGGAGGATTAACATGATAGTGCTTAGAACTGCAAAAGAAATTGATATGATGCGTAAAGCATGTCAGATTTCAGCAGAAGCATTACAGTTGGCGGGTGAATCGGTCAAGCCTGGTATAACAACATACGAGATTGACCAGATTGCATACCGTTACATTAAAAAGCAAGGTGCTGAACCAAACTTTCTTAATTATAACGGATTCCCGGCAACAGCATGTATTTCCATAAATGACGAGGTCATTCACGGCATTCCTTCAAGAAAGAGAGTGCTTAAAGAAGGCGATATTGTCAGTATCGACCTTGGGGCTAAGGTGAATGGCTATAACGGCGATAATGCTGCTACTTTCGCTTGCGGAGTAATTTCCGATGAAGCGAAGCGGCTGTGCGACACAACGAGAGAAAGCCTTTATTTAGGCATCGAACAGGCTGTCGCAGGCAACAGAATCGGTGATATAGCATTTGCAATTCAGTCCTATTGCGAAGAAAGAGGTTTCTCGGTTGTCCGTGAATACACAGGACATGGCGTGGGAACACATCTTCATGAAGACCCGTCAGTTCCGAATTACGGAACAGCAGGAAGAGGTCAACGACTTCTTCCGGGAATGACTATTGCGATTGAGCCAATGATAAATATGGGTTCAAAAGCAGTAAAATGTTTGCCTGACGGTTGGACCGTCAAAACGCTTGACGGCAAACTGTCCGCTCACTTTGAACACACAATAGCGATAACAAAAGGCGAACCATTGATTTTAACAAAGCTTTAATGAGGTGACTTATGGAGTTTTGTAAAGGTGAACTGGTTATGTGTATAGCCGGTCGTGAAAAAGACAGGCTTATGTGTGTGGCAGAATTTGACGGAAAATATGTTTATGTCTGCGACGGTAAGGAAAGACTTTTGAACAATCCCAAAAGAAAAAATCCTAAACACGTTATAAAAACAGACAAAAAACTTTCCGACAGTATGTTCTTAACGGACAGAGCATTGAGAAAAGCATTATCGAAAGAGGTTTAAACTTATGGCAAAACAAGATATGATTGAAGTTGAAGGAACTGTGACTGAAGTACTTCCCAATACAAATTTTATTGTGGAACTTGAAAATGGTCACAAAGTTCACGCTCGTATTTCGGGCAAACTTCGTATGAACTACATCAGAATTCTTCAGGGTGATAAGGTAACGGTTGAGCTTTCACCATATGACCTTAACAACGGAAGAATCACATGGCGTTCAAAGTAAGAAAAAATTTGACAGCATTTTATGAGGAGGTAAATTAAATGAAAGTTAGACCTTCTGTCAAGAAAATTTGCGAAAAGTGCAAAGTAATTAAGCGCAAGGGCAAAATCATGGTTATCTGTGAAAACCCTAAGCACAAGCAGCGTCAGGGCTAAGATAAATCGCAATGAGCTGCAACTGCAGAGCAGCTTGAATTTGTCTTAGAGCTTTCGCTCAATCGTTTCTAAAGTACTAAGGAACGATACTAAAAAACAAAATGGCTAAAAAGCCACATTTTTGAAAATGGAGGTGCAACTGTAAATGGCTCGTATTTCAGGTGTTGACTTACCAAGAGAAAAGAGAATCGAAATCGGTCTCACATACATCTATGGTATAGGCAGAAAAACAGCCAGCGACATCGTTGCTGCAACAGGTATCAATCCGGATACACGTGTTAAGGATTTAACCGAAGAAGACGTTTCAAAACTTCGTGAGTACATCGAAAAAAATGTAACAGTTGAAGGTGACCTCAGAAGAGAAACAGCATTTGATATTAAAAGACTTGTTGAAATTGGTTGCTACAGAGGTGTTCGTCACCGCAAGGGTCTCCCGGTAAGAGGCCAGCGTTCAAAGACAAACGCTCGTACACGTAAGGGACCAAAGAAGACAATCGCTAACAAGAAGAAGTAAGAAGGAGGGGCTAAATAATGGCAAAGCAGGTTAAAAAAGGCGCTGTAACTCGCAGACGTCGTGAAAAGAAAAACATTGAAAAAGGCGCAGTTCATATTCAGTCCACCTTCAATAATACTATCGTTACAATTACTGACACACAGGGTAACGCAGTATCATGGGCAAGCGCAGGTGAAATGGGCTTCAGAGGCTCAAGAAAATCAACTCCATTCGCTGCTCAGACAGCTGCTGAAACAGCAGCTAAGGTTGCGATTGACCACGGTATGAAAACTGTAGAAGTATACGTTAAGGGTCCTGGTTCAGGACGTGAAGCTGCTATCCGTGCATTACAGACAGTAGGCCTTGAAGTTACAATGATTAAAGATGTAACTCCAATCCCTCACAACGGATGTCGCCCACCTAAGAGAAGACGTGTATAACAGAAATTTGGAGGTAACAGATTATGGCAAGATATACCGGTGCGGTTTGTAAGCTCTGCCGTCGTGAAGGAAAGAAACTTTTCCTCAAAGGCGACCGTTGCTATACTGGTAAATGTGCTCTTGAGAGACGTTCATACGCTCCTGGTCAGCACGGCCAGAACCGTAAAAAGGTTTCTGAATACGGCTTGCAGCTTCGTGCAAAACAGACTGCTAAGCGTTACTACGGTATTCAGGAAGGACAATTCCACAAATATTTCTTGATGGCTGAAAAGCGTCAAGGTGTAGCAGGTGAAAACCTTTTAAGAATTTGCGAAAGCCGTCTTGATAACGTTGTTTATCTTCTCGGATGGGCTTCATCTCGTGCAGAAGCAAGACAGCTCGTAATTCACGCACACTTCCGTGTAAACGGTAAGAAGGTTGACGTTCCATCATACCTTCTTAAAGTAGGCGATGTTGTATCAGTTAAGGACAACAGTAAAGACAGCGTTAAGATTAAAGAAGTTCTTGAAGCTAACGCATCTCGTCCGGTTCCGGCATGGCTTGATAAGGATGCAGAAAATCTTTCAGCTAAGGTTGCTAAACTTCCTGACAGAGAAGAAATTGCTGTTCCTGTTGAAGAGCATCTTATCGTCGAATTCTACTCTAAATAATAGAATAGAAATAACAATAATATTTAGCGGAAAATTTTTTCTGTACTCGAATAGGAGGGTTTTGAATGATAGGAATTGAGAAGCCCAGCATTGAAGCACTTGATTTAGCTGCTGACGGAACTTATGGTAAGTTCGTCGTTGAGCCTTTGGAAAGAGGTTACGGTACAACACTTGGCAACAGCCTTCGTCGTGTACTTTTATCATCTCTCCCGGGTTATGCAATTACTTCGGTAAAAATTGACGGTGTTCTTCATGAATTCTCAACCATTGACGGTGTGAAAGAGGATGTAACTGAAATCGTTCTTAACTTAAAGGGTGTTATCCTTAAGATTAACGGCGACGGACCAAAAACAATTTATATCGATGCAAGTGGTAAATGTGAAGTTACTGCTGGTGATATTCAGGTTGATTCTGATGTTGAAATTCTTAATCCTGACCACTTAATCGCAACTCTTGAAGATGGCGGAGTTTTCAAAGCAGAACTCACTTGCGATAAGGGCAGAGGTTATGTTTCAGCAGAAAGAAACAAGCAGCTTATGCAACCAATCATCGGCGTAATCGCAATAGATTCAATTTATACACCCGTCTTAAAAGTAAACTACACAGTTGAAAATACTCGTGTAGGTCAGATTACTGACTACGACAAGCTTTCACTTGAAGCTTGGACAGACGGAACAATTTCAGCGCAGGAGGCCGTTTCTCTCGGCGCAAAAATCCTTACAGACCATCTCGACCTCTTTGTTGACCTTTCAGAGGAAGCAAGAGAAACAGAGACAATGATTGTTAAGAACGACGACTCAAAGGGTAAGATTCTTGAAATGACAATTGAAGAACTTGACCTTTCAGTACGTTCATTCAACTGCCTCAAACGTGCAGGTATCAACACTGTTGAAGATTTAACAAACAGAACTGAAGAAGATATGATGAGAGTTAGAAACCTTGGTAGAAAATCTCTTGAAGAGGTTATCGCAAAGCTTGAATCATTGAACTTCACATTGCGTAAGGACGACGAATAATAAAGGAGTGATTTTGAATGCCAGGAACAAGAAAACTTGGTAGAACAAGCGATCACCGCAAGGCTATGCTCAGAGGTATGGTAACATACCTTATCGAGAACGGTCAGATTGAGACAACTGTAACAAGAGCCAAAGAAGTTAAGGCTATGGCTGAAAAAATGATTACAATCGCTAAAGATAGCAGTCTTCATTCAAAGAGACAGGTTTACTCTTACATCACAAAAGAGTCTGTTGCAAAGAAATTGATTGAAGAAGTAGCACCAAAGTATGCTGAAAGAAACGGTGGCTACACACGTGTTATCAAGACCGGTCCAAGAAGAGGCGATGCTGCTGAAATGTGCATCATCGAACTCATCGCTGACTAATGCGGTAAGGCTTTAATAGACCAATAAATTAACCCCTCGGGTAAAAACCTGAGGGGTATTTTTTTGCCTAAAAAAGAGGTGTTTTAATTAATGCAACAAATCATTGCTTGACAATTATGTGCTTTTATGAGAATATAAAAATGTAAGAAGTGGATTAAACTTTGTTGATGTTCTATAAAATAGAGGTGATTTTATGGATAAGATAGAAAAAAGAATGGCTATGAGATTAAATATTGCTTTTTCAATATGTTATATTTATTTTATTTCTTTTTACTCTATTGGATTGTGGCAGAATGACGCCATAGAATTAAAACCATCATCAGGTGTATTGATTGATGTACTGTCAAAAGTAATGAGTTTTTTATTTCAATCGGAATCAGGTATGATACCATTAGCTGTTATAAGTCTTTCTTTAATTATTATATCAGTTTTTGGCTTTTCTCTACATGGTATGCACCTTTCAAAAGTGACAACAGGGCTATTATGTCTTGGATTTGTTCCTACCCTTGCACCGATTTTGTGTAATATGATTTTTGGTCCTATAACTGACGACAAATCAAGCGACATGCTGTGGTTAAGTGTAACAATATTACTGATAATATATCTGGTTATATTTCAAATTTTATTTTATAAAGATTACAAGAAAATTAAATAATGAAAAGGGGCGGTGAAAACCGTCTCTAATTCTATTTTAAAATAAAAATTTTATATAGTAAATTTTTTGCGAATTATAATTTGTAGAGGAGAATATGAAATTAAAATAGGAATGAAAACCTTGTAGGGTCGCTTCACGAAGCGACCGTTCCAAAGTGTGCTGAAACCTCATTCGGACGCTTCTTGAAGCGTCCCTACAAAGCAACCAATTAAATTATCTTGTAGGGGAGGGTAAGTCTCACCTGCCGGTTCGGTCGGTGCTTCTGCTTCGCAGAGGTGTCCACCGGACACCCGCACCCGTGCCCTCCCGAACTTTTAATATGCACTTGCGGGCGAGCACGGAGACTCGCCCCTACATTCCAACCATATTGGTTTTATTTTATAATTGCGTTGCAGACCCTTCATTTTGCACTTTGCGTTTTGCACTTTGCACTTAATTCAATAAACTCCAATTTATCGGGATAATGTGTGCAATTATTTTACCTCAATTTAATTCCTATACAGATAAATCCGTTATCAACAATGTCAATAACACCGTATTCGTCATTTCGTATTGAGCCGGGATTGAAAAATTTGATTCCAACTTGATTATCTTCTTGTTGAATATGTGTATGTCCGTAAAGTGCCAATTTGCAATTATTTCTTCTTGCAACTGAAACAAGACCACCAAGACCGCTTTTCACATATTCATAATGTCCGTGAGTGATGTAAATTTTAAGTCCGCCTTCTTCGATTATTGCATTTCTTGGGTATTCACAGTAAAAATCGTTATTACCTCTTACGCAATATACTCTTTTATCTTTAAGTAATGGTTTGCACTTTTCAAAATCAAGATGTCCGTCACCTAAAAAGACAACAACTTCTGCCGTTGGTTGTGCATCAATGGCTTTTTTTATTGAATAAAAATCACCGTGAGAGTCGGATAAAACAAGGATTCTCAAGCATATCAACCTCCTTAATCTCATATTATGATTATATAATATTATGGTGGTGGTTTCAATGAGTAATAATAATTTTGATGAGATAATTAAGGGAATTAAATCGAAAAAGTCAAATGAGGAAGCAGAGGACTACCTTAAGAAAAACCTTACTCCCAATCAAAATAAGAAACTTAAAGAGGTTTTAAGTGATAAAGAAGCCGTGAAAAAATTACTTTCAACACCAAAAGCACAAGAATTATTAAAGAGATTTACGGAGGATAAAGATGATTGATATTGAAAATCTGCTATCGTCAATAAGTGATGAGGATATGGCAAAACTTCGGAGTATTGCGGAGTCTTTGACAGAAAAAGAAGACTCACAACAAACGCAAGAACCAAAAAAGTCAGAAACAATACCCAATTTGCCGATAGATATGAATATGATGCAGAAAATAATGGGACTTATGGGGCAATTCAACAAAGAAGATTACCGTACAAGATTGATTCAGGACTTAAAACCCTTATTAAGTGATGAAAGAAAACAAAAAGCAGACGAGGCTGTCCGCTTTTTGCAGTTAATGGAAGTTTTACCTTTATTGAAAGGATTGTTTTAATAATGACAGGCTATTCATATTCCGAAATACAAAAAATGCAGGCAAAGGCAATGGAAAGAGTGCGTGAAATGAAACGAAATTCTGACATTGTAACTCAATCTGCACAAAAAGAGTTTGATTTTGCTCCGGTAAAAAAAGATGTCCACGATTTTACAACAACAGTTTCTCCAAAGGTGACAAATATGCCCCCGAATTTTCCGGAAGACAATTCGTATCCAAGTTTTAAAGAGTTTTTTAAGGATGCAGAAGAAAAATCACAGGAAAAAGAAATAATAAAACCAGTGGAAAAACAACAGAAAACCAGTCTTGAAACTCTTTTTGACGAGCCTGATAAAGCATTGATATTAGGTCTTATAATGCTTTTAAAAAGTGAAGGTGCAGACGAATCGCTCATAATGGCATTAACATATATTTTATCATAAAAATAGCCCATTGTTCAAAAAGAATGATGGGCTATTCTCTATATTGCAAAGTATAATTTGTTGGGGAGATAATTCGTAGGGGTCGGCGTCCTCGACGACCCGAATCAAGTGTACAGATTAACCAACAACGGGTCGTCGAGGACGCCGACCCCTACATAGCCTGTTCGATAAACTCCAATTTGTTATTACTAATTTACTTTCGTTCGCTTATAAATGCTCTAAATAAAGGCAGGCAGGATGAGAAGAATTTTTTATAGCTTTCACAGTAGTCTCTGTCAGCTCTTGTGCGTTTGCAACCACCTGCACGACAAACAGGATAGAACTTGCATTGTTTGCATTTGTCGGGCACAGGCAAACTTTCCTTTAAGAACTCTATCGCTTTATCACAATGAGCCAGAGTGTCAAAATTTTCGTTTTCATCGTTGATGTTGCCCAAAAGCCATTCGTCGGTACAGTAAAAGTCGCAAGGATAAATGTTTCCGTTGCCCTCGGCAACAAACTGATGCATACAATGGCCGCACATTCCGCATTGTTCCGTAGGATTTCCCAAAAACTGATGAACAATATTATCAAACCAACGAACACTTGTATATTGACCGCGAACATAGTCTTTTACATAGTAATTAAAGCATTTTACAAGAAAATTTCCGTACTGTTCAGGTGTCATATACAGTTCACTCTCGCTGTCATCATCAAAAGGTCGAAGACAAGGGATAAACTGAAGATACCTAAAGCCTTTTTCCCTGAAAAACCTGTAAATTTCATCAATATGGTCGGCACAGTATCCCGTAAGAACAGTAAGAATATTAAATTCAACATTGTGCCTTTTGAACTTTTCAGCCGTATTCAGAATCTTATAAAATGTGTTTTCGCGATTTGCATCAACACGGAATTTGTTATGCTCAAAATTACCGTCAAGACTCAATCCAACAAGAAAATTGTTCTTGTGGAAAAATTCGCACCACTCATCTGTGACAAGTGTTCCGTTAGTCTGAGTGCTGAAATAAATCTGACTATGAAGTTTGTTTGCCGATTTTACCTTATCCACAAAATGCTCAAAATAGGGAAGTCCTGCCATTAAAGGCTCGCCGCCCTGAAAAGCAAATGCAACACTTTCGCCATTGGCAAATTGAAGTGCTTTTTCTATTACGTTGTCAGCAGTTTCCTCTGTCATAATACCGAATGAGGACACTTCGCGAAGTTCTGTAACATTGTGATAAAAGCAGTATTCACAACGCATATTACAAAGACTTGATGCAGGTTTAATCATAATTGAAAGTGGTGGCATATAATATTTCACTCCGTTATGGTGTTTTCCTCTCTCTTAGAGGGAGGTGGCAAAATCGAAGATTTTGGCGGAGGAAGTTTGTTGAAAAGTGGTTACTCCCTCAGTCAGCTTCGCTGACAGCTCCCTCACTGAGGGAGCGAAATAGTCAACTCAATTATATAACAAAGCCCACTGAAAATCAACTTTTCAATGGGCTTAAATTATTGATATTTAATTAAAGATTATTGTAATATTCCTGATTTATTCCACGACGATTTGCTTTGAAATCTTTCATAACATCAGTCATTTTCTGATTAAGTTCTTCTGCAATAGTAGGATAAGTGCTTGTTCTGTTGTAGTTTTCACCCTTATCGTCAGTAAGAACAAAGAGCCAGTTCTTTCTTGTCTTATCGAAGAAAGCAGGGTTATCATTCTGCATCTTACGGAAATACTTAAATGTTATGTAGTCGTTTTCAGTAAGAACAGGATATTCATAATCCTTATATTCTTCACGAGCGAGAACATCTTTTGTGCTCATTGTGTACTGAAGAGCCTTAAGTTTTTCGCGTTTCATATGAAGAATCGGGTGGTCTTCATTGTGAACAGCAGTATCGTCCTTGAGTACAGGAAGAATTGAAACACCATCAATTGTTCTGTCAGTTGGAAGATAATTCTTTTTACCATTATCACCTGTGATACCACAAAGTTCAATGAGTGTCGGGAACATATCAGCAAGAACAGCACTCTGCTCACGAGTTGTACCTTTTTCCCAAAGTCCGTCATTGTTATTCCACTTAATCATAAACGGAACTTTCTGACCTGCTTCATAAGCGAGATACTTACCACCGCGAAGTTCACCTGTTGAACCTTCAAGAGCAGGACCATTGTCACTTGTGAACACAATGATTGTATCGTCCATAACACCAAGTTCTTCAAGTGTGTTGAAAAGTTCACCAAGATAGTAGTCAAATTCAGTAACACAGTCAACATATGTACCCATACCTGTTGTGCCGTCAAAATCGTCACCTGCAAAAACAGGACCGTGAGGCCATGGAGTTGCATAATATGCAAAGAATGGCTCGTCAGAATTCTTAACAGCATCAGTAATCCAATTGTTGATTGATTCGTGAATCCACTCACTTGCCTGACTCTGGTCTTTCTTTCCGTCTTTGAAGAATTCGTTTGTACCGTGAACAATTTCATATTCACCGTTTTCTTCTTCAACATAATAGAATGGAGTCATGTCGTTAACATGGTGGCTACCATAGAAATAGTCAAATCCCTGATTTGTAGGAAGATATTCGCCATAGTCACCAAGATGCCATTTACCGAAAGCACCTGTGTTGTAACCTGCATTCTGGAACACTTCAGCAATTGTGATTTCGTCACCAAGCATACCGTCAGCATTATTACCCATTTCGATTGAATTGAAAATTCTTGTCTGTGCAAATGGTGAAAGTGTATCAACAGTAGGATAAATAACGTTGTCAGCATATCCTCTGAATGGATAACGGCCAGTCATAAGGCTGAAACGAGCAGGTGAGCAAACTGAATAACTTGAATAGAAATTGTCGAAATTAACACCATCTTCACCGATGCTGTCAATGTTCGGAGTGTCATAGATTGCGCCGTTAAGTGAAATATCGCCCCATCCAAGGTCATCCATCATAATGAAAAGCACATTTGGTTTGCTTTCTGTGTTTTTATCAACTTTTTTAAGATAATCGTCATGGCCTTCCCAAAGTCTATCCACATTTGGCTGTGAACGAAGGTTCATTGTAAGCACATAGAAGATTGTTGTTCCGGCAAGGAAAAGAGTTAAAAGTGTTGTTGCTGCAAAATGAGCACCTTTTTTGTCAAACTGTTTTTTACCAACAAGGAAAAGTGCAACAAGTGCGATGATACAAGGCAAAATAATTAAAATGTTACCACCAAGGCGAATAAAGAAGTTGTAGTTATCAGCACCTGAGAAAAGTGCATTTTCTACTGAACTCCAACCTGCTTTGCCTGATGAAAAAGCACCAAAACCTGCGTCAGCACCCCATATAGCATAATAAAGAACAATGGAAAGTCCCGAAACTGCATATCCGATAAAGTTCCAGACATAAAGTTTCTTAAAGAAAAGAACTCCAAGAATGGTGAGTGCTACCACAATGCACATATAAGCCACATTGATTACTGCTAAAATATTAAGTTGCATAATCTGAAGTGCAAGGGCTAAAACAATGCCGATAGCCATAATGATTATCGGAAAAACTTTTTTAGACTTGTCATAAACAATTCCTTTTTTCATATTTCATCCTCCAAAAGAATATATTTTAAATATTATATAACAAAATATTCCGTTATTCAATACATTATAACAAAAAAGGCAGTTCGATTGAACTGCCTTGAAATTATGCGGGATGTTTTTTCGATTCTTCGAGTATCAGATTATATACTTTGTCGTGAAGTTGTTTAACATCGTCGCGTTTCATATCACCTGTTTCAATAGGGTCAAGAATAATAACCTTGATATCAGTAGGAGTAATCACAAAATTGTTACCCTCAAGCACCTTAAAAACATTGTGAATATAGATTGGAACAACTGTTACGCCTGTTTTCTGTACAATTTTGAATGCACCGTTTTTAAATTCATCGGGAGTATTTGAAAAACCTCGTTTGCCCTCAGGGAAAACAAGCATTGAAAGACCATTGTTAATCTGTTCTGCTGTTTTGTTAAGTGCTTTTATGCCTTCGCGTGCATTTTCCTGATTAATCGGTACACATTTAATAATTTTGCTGATTTGCTCAATGGCAAAGAATTTGTTAAGTTGCATTCTCATTAAAAAACCAAAATCAAAATCTTTTAATACGTGCAAAAGAAGCGGAACATCAGCATAACTTTGATGATTAGGAGTAAAAAGTACAGGTCTGTCCTTTGGAATTTTTTCAAGTCCTTCAACAGTAATGTTCATTCCTGCAGTCTTTGTTGCAAAAGTTGCCCATTTTTTTACAGCAGGAAACCCAAAAGCATCAGCTTTTTCTTGCTTTCCTTTTTTTTCAAGAAAACTATGATATGCAATTTTAGGCTCCATAACAATCAATAATTGACCTATAATTTTTGCATACGCTGTGTAACTGAAAAGTTTTTCTTTAAACTTACCCATTTCTATTTACGCCTCTAAATACTCAATATATTCTTCTAAACATAAACCCAATCGGTTAATTTCTTTTGCGTGTTCAACACCCACATATCTGAAATGCCAAGGCTCATACATAATGCCTGTTTCATTGGTTTTGTCTTTTGCATAACGGAGAATAAAACCGTAGTTTTCAGCATTTTCCATAAGCCAACGGAACTGTGCAGAGTTTTCAAATGATGTGCTGAGAGTGAATTTTCCTCTTTCAAGAATATCAAATCCAAGACCTGTGTTATGCTCACTTGTACCTGAAAAAGTTCTTGAATAATTAGCCTTGTTTATGGCCTCGCTTTCAGAATATCCCTGACTGATATATGAGTTTACTGAACGAGTAAAAAGCTTATCCTGAAGATAAATGCTTCTGTATGCAGACACAAGTTGAAGCGGTACACCCGCTTTTTCAGCGTCGGCAAACATATTTTTAAGTGGTTGATATGCTGCTCTGTCAACTGCTTTCACGGAGTTGTGTTCTTCGCAGTTAAGGTACATAGCATCAACAGAATTCCCGTTTGCCCAATATACCAAATCCCACTTAAAGTTTTCAGGCAACTCGTATTGACGGTTAAGAAGCATAAGTGTTCTTCCGTGCTTGAAGATATCAGCGGGAACAGCATCAGGTGAACGGTATTTTACACTGTCATAAAATGAACCGGTTGATACAGGCTTTTTCGTTGTATCAGGTTTTGTTGGTTCAGGTTTTATAACAACAGAATTATTGGTTGACGGTTCAACGGTAACAGTAGAGCTTGTTGTTTCATTTGTTGAACTTTCAGGAGCCTTTGTTGAATTTTCTTCAAATGTTTTTTCAGTAGTTTGTTCTGTTTCGGGAGTTTTAACAGGTGAATCAGTAGGTTTACTGTCAGTTGCAAGAGTGATTCCCACAAAAATAAGTACAAAAACTATTAAGCAGGTGATTATTGTTGAAATTTTCGAGTTCAATTTTTTGTTTTTTTTACTACTCTTTCTTCTGTCAGCCATAATCAAACCTCCTTAACAATAGAAAATATTATACCATAAACAGAAAATTAAAACAAGAGTGAAATCAGCACATATATTATGTGTATACCAAATATAACATTCATATTGACTTTTGTCAGGTTTTGTTGTAAAGTAATAGAGTAAATGTTTAACTTTTGAAAGGGGTTAAAGAAAATGGCAAAAAAACAGTATACACCTGAAGAATTTAAGGCAAAAGTTGAAAAAAGTAATGCTAAAAAGGAAAACTTCTCAAAGGTATTCCTTTCTTCAATCGCAGTTTTACTTTCTTTGGTAATTACATTCAGCGTGGTTTCACTCGCGTTTACTTATGTAGGTAAAGCAGGACAGACAACAGTTGTTTCAGGACAGGTTCAGGGCGGTGCATCAACAAATGTTGATAACAGCGGTTCAAATAATGACGCAACAGTTCCCAGTGACGACACAACAGATATGTCATCAGACGATGTAACAGATGCTCCGGCAGATGATGATGCAACAACAGACGCACCGGCAGGTGACAATAATGCAACAGATGCTCCATCAGGTGCAGTTAATGCTGACCAGGAAGCACTTGATATGTATAAGAAAGCTGTTGCAGCAGCAAGAACAAAGTCAAAGTCAGTTATCCGTGTAAAAGACGGTGCTATCAACTACAAAGGTATTGCTAAAGCAGGTCCTCTTTCAGGCGCTGCATCTACTCTTATGGGTATGTTTATGGCTAAGGACGAAGCTTCAATCAAAGTTAAGAACGAAGCATGGGACAAGACAAAGCTTCCTGATGCAAGTGCTCTTACACTCAATGGTGTTCAGAAGATTACTCGTGTTGAAAAGGGTAATACATATGTTATCACAGTTGTTGCAAAGAATGCTACAAATCCTAAAACAAATGGTGACGGTGTTGGTTCAGTTGCAGGCGTTATTGAAGATAGCCAAATTACAGGTGCTATCGGTGCAGTTCCACTTCTTGAAATCAACAACATTAACATTGCTTATGAAAATGTAACTGCAGTTGCTACAATCGATAAGGCAACAGGCAATCTTACAGCATTGGATATCAACGCACCTTGCATTCTTGGTCTTGATGCAAAAATTCCACTTGTAGGTTCTATTAATGGTGCACAGGTTGGTATCCAGGTTATCACAGAATACAAAATTTCTTACTAATTAAAACTACATAACAAAATTTATGACCTGACTTAACCGTCAGGTCATTTTTTGTATTTAAGTTATATTGTCATTTTGAGCGAAGCGAAGAATCTCTATTTAAATTATAATTTGACGGGGTAACCAATTTGATTTGTCATTCTGAGCGTAGCGAAGAATCTCCTTTGAAGTGTACAATAAAACCAACAGAGATTCTTCGTCGTTACACTCCTCAGAATGACCTATTCTTTATAATCGCGTCG
>JAFQEE010000049.1 GCA_017399175.1 Clostridia bacterium | reverse complement strand
CTTTTTCTCTTCCTGCATTTTCTTGCATAATTCTTCAGCGTTCATAGCACCTACCTCCCTTCATAATGTTTTTCTTTGACCTTGGCTTTCTCTGGAAAATACCATTCACGGATAAGTGCCTTTTCTGCTTCAAGGCTTTCCTCAAGTCCCGGTCTGTCCTTGATAATGCGTTTTGCAATGTTAATCTTTTCACGCAGTGTGCCGATTTCAGACGTAAGAAAATCCCGACGGTCAATAAGTTCTTCCTTAGCCGTCGGGTCTTTGCATCTTCTTATCTGATTGTAAATTTTGTTACGTTGGGTTTTAAGCTCCTCCATACGGATTTCTGTCCTTGAAATGAATTTGTCAACCTCTGCAAAGTCATAAAGCTTTTCGTTGATTGCAAGCTCAATCTGCTTATGCATAAACTCAATCCTCGGTGCAGAGTATTTCATCTTCGGTGAAAACGGATGCGGATTACAGTTATTCTTTTCAGCTATTGCTCCCACAAATAATAGAGCAAGAAAGAAAAGTGAAATGACAGGCGCACCGAGCACAGCTCCGCCCACAATCAGCTTTGTAAAATCAGAAACAGTTCTGTTAAAAGTTTCAGGGTGTCGGTAACGCTCTGCTGATTCTTTAAACTCATAACCCTTGTAGTAATAAATAAAGGTTTGATTACGCAAATAATTATTTGCATGAGTATAGTTATAAAAATTTTCATCCACCTCATAAAGGCTCTGATGATTAATCCTATTCCAAAGACGTTCATAAGAGTATTCGTCACCAAGGTTTGAAAGCTTAACTCCGTGCTTATCGGTACGATAACCAATCTTACCGTCATCAAACCAATAACCCTTCTGACTCATAATTCTGAAAAACTGTTTTACGCTTCTGCTTCTCGGAATAGCATAATCAATATCTTCACACATATAATCATATTTTGTTTTGATGCCTTTCTGCTTTGCCTTGTAAATATTGTAGGGTATTCGTTTGCCTTTCGGATTTTTAATAACAGACAGTCCGTGCTCAAGACAGATTTCATCACTCGTCTTTCTGAAAAGTTTGTACATAGCTCTGTCTTCATTCATCTTTCTTCCGTCTGTCATTGAAACAGAATTAATGACTATATGACAGTGAACACAGTTAGCATTAAGGTGGGTGGCAACAACCATCTCATAATCTTCTCCCCACATCTTACTTGCAACCTCCATTGCAACCTGCTGTGCTTCTTCGGGTGAAACTTCACCGGGTTTAAAAGAAATATATGCGTGATAGGCAACAATACCTCCCGTCTTTCCATACATCTCTTTTGTATCAATCATCTGCTGTGCAGCAATATCCGGGTCACAGTTAATGCCGTCAACGAGGAGTCGCTGTTCACTTTCAAGATTTGTTTTTTCTTTATCACTTGCATAGTGAAGCGATGAAACGAGGTCAGAATATTTTGACAAGTCGGTTTTACTTTTATTTGCAGCATAAGACACAACCTGATGAATGTTATTTTTTATAGGCCATATTCTTGTAACTGCCATTAAACAAATCTCCCTTTGCCCGGTTTAAAATATTTAGCAATGTCAGATTCGAGAGAACGAACCTCGGATAAAACTTCCTTACATTCATTACGGTCAATGAAACCGATTGCATTTGCTTTAGCAGTAAGCTGATTAAGGTTAGTACCCACTCGTCGAAGCTCAATGATAAATTGTTTGTAATCAACAGGCGGAGCTTCAACAAGCCTCGTACCTAAAATCATAGCTCTGATAATTTTGCTTCGGTCAGTTTTCATTACCTTACAAAATTTGTTTAATACTTCATTTTCTTCTTCATTAAGGTAGACATGAAAATCAATTTCTCTTTTTCGTTTTGACATAGGGATTCTCCTTTCTTTAATTCTT
>JAFQEE010000048.1 GCA_017399175.1 Clostridia bacterium | reverse complement strand
TCACTGTCAGCCTTTTTCTCTTCCTGCATTTTCTTGCAAAGCTCTTCAGCGTTCATAGCATCTACCTCCCTTCATAATATTTTTCTTTGACCTGAGCCCTTTCGGGGAAATACCATTCACGGATAAGTGCCTTCTCCACTTCAAGACTTTCCTCAAGCCTCGGTCTGTCTTTGATAATTCGTTTTGCAATGTTAATCTTTTCACGCAGTGAGCCGATTTTAGACGTAAGAAAATCCCGACGGACAACAAGCTCTTCTTTGTCCGTCGGGTCTTTGCATCTTCTTATCTGATTGTAAATTTTGTTTCGCTGAGTTTTAAGCTCCTCCATACGAATCTCTGTTCTTGAAATGAATTTATCAACCTCGGCAAAGTCATAAAGCTTTTCGTTTATTGCAAGCTCAATCTGTTTATGCATAAACTCTATTCTCGGTGCAGAATATTTCATCTTCGGTGAGAACGGATGAGGATTGCAGTTGTTCTTTTCAGCTATTGCTCCCACAAACAAGAGGGCAATAAAGAAAAGTGAAATGACAGGTGCACCGAGCACGGCGCCACCCACAATCATCTTTGTAAAATCTGAAACCGTTTTACTGAAGGTTTCAGGGTGACGGTAATGCTCGGCTGATTCCTTGAACTCATAACCCTTGTAACAATAAATAAAGGTTTGGTTACGCAGATAATTATTTGCACAGGTGTAGTTATAAAAATTTTCATCCACCTCATAAAGACTCTGATGGTTAATCCTATCCCAAAGATTTTCATAAGAGTATTCATCACCAAGGTTTGAAAGCTTAACGCCGTGCTTATCGATACGGTAACCAATCTTACCGTCATCAAACCAATAACCCTTCTGACTCATAATTCTGAAAAACTGTTTTATACTTCTGCTTCTCGGAATAGCGTAATCAATATCTTCACGCATATAATCATATTTTGTTTTAATACCTTTCTGCTTTGCCTTGTAAACATTGTAAGGAATGCGTTTGCCCTTCGGGTTTTCAATAACAGATAATCCGTGTTCAATACAAACTTCATCACTCGTCTTTCTGAACAGTCGGTACATCGCTCTGTCTTCATTCATCTTTTTTCCGTCAGTCATTGAAACGGAATTTATTACGATATGGCAGTGAACACAGTTAGCATTAAGGTGGGTGGCAACAACCATCTCATAATCAGCTCCCCACATCTTATTCGCAACCTCCATTGCAACCTGCTGTGCTTCTTCAGGTGAAACTTCACCGGGTTTAAAAGAAATATATGCGTGATAGGCAACAATACCTCCCGTCTTTCCATACATTTCTTTTGTATCAATCATCTGTCTTGCAGCAATGTCAGGGTCACAGTTAATGCCGTCAACAAGAAGTCGCTGTTCGCTTTCAAGATTTGTTTTGTCCTTGTCGGCGGCATAGTGAAGTGATGAAACGAGGTCTGAATATTTTGACAAATCAGTTTTGCTTTTATTAGCAGCGTAAGACACAACCTGATGAATGTTATTTTTTATGGGCCATATTCTTGTAACTGCCATTAAACAAACCTCCCTTTGCCGGGTTTAAAATATTTTGCGATGTCAGCTTCAAGAGAACGAACCTCAGATAAAACCTCTCTGCATTCAGCACGATCAATAAATCCGATTGAGTTAGCTTTAGCAGTAAGCTGATTAAGATTAGTACCGACTCTGCGAAGCTCAATAATGAACTGTTTGTAATCAACAGGCGGAGCTTCAACAAGCCTTGTGCCTAAAATCATAGCTCTGATAATTTTGCTTCGGTCAGTTTTCATTACCTTACAAAATTTGTTTAACACTTCATTTTCTTCTTCACTGAGATACACATGAAAATCAATTTCTCTTTTTCGTTTTGACATAGGAATTCTCCTTTCTTTAATTTTTGTGTTTGGGGTGTTGGTAAAAACGCTCTGTTTTTACGGATTTGCGGATACAAATCCAATGCTTGCTAAACTTCGGACCAAAATCCAAAAAGTAATAGTAAGCATTGGTTTGTCCTCGTTTAATTGCCTGCCGCATAAGAAAAGGCGAGCTGTTCAGGCTTGCTTTCTTCAGAGGCTATTATCTTATCGGGACCAAAAGGTAAGTCTTCATCATCAGAATCTTCATCCTCGTCGGTTGGTAAGTTCTTATTAAATGTTTCTTTTGAAATACAGATAAGTCTCTTTGGTGTGCCGAACACTCTGACATTTTTTGTACATTCTCCCTTTGAACAGATACTGACACCTTCATTCTTCAGAGCTTTGATTAATGCCTTCTGCGTCAAAGGAAAATGCTCACCGACATCATAACAGGATTTTATGACTGCCGCATAAGCCGCATCAGATTCAAAGTAAAAGTTTTCATCGTCATAATATCCGACAAGGTTTCTCGGCATATCAATCGGTCTTATCATTCGCTCAACAAGATTTACTTTACCTACATCAATAAGACTGCGAAGCTTACGGATAAATATTTCTGTGGGCTGTTCAGTTTCTGTGAGTGCCTGCTGTGACACAGCGAGCCTTAATAAAATTCCGTCAAGTTCATTTAACATTGCTGTTTTTGTTTTTGCAGTGATACTTTCATAGTACAAAAGAGTTTCACAGTAAAGTTCAAAACCGATTCTTAAGTTTGCAAGGTCGTCACATAATCT
>JAFQEE010000047.1 GCA_017399175.1 Clostridia bacterium | reverse complement strand
GCAAGCAATGTGCGATGACGAGAAGATTGTTAAGGAACTAAAAAATGGTGCTAGAGAATTTATACTCGGTAAGTACAATTGGAATGATGTTGCAAACGCAACATTCGACCTATATAAAAAAGTTTTGAAAAAATAAAGAAAGGTAGCTTATGTTATGAAAGGATATACACTAACTACAAAAACTAAAAAAAACATAAGGGTATTGAAACTCTTTTTAATAAGCCTGATTTTTGTTTTGATAGCGGTATCTATTGCGATAGTCGGCTGTAATTATATCGGGAATCGTAACTTCAAAGAGACCTTTTATAGTGTAAGCAGCCTTAAGGTGAACAATAAGGTAAGAATTATTCAAATTTCCGACCTGCATAATTGCTCGTATGGAAAGGATAATATCAAGTTGCTTGATAGAGCCCGAAAGTTAAAACCGGATTTGATAGTTTATACCGGAGACATAGTTGATTCAAAAGCAAAATCAAATGACAGAGTAATAAGTTTATGCAAAGAACTTGCAGATGTTGCTCCATCATATTACATATATGGCAACAACGAAGTGGAAATGTATTATGACATTCCTTTGACTCAGGAATCTCTTGATAAAAAGTTTGGGTTCAATGATAATAACCGACAGCCCGATAAACTTTTGGAAATCACAGACGATCTTACAAGAAAACTTGAAGCAACAGGTGTAAAGGTACTTAAAAACAAGTCAGACACTATAACAATTGGGACAACCGATGTGGATATATATGGAGTGCTTACATCTAATCCGTCATCCTTCTGGTCGTATGCAGGCGAAAGCTTTGATGAATATATGTATTCAAATGAAAACAATTTAAAAATCACAGCAATTCACGAGCCGTTAGTGTTTGAAGAATATTCTCCTGACTCATGGGGTGACTTGATGCTAGCTGGACATAACCACGGTGGCACAGTTAAAATACCAATGATTGGTCCATTATACACACATGATGGAGGCTTTCTGCCGGATCGAGGCGGTCATTATGTTAGTGGCAGATATGAAGTTCAAGGAAGACCACTCATTATAAGTTCGGGACTCGAAAACAAAAACATTTTGAGAATCAACAATCAACCGGAAATTGTGATTGTTGATATAAATAAATTTTAATGTCGGAAAGGAGTGCATAATAAATGATTTCCTCACTTTTGCAAAAATTACCTCTTGCAGTAGTAGGACTATTACTGGTTGTATCAGCTTTGACAATATACTTTCGTTCAAAGAATGTTACAAAAAGTGAGTTCTTAAAGATATTCAAAAGCACACGTTTAATAGGTGCGTGGATATTGATTTTCGTGTTCGTTATCTCAGGTATATTTGGAATTTTTAATCATATAAAAGCAAAACACTCTGTTACGGCTGTTGTAGCACTTAATTATTCAGAAGCGTCACAGGCACAGAATTCCAACGGAACAAGATACAACATGGCAGAGATAATCTGTGATGAGGTTGTAGAAAAAGCTATCGAAATGGGTGCTTTAGAAAATGTAACTGTAAAACAATTAAAGAACTGCTTGTGTGTTTATCCCTATATACAGGGCGATGTGAACGACAAGTCTAATTATCACATTTCTACTGAATTCATCGTAGAATATCACGCTTCAAAGCACACCGACCACTTAGACGCTGAAAATGTAATTACCTTGATAACAAGTGCCTATAAAGAATACTACATAGAAAAATACACGG
>JAFQEE010000046.1 GCA_017399175.1 Clostridia bacterium | reverse complement strand
TTGTCCATATTCGTTTCTTTTGTCCTTTTTTCATTTCCATACCTCCACATTATATTTTAGCATAAGAAAAAGGTAGATACATGGTGGTTTTCCATGTGTCTACCTTTATTTTACTATTGCATTCAACTGGTGGTTATGATTGTTTTTATTTGTTTACCACATTCTGTGGTTTGCCGTCAAGATATGCGAAAATGTTTTCTTTTAATATATTCATAAGCCTTTCTCGTGTTTCAAAGGCTGCCCACGCAATATGTGGAGTGATGAAACAATTTTTTGCAGTAAGCAAGGGATTATCTGCCTTTGGTGGTTCAACTGTCAGAACATCAAGTCCTGCACCTGACAATTTGCCGTTGTTTAATGCACCTGCTAAATCTTTGTCGTTTACAACAGGGCCACGGCTTGTGTTTATGATAATTGCACCGTCTTTGCATTTGTCAATAAAATCTTTGTTTACAAGATTTGTTGTTTTTTCAGTCAATGGACAATGGAATGAAATAATGTCGCTTGTTTTTGCAAGAGTTTCCATGCTGACCCATTTGAAGTTTTTGCGGTGACTCTGGTTTGTTTCGTGACCTGAAACAGCAATCACATTCATTTTGAATGCTTCTGCAATATCGGCAACAGCTTGACCAATCTGACCAAAGCCTACAATTCCTAATGTTTTGCCACACAATTCCGTAAGAGGTGTTTTCCGGTAACAGAAATCAGGACAACTGCTCCATTCACCGTTTTTAACACTTTCACTATGTAATCCTACTGCATTTGTGATTTCAAGAATAAGTGAAAATGTGAGTTGTGCAACTGCGTTTGTTGAGTATGCAGGAATGTTTGAAACAGGCACACCGATTTCTTTCGCATATTCCCAGTCAACAATATTATATCCTGTTGAAAGCAGGGCAATATATTTTAGGTTTGAAAGTTTTGAAAGAGTTTCTTTTGTTAAAGGTGTTTTGTTGGTAAGAATAATATCTGCACCCTCACATCTTTCAAGGATTTTATCCTGTGGTGTGCGATGATATATGTGACATTCTCCTGATTTTTCAAGCCAATCCCACGAAAGGTCACCGGGATTGAGTGCATAGGAATCAAGGACAACTATTTTCAAAAAATCACAACCTTTTATAATCTTTATATAACACATAATATTCTATCACAAATTAATATAATATAACAACAAAAAGATTGACCTTTTTCAATAAATATTATAAAATTACAATGTATGGAAATTTTTTGAATGGTGAACTTAATGGAAAAGAAACATTTAAACAGAAAAACTGTGCTTAATGTCACCTCCATTGGTATGTTTGTAGCAGCCATAGTAATTGCGGTCATCACATTTGTAATGAGCACAAAGGTGGCTGAGGGTGGATGGGCAGAGTTTTTACACACACTTGACCGGCTTCAGGATTTTATTATATCCCTTGAAAATAAATATCTCATTGTAATTGCTATTCTTGGCGTATATGTTCTCAGAGGATTTTTACCAATTCCATTTCCGTTTATTCTGATGATGACGGGTGTTATGTTCGAACCTGTTAATGCTATAATTATTAACACGGTGGGAACAAGCATTGTTCTTTTGATAACATATTACTGGGGAAAACTGACAAACGGTGGCGTTGCAATAAAAAAACTTGAAAAATATGATAATGTGCGTGAAATGATGAATCATCACGGAAAAACAAAATTAGGTGTTCTCGTTGCACTACGAATTATTCCCGCTGTGCCAATGAACCTTGTCAGCAAGACTTATGGCGGAATGAAATTTCCTGTTGACGGCTTTTTAGTGGCTTCGCTTTTAGGATTTTTTCCTAAAATATGGGTATATTCCGTAATGGGTGGAAATATTGCACAGCCATTTACATGGCACTTTATGGGACCAATTATATTCTTGTTAGTTTTATCAGGTTTTGTGACCTTGATTGTTAATATTAGTTTAGAGCAAAGAAAAGGAGATAATAACAATGTCAAAGATTCAGATGCTTAAAGATGCCATTATGAACGGCGAGTATGATGCTCGTTTTAAAAGAGTTTATGTAACAGATGAGGCAGTAAAAGCACAGCACGAAAGATATGTAAGCCTTGCAAATGATTTTGCAGAAATTTTCAGCGAAGACAGAGAGGCAAGACTTTTCTCTGCGCCCGGAAGAACAGAAGTTGGCGGCAACCACACTGACCATAATCACGGCAGAGTTCTTGCAGCAGGTATTAATCTTGATGCTATTGCGGTTGCTTCAAAGAATGACGAAAATATTGTTCGTGTAAAATCACGTGGATATAAAATGGATGTTTGCGACATTACTGACCTTGAAATCAAAGATGAAGAAAAAGGTCATTCTCCTGCCCTTGTTCGCGGTATGTGTGCAGGCTTCCTTAAATACGGTTACAAAATTGGTGGTTTTGATGCCGTAACAATGTCAAGCGTTCTTTCAGGTTCAGGACTTTCTTCTTCTGCAGCATACGAAGTTCTTGTTGGTACAATGCTCAACTACCTTTACAATGACGGTCGGGTTGATGCTGTAACAATCGCAAAGATTGCACAGTATGCTGAAAATGTGTATTTTGATAAGCCTTGCGGACTTATGGACCAGATGGCTTGTTCAGTAGGTGGCTTTGTTACTATCGACTTCAACAATCCTCAAGAACCAATCGTTAACGAAGTTAAGTTTGATTTCGCATCATCAGGTCATTCACTTTGCATTGTTGATACAAAGGGTAGTCACTCTGATTTGACAGACGATTATGCAGCAATCCGTAGTGAAATGGAAGCAGTTGCAGGTTGTTTCGGCAAAAAAGTTCTTCGTGAGGTTGACGAAGAAGAATTCAAGAAAAATATTCCTGCAGTACGCGAAAAGGTTGGCGACAGAGCAGTTATCCGTGCAATGCATTTCTTTGCAGACAATGACAGAGTATTAAAAGAAGTTGATGCTCTTAAAAACGGTGATTTTGAAACATTCAAATCATACATACTTGAAAGCGGAGATTCTTCATACAAGTATAATCAGAATGTATTTTCTGTTAAAAAGCCACAGGAACAGCCTGTTTCATTGGCTCTTGCAATCAGCGAAAGCATTCTTAAAGGCAAGGGTGCATGGCGTGTTCATGGCGGTGGATTTGCAGGAACAATTCAGGCATTCGTTCCAAACGATATCCTTGCAGATTACAAAAACGCAATGGAATGTATTTTCGGTGAGGGTTCTTGTTACGTACTCATCATCCGACCAGTTGGTGGCGTGGAAATATAAAAAATAAGGTTGATTTAAATGACAACTATTGAACTTTTAAAAACTTTGACTTCTCCTGCAGGCGTTGCAGGAGAAGAATCAAGCTCCTTTGAGTCTTTAAAGGGGCTTTTTTCACTTTATGGTGATGTTTCCTATGATGTGGCAGGGAATATTATAATTCACAAAAAGGGTAAAGGAAAACATATTCTCCTTGATGCACATCTTGACACAATCGGCTTTGTGGTGACAGGCATTACTGACGATGGTTTTGTTCGTGTACAAAAGGTGGGTGGAGTTGATATGCGTACTGTGGAGGGTATGGAGTTGACCTTACACGGAGAAAAAGACATTTATGGTGTTGTTTGTACTGTGCCACCACATCTTTCTGACGGTGAAAGCAAGGTTTCAACAGACGGTACTGCTGTTGTTGACATCGGTATGAGTAAGGAAGATGCCGAAAAGGTCATTTCAATCGGTGACAGAGCATCATTCAGAAGCAGTTTTTCAGTTCTTAATGAAAACAGAGTATCATCACCGTATATTGATGACCGTGGCGGAATTGCAGTGCTCCTTAAAGCACTTGAATATACAAAAACAGAAAACGAAATCACTCTTGTTTGTTCGGCACAAGAAGAAACAGGCGGTGCAGGTGCTACTTGTGCATCGTTTAATGTACCGGCTGATTTGTCAGTTTCAGTTGATGTGAGTTTTGGCGAAACCCCTGATTCAAAGGCAAGTGAGTGTGGCAAAATGAATGGCGGTGCTATGGTAGGCTTCGCACCGATTCTTGACAGAAATTATACTGAAATGCTTGTTGAAATAGCAAAAGAAAAGGAAATTCCTTACCAGAAAGAGATTATGAACGGTCGCACAGGCACTAATGCCGACCATATCACGATTTCAAAAGGTGGAGTTCCATCTGTTCTTGTGTCAATACCGATAAGATATATGCATACTCCTGTTGAAATGGTTGATATTCGGGATATTGAATCCTGTGCAAAGCTTATTGCAGAATTCTTGGAAAGGGTGTGAGTTTATGAATTTTGAACTTTTAAAAACCCTTTGTGAATTAAACGGCACATCAGGTGACGAGAAAAATGTTCGTGATTTCATAATTTCACAGTTGCCTGAAGATTTCGAATATACAGTTGACCCGATTGGTAATCTTATTGTCAATAAAAAAGGTGAAAATGAACCCAAAAACAAGGTTGCGCTCTTTGCTCATATGGATGAGGTCGGTTTTATCGTGACCTATATCCACGAAAATGGTTTTGTCAATGTAGCACCTGTGGGTGGGATTGATAATTCTGCACTTTTTGGTAAAAAAATAAGTGTGAATGGTCATATCGGTGTTGTTGGTGGCAAGGCTATTCATCAATGTTCAGGTGATGAAGCAAAAAAAGTTCCTGATATTTCTGATATGTATGTTGATTTTGGTTTTGAAAACAGAGAAATAGCAGAAAACTATCTAAATCTTGGTGACTGCGGATATTTCAAATCCGATTATATTGAATTTGGTAATGATATGGTTAAGTCAAAAGCACTTGATGACCGTCTTGGCTGTGCGATTATGATTGAACTTTTACAGAAAAAGTCAAAAATTAACTACACTTGCGTGTTTACTGTTCAGGAAGAAGTGGGAACTCGCGGTGCGATTGCTTCTGCATACACAGTGAATCCTGATTATGCTATTGTAATTGAAACAACAACTGCATCGGATATCCCTGATACACCTGAAAATAAAAAGGTTTGCAAAGTGGGTAACGGTGCTGTGGTTTCATTTATGGACCGAGGAACTGTTTATAACAAAGATTTGTATAAAAAAGTAAGGGAAATTGCCGATAAAAACGGTATTCCAAACCAGACAAAAACTGTTGTAGCAGGCGGAAATGACGCTGCTGCTATTCACAAGTCAGCAGGCGGTGTTAAAACTGTTGCTGTGTCACTTCCTTGCAGATATATTCACTCTTCATCATCGGTAGGCAGTAAAAAGGACATGGAATCAGTAAAAGCACTTTGCGAAGTGCTTGTTGAGGAATTTGCCAATGGTTAAATCAATTGATTTTATTGATAAGTCAATTTTTAACTATTTTGGTGAAGATGACTACGCAGTTTTTATTGCGACAACGGGATTATGTGACGGCATAAGACTCAATGACGGTGTTGTTTGGGTTCAGTATAATAACAATAATGAGATTACCGCAATAATAGCAACAGGAAAAGACGATAAAAGACTTGTTTTTTCAAGTGAAAATGCTGATATCCAAGAGTTGCAATTCATAATTGGCAATAATGATAAAAATAATTTAGATAAAAAATATCTATTAAAGAAAAATGTAGTAAATTTAATCGTTGAAAAAGGTATTGACAAATCTCAATATGGTCGAATAAAGAACCTTAACAAAGAAACTGTTGAAACAAATAGTGAAATTTCTGCTTTTAAAATGCTCCTGAACAGTTTAGGAAAGTGCGAAGGTGCTTTGATTTCTGTGAATGATATAGATGCGAGTGGTGGATTTATCACGTTTAGTCAAAAGATATCTCTAATTACTGATGTTTATACAAATGAACAGTATCGCAATAAAGGTTATGGAAAAACAATAGTTGAAAAATTACTAAGCTTGTCCATAAATGAAAAGGTGTACCTTATATCAAAGGAACACAATCTTAAATTTTATAAAAAATGCGGTTTTGAAATCGTAAAAGAAATATATGTTTAAAAAGGATAGTGCAAAATGTTTTTTGAAATAAGTGAAAGAGTAAAAGAACTTTCGTCTGTCGCCCTTAAAAAGGCAGAAACTGTTTTTGGCAGAATTGATGAGTTAACTGAATATAATCAACAAAAAGTTCTTTCAGCATTTATCAAAAATCGCGTTGATGAAACTGATTTTAACACAACAACTGGTTATGGTTATTCTGATAAGGGCAGAGAAAAACTTGATGTACTTACAGCAGATATCTTTGGTGTAGAAAGTGCGATTATCCGTTCAGGTGCACTTTCAAGCGGAACACATACTCTGGCCGTTTGTCTTTACGGAATTTTGCGACCAAATGATGTTATGCTTTGTGTAACGGGAACTCCGTATGACACACTTCATTCCACAATCGGTCTTAATGGCAAGAATATGGGTGACGGTACTCTTGCTGATTTTGGTGTTCACTATCAACAAGTTGATATGACTGACAACGATGAACTTGATTACGAGGGAATTGAACAAGCAGCAAGTGACAAGGCTGTAAGAATGGTATATATTCAGCGTTCACGCGGATATTCGCTTCGTCATACAGTTTCAATCGCAGAAATCGAAAAGGTATGTGAAATTGTACACAGAGTCAACAAACGAGCAATCGTTATGGTCGATAACTGTTACGGTGAATTTACTGAAAAGCTTGAGCCAACTCAAGTTGGTGCGGACTTAATGGCAGGTTCACTTATTAAAAATGCAGGTGGCGGTATAGCACCAAGTGGCGGTTATATTGCAGGTCGCAAGGATTTGGTTGAACTTTGCGGATACAGACTTACAACACCGGGACTCGGAACTGAACTTGGTGCAACTCTTGGTCAGAACAGAAATATATTTATGGGACTTTTCCATGCTCCTCATGTTGTGGGCGAAGCACTTAAAACTGCAGTTTTTGCTGCATCTGTTTATACAGAACTTGGTTTTAAGGTTACTCCGACAGTTGAAGAAGAACGACACGATATTATTCAGGCAATCTGCCTTGAAAATTCAGATAATCTTATTGCATTCTGTCAGGGCTTGCAGAAAGGTGCTCCCGTTGACTCTTATGTAACACCTGAACCTTGGGATATGCCGGGATATGACAGTCAGGTTATTATGTCCGCAGGTGCTTTCACATCAGGTTCATCAATCGAGCTTTCTGCTGATGCACCACTTCGTGAGCCGTTTGCAGTGTGGATGCAGGGCGGACTTAATTTCCACAGCGGTAAAATCGGTGTAATGCTTGCAACGGAAGAAATGCTCAAAAGGGGATTGGTAAAATGAAACTTATGCATTTAAAAAGTGGTACTGATGTTCGAGGTGTTGCTGTTGCAACGGAAAAATATCCCGAAATTCAGTTGACCAATGATGTTGTAAAGTACATTTCAGTATCTTTTATAAAGTTTTTAAGTGAAAAAACAGGCAAAAAGTGTGCTGATTTAACAGTTTCAGTCGGTCACGATTCAAGAATTTCTGCCGACAGAATAAGAGAAGCAGTTATTTCGGTTGTAAGTGGTATGGGTGTAAATGTGCTTAACTGCTTACACTGTTCAACTCCCGCTATGTTTATGACAACGGTTACAAGAGGTTGTGACGGTGCAATCCAAATTACAGCAAGTCATCATCCTTTTGACCGTAACGGCCTTAAATTCTTTACCCGTGATGGTGGTTTGTCAGGTGATGAATTAAAGTCAATCCTTCAGTTTGCAGAAAATGAAATAATTGAAACAATAGATAAATCAGGCACAGTTACAGCCGTTGATTATATTTCCGAATATGCCGAAATTCTTCGTAATATGATTAAACAGGAAGTAAATGCGAAAGACTATGAAAAGCCTTTGAATGGTTTTAAAATTGCAGTTGATGCAGGTAACGGTGTAGGTGGATTTTATGCCACTAAAGTTTTAGAACCGCTTGGTGCAGATATTTCGGCAAGTCAGTTTTTAGAGCCTGACGGAATGTTTCCTAATCATATTCCTAATCCTGAAAACAAGGTCGCTATGGAATTTATCCGTAAAGCAACTGTGGAAAATGATTGTGATTTAGGTGTGATTTTTGATACGGACGTTGACCGTGCATCTTGTGTTGACGGAAAAGGTGAAGAAATCAACAGAAATGCCATTGTTGCATTGGCTTCTGTAATTGCTCTTGAAAACAATAAGGGCGGAAGTATTGTTACCGATTCTGTTACAAGTGACGGACTTCGTGAGTTTATTGAAGATACTCTTGGCGGTAAACATATCCGTTTTAAACGAGGATATAAGAATGTAATTGACGAGGCAATCCGTCGTACAAATCTTGGTGAAAACACACCACTTGCAATTGAAACATCAGGTCACGCAGCATTTAAGGAGAACTATTATCTTGATGACGGTGCATATCTTGTGACAAAGATTATCATTAAGGCTGCTGTTCTTCGAAAAGATGGCAAGAAAATCGGTGACTGTATTTCAAGTCTTAAAAAACCGCTGGAAGAAAAAGAACTTCGTTTTAATATTACAGAAGAAAATTTCAGACAAATCGGTGAAGAACTTATTGAGAATGTAAAGAAAATAGCAGAAGCAGACGACGAAATGGTTTTAGCACCTGATAATTATGAGGGTGTAAGAGTTTCATTTAAGGATGAAAAGCGAAACGGCTGGTTCTTACTTCGTTTATCAGTTCACGACCCTGTAATGCCCTTTAATACAGAAAGTAATTCTTTGAATGGTTGTGTAGAAATTTGCAAAACATTCTATGAAATGGTTAAAAATGTAAAGGGAATAGACTTTACACCAATTAAAGAATTTATAAATTTGCAATAAAAGTGTTGACAAATAGTGTAAAAAAAATTACTATTATATGTAACATAGTTTTTGAACGGAGGTGTAGGTATGATTTTTGAAAAAGTTCGCGCAATTATCTGTGACCAGCTTGAATTGGACGAGGAAGTTGTTACTTTAGACGCTGTTCTCCTCGAGGACCTTGGCGCTGACAGTATTGACCTTGCAGATTTAGTTATGACTCTTGAGGATGAATTCGATATGGAAATCACCGACGAAGAGCTTGAAAATATTAGAACTGTTGCTGATATTGTTAAGTTTATCGAAGAAAACTGATTAACAATTTTAATTTGAATTATATTAACAGGGACAGCATATGTTTTGTCCCTGTATCTTTTGTGATAAATAGTTTCTTTTTCCGCAAATCTTCGTGACATCAGGTTCGCAGTATCTATATACAGCTTCGCCTTTGTCACATTGCCTTGCGAAAAAATAAATCTATTTAATTTTTTATGTTAAGGAAGAAGAAAAATGGCTGAACAAAAAAAGATGGTTGAGGAAATTACCTCAATGGACGTGGATTTTGCCAAATGGTACACCGACGTTGTAAAAAAAGCGGAATTGGTTGAATATACCAGCGTAAAGGGATGTATGGTTATTCGACCTTACGGTTATGCAATCTGGGAAAACATTCAGAAAACTCTTGACGGAATGTTTAAGGAAACAGGACATGAAAATGTTTGTATGCCTATGTTCATTCCTGAAAGTCTTTTAAATAAGGAAAAGGACCACGTTGAAGGTTTTGCTCCTGAAGTTGCGTGGGTAACTCACGGTGGTAGCGAAAAACTTGAAGAGCGTCTTTGTGTTCGACCAACATCAGAGACTCTTTTCTGTGAACACTATGCAAATATAATCCAATCATACCGTGACCTTCCAAAGCTTTATAATCAGTGGGTTTCTGTTGTTCGTTGGGAAAAGACTACAAGACCTTTCCTTCGTACACGCGAATTCTTATGGCAGGAAGGACACACAATCCACGCTACTGCAGAAGAAGCACAGGAAGAAACAATCAGAATGCTCAATGTTTATGCTGATTTCTGTGAAAACTGCCTTGCAATGCCTGTTGTTAAGGGTGTAAAGACAGCAAAAGAACGCTTTGCAGGTGCAGAAGATACATATACAATCGAAGCACTTATGCACGACGGTAAAGCATTACAGTCTGCAACAAGCCACTATTTTGGTGACGGATTTGCTAAGGCTTTCGGTATTCAGTTCCAGGACAAAGATAACAAGTTAAAACATCCTTTCCAGACATCATGGGGTTGTACAACTCGTCTTATCGGTGCTCTTATTATGACTCACGGTGACGACAACGGTCTTGTGTTACCACCAAAAGTTGCACCTGTACAGATTGTTGTTATTCCGGTTGCATCTCATAAGCCTGGCGTTAAGGAAAAGGCAACAGAAGTTTACGAAAATCTTAAAAAGATTTGTCGCGCAAAGATTGATTTAAGTGACAATTCACCGGGATGGAAATATGCTGAATATGAAATGAAGGGTGTTCCGCTTCGTCTCGAATTAGGTCCACGCGATATTGAAAATAATCAATGTGTTGTTGTTCGTCGTGATACAAGAGAAAAGTATTTTGTATCTCTTGATGAACTCGAAACAAAGATTCCCGAACTTTTACAGATGGTTCACGATGGCCTTTACAACGCAGCACTTGAGCGTCGCAGCAATATGACTTATGTTGCTCACGATATGGACGAAATGATTGAAATCGCAGAGAATAAACCTGGTTTCATCAAGGCTATGTGGTGCGGTGACCGTGAGTGCGAAGATGCACTTAAAGAACAGGCAGGTGTAACATCTCGTTGTATTCCTTTTGTTCAGGAAAAAACAGGTGATAAGTGCGTTTGCTGTGGCAAGCCTGCTGACAAAATGCTCTATTGGGGCAAAGCGTATTAAAATGCAGAATTGAATAGAAAAAGGGCTCATCTTATAAGCCGGGTATTCGTAACGAGTACTCGGTTTTTTGCATTGTAAAAAAACGACAAATTATAATTTGTAGAGGATATAGAAACCATTCCGCTCCCTCCATGAGGGAGCTGTCGAGCGAAGTGAGACTGAGGGAGTTATCAAATAAAACAACAAACTCCCTCCGTCATTTTCTTGCGAAAATGCCACCTCCCTCAATGAGGGAGGGTAATCGAATTATCCCTACAAACTCCAATTTATACACTTAATTTTACTTCTTTCTTTTCCCATATATTGAATTAGCAAAAAATATATGATAAAATTATATGATAAATTAAATTGGGGGAGTATGTGTGAAGATAATTGATATTTCAAGAGAAGTTTTAAGTTGTCCTGTTTATCCGGGTGACCCTGTGGCAACGCTTGAAACAATAAAAAACATTGGTGACGAGTCGGATTACACCTTAAGCAAGATTGATATGTGTCTTCATAACGGAACGCATATGGATGCACCGTTGCATTTCTTGCCCAATGGCAGTGATATTACAGAAATGAACCTTGAACAGTTTATAGGTCCTTGTGCTGTAATTGAAACAAATGTCAGTATGATTACGGGCGCAATGGTTGAGGAATATTTTCCCAGAAATGTGAAGAAAATACTTGTAAAAAGTAACGGAAAAGCAGTTTTTCACGAGTCAGCGGCATCGGAACTCTATTATCTTGGTTACGAACTTGTGGGCACGGACAGTATGACTGTTGAGCCTGAGGGAAGTGACGGAAGAACTCACAGAGTTTTTATGATGAATGATATTGCTGTGTTGGAAAATCTTGATTTGAGTAATGTTAAATCAGGTGAGTATTTTCTTTGTGCAACACCGATAAAAATAGCAGGTGCAGAGGCAGCACCCGTAAGAGCAGTTTTAATATCAGATTACATTTTCTGGAGCGGAAATAAACAATAAAAGTAGGATAACAATATGTTGAAAAAATTATTTATGCTGTTTTTGACCTTTGCAAAAATAGGGTCAATTACATTTGGTGGCGGACTTACAATGCTTCCGCTTCTTACAAGAGAAATTGTTGAAAAAAAGAAATGGGCAACTGAACAGGAATTGCTTGATTATTACGCTGTGGGACAATGTACTCCCGGTATTATTGCAGTTAATACAGCCACATTCATAGGTTATTATCAGGCAGGTGTATTGGGTGGAATATTTGCAACATTGGGAATGGTAACACCGTCAATTATAATTATTGTTATAGTTGCATCTGTGCTTCAACAATTTATGGACTATCAGATTGTAGCAAGTGCCCTTATGGGTATTCGCGCGGTAGTATGTGCGTTACTTTCTCATACAGTAATCACTCTTGCGAAAAAGAGTCTTGTTGATGTTGTGACGGTTGTACTTTTTATTATAGGACTTGTTTTATGTTTTGTACTTGATGTTACACCTATTATTATCGTAATTATTGGTGGTATTGCAGGTGTTATTGTTGGAAAAATCAAGGAGGTGCACAGTAAATGACCTTCTTGTATCTTTTCTATGAGTTTTTCAAAATAGGACTTTTCGCTGTTGGCGGTGGTCCTGCTACCATTCCATTTCTTTTTGACCTTGCCGCAAGTGATTACGGTTGGTTTTCACAGAAACAACTTGTTGATATGATTGCAGTCAGCGAGAGCACACCGGGACCTATCGGTGTCAATATGGCAACTTATGCAGGTTATAATGCCGGATATGGCGAAATGGGAATTTTAGGTGGAATTTTAGGTGGAATTACTGCCACAGCAGGTCTTGTTATTCCCTCAATTATCGTTATTGTCATAATTGCAGGTTTTTTAAAGGCATTTTCTGAAAATAAGTATGTTAAAAATACATTTTACGGAATAAGACCAATTGTTACTTCAATCGTACTTTTCTCTGTTTATGGAATTATTTCACAGACCGTCTATCAGGATGGAAAATTTGTAATTCCGATAATTGCAATCGCAGTAGTGCTTTTTGCACTTATGTTTATAAAGAAACTGAAAAAATTACACCCTGCATTCTGGCTTTTACTTGGTGCTGTTGCAGGAATTATATTAAAGCTTTAAGGTGTTTGTATGTCACTTCAGAAAAATCAGGATATACAACTGAATATTGAGGGTTATACTGCCGAGGGTAATGGTGTAGGTCACTATAATGGTCAAGCAGTTTTTGTTTCAGGTGCTGCTAAAGGCGACACCATAATTGCCCATATTATCAAGGCAAAAAAGACCTACGCAATCGGCATAATCAAAGAGATTATAAAGCCTTCAAAGGACAGAGTAAAGGTGGATTGTCAGCATTTCCGTTCTTGTGGTGGTTGTGTTTTCCGTCATATTTCCTATGAGGCAGAAAAAGAACTTAAAAGACAAAAGGTTCAGGATGCCTTTACTCGTCTTGCTCATATAGATGTGCCAGTCAAAGACATTATCACTTGTGAAACTGAAAGATACAGAAATAAGGCACAGTACCCTGTGGGGTTTGATAAGGGCATTGTGACAGGTTTTTATGCACAGAAAAGCCATAGAATAATCGACTCTGTTGACTGTGCTTTACAGCCTGAAGAGTTTGCAGAAATTGTAAGAACAATTAAGGATTGGATGGTTGAGTTTGGTGTTCAGCCTTATGATTCAATCAATCATACAGGTCTTGTTCGTCATATTTATATACGAAAAGCATTTGTGACAGGTCAGATTATGGTCTGCCTTGTAATCAACGGAAATTTATTGCCGTATGCAGATGAGCTTTGTGATGATTTAATGCGATTTAAGGACATAAAAAGTATCGTCATAAATGAAAATACAGAAAAGACAAATGTGATTCTCGGAAAAAACTGTACAACTCTTTGGGGCGAAGATTATATTGAAGATATCCTTTGCGGAGTAAAGATAAGACTTTCACCACTGTCATTTTATCAGGTCAACCACGATTGTGCAGAATTGCTTTATAAAAAAGCATTGGAATATGTGGAGACAAAAGGGAACGAAACTGTGCTTGACCTTTATTGCGGAGCAGGTACAATCGGTCTTTCAATGGCAAAAAGCGTAGGAAAGGTAATCGGTGTCGAGATTATACCCGAAGCCATTCTGGATGCAAAAGAAAATGCAAAGCGAAACGATATTAAAAACTGCGAATTTTACTGCGGTGATGCTAAAGATGCAGTAAAAATTCTTAAAGATAAAAATATCGAGCCTGATGCAGTAATACTTGACCCACCACGAAAAGGGTGCGACAGAGAAGTTTTAGAATATGTTGCAGAAATGAACCCGAAAAGAATCGTCTATGTTTCTTGTGATGTATCAACTCAGGCAAGAGACTGTGCAATATTAAAAGAATTAGGTTATGAAACAAAAGAAGTGACGCCTGTTGATATGTTTCCACGAACAGCACACACAGAATCAGTAGCACTTATTGTGCGACAATGAACATAATTCTAAAAAAAGGAGAACAAAGTATATGGATAAATGGAATTTCCTATATGATATTCAAAAAGACTTTGATTTTGATTTATTGATAGAAAGCGATAGCGTAGTTTTAACTAATCGCAATACGGGAGTGCACATTGACATTTTTGAAGATAAGTTTTCTACCAAAGATGAGGAAGAGTCTTTTGTGGAATACCTTGTTTGTTTTTCTACTCAACATCGACATTTCGAGGAGTTAAGTGAAGTAGAGGAGTATATTCACTCAATATTGGCTGATGAAGCATTGCCAATAGAGTTCTATTGTAATGGAGAAAGACGTTTTGGTGGGGAAATAACAAAAGTTGATTATGATGGATTGAATATAGAGCGTTTAACTGAATTGTTTGGATATACCATTGAATATCTTTCTCAGTTTGAATTTGAAGTTAACAGTTGGTCAGGAAAATATAATATTGAACGTAATAGGCTCCACCCTTGAGGGGGAGCTGGATTGCCGAAGGCAAGACTGAGGGGGGTATCAAAAGGCAATCCCCCCTTCCGTCAAAACTTCGTTTTGACACCTTCCCCTCGTAGGGGGAAGGCCAATTACAAAATAATCATGTAATCAGCGACATAAATCACCTTTGTGATTTGCGATATGTGCCTTACGGCACGCGATTTTATAATATCAAGGAGGAGTATATATGAAAATTTCTTCAATAGCAAAAAAGGTTTTTGTAAACGGTGAAGATTGGTCAACAGAGCCGGTTGAAAGGGCAAGCTATTATTCATATTTTGCGGGACAGAATATGATTTACACCCTTTTTAATGTGTGCCTGACTACTTATCTTTTGTTTTTGGGAATTGACCCGATTAAGTCAGCAACGGTAATGCTTGTTGTAAAGGTCTGGGACGCTGTAAATGATACACTTTTTGGTGTAATATTTGACTCAATTAAGTTTAAAAGTGGGAAAAAATATCTTCCTTGGATACGAATTTCAACAATACTCATTCCAATTGCAACAATACTGACTTTTATAATTCCTGCGGGTTCTTCACAGACAGTAAAATTGGCTTGGTTTGCTATTGCGTACATACTTTGGGATACTGCTTACACTCTTTGTGATGTGCCGATTTTCGGTATATTGACCTCTATGAGCCAGAGCATTGACGAACGAAATACCATTCAGTCATATAAGAGTATTTTTACTTATGCTGGTGTTGGCATTACATCTACACTTGCAACTGTTCTCGTCAGCGAAAAGGTTGGTATGAACTACGGTATGATATCAGTAATCATCTGTGTTGTTGCGTTCGCCTTAATGTCACCGGCATCTTTCAAACTTAAAGAGCGTTTCCACGCAGAGAGCGAAGAAACATTCACTATCAGAAGTATGTTCTCATATCTTTTCAAAAATAAATATTTGCTCATATATTATATAGGAATTTTCTTTTATAATTCACTGAGCATCGGCAACGCATTCACTCTCTATGTTTCATATTATTTATTTAATAGTGCATTGTTCTCATTGCTTGTTGGTGCAATTGGAACTGTACCACAACTTTTAATTGCATTGTGGTTGCCAAAACTCATCCGCAAGTATGACAAAATGAAAGTAAATCGCGTATGCTTGTTGCTTTATGTAATACTTAGTTTTATTACATGGGCAATAGGATATGGCAATGTGGTTGTTTATATAATTCTCTTTACAATCCGTTCGATTCCTTTGTCTGTGCTTGGTCTTGAAATGTATATGTTCACCCCTGACTGTGCTGAATATGGTCGCTTTAAAACAGGTACAGAAGCAAAGGGCATAACATTTGCAGTACAGACATTTATGGCAAAACTTACAGGCTCAATTTCCAGTGCGTTAGGACTTTTTATACTCGGGCTTAAATCAGTTGGTTGGCAAGTTGTTGAAGTTGGTTCATTCCAGGAATTGGAGCAAAGTGGTGTAACACAGACACCGCATGCTCTCAATATGCTTTGGCTCATATTTATGCTCATCCCTGCAATTGGCGGTCTGTTGGCATATATCGTTTGGTTGTTCTATGACCTTAAAGACAAGGATGTTCAGGTGATGATTGACTGCAACACAGGAAAAATTACCAGAGAACAGGCATTGAGTCTGATGTCAAAGAAGTATGACATTGAAAAGTAAAACAACAGCCGAAAGCGTAGCCTTGATAACAAAAGTTAAGTGACAAGTTAAAAACAGAAAAGTGAGGTTTTGTTTTATGAGTAGTGTAATTTATATTGCTTCAGATTTTCCACTTACGGAGAGAAAAAATCCTCATGATAAAATGGTGTCAATCAACGAAGCCTTGGCTCAAGGTATAAAGATTTCTGATTGTTTATTAGAAAGGGAGATAGACAGAGATAAACCCGGTGTGATTATGGTTTCTGACAGAGATGTTATCATAGACGTCAACACAGGTATAATTACTGATGGCGATTTTGCTGATGATTTTTCAGTTCTTGTCGCAGAAAAGGTAGATGGGATGAGAACGACGAAAATCTACTGTGCTTTTTTAGAAATGGTAAGATACACCCCTGAACGAGCAACACAGTTTATTGAATATTTAAAAGAGCAGTTAAAGAATACATCGGAAATTGAGCTCTGGCATTCCTGGATTAGTAATGAGATGGATGACAATATTATCAAGATTGGAAAGAGTGTGTCCGTTGATGATTTGAAATCGGAAGATATTGCCGAATTGATGAGTCAAGAAACTTGGACAAATTTGCACGAACTTACAGATTATTGTTATATTATTTCACGATAGAGTTTCGGAGAAAGGAACAAAATATGAAATCCATATATTTTGACGGTACAGAACCGAATAATATTCGATGGTATAATCTTATAAAAGAAAAATTTGAAACAGCAAAAAGATTTGAAATTCACTGTTGGACAGAAGAAACAGAAGAAATAAATATGGCTCTTAAATTTGGCACACTTAAAGAAACCACATGGGCATATGGTAAAATAATTGAGGGTGAAGTTACAGAAAATTTCTGTTCGTTTATTTTGGAGTATCCAAAACCAACCGATACGGAAATATACAATAAGATGACACCGTTTTTCAATATTTTTCTTGACGATGATTTTCAAAGTTGTCATTATGGTACAGAGGTGCACTCAGAGATTAACATTCCGTAATTGATTAGAATGCTAATTTTCGTAATCCGTCTTAAATTGATTAGGAGGGAATGTTTATGTACACAAATAGCCGTGATGAGGAAGTCAAATTTTTAAAAAGACTTTGGACCTCACAACCTACTATATGTCCAAAATGTAATCGTGCGGAGCTTGTTCATCTACATAAAAAGGCGAAAAAAAGCGATTGCGATTGGAAATGTCCAGAATGCGGAGAAATATACAGAACAATTAATATGCTCAAAGAGCTTCCAATTAAGTAATTTAAAATCTTTTTAATTAAGGGTGATGCATATATGAAAAAAACATTTATCAAAATTATTTCACTTGTTCTAGTGTTGTGCATGACATTCCCAATTGTAGCAACTGCTACTGTTGGAAATGATGTTACACGAGTTAGCGTCACAATTAACGGTGATTCTTCCACTGCAAGAGGTTTTTGCTGGTACACAGACGAAAAAGCAGTGTCTGATTTACAGGTTGCTCCTGTTGGTACTGACCTGACAAAAGCTGAAATTATCAGCGGAATCAGTTACAAAGCAATGAAAAAATACGTACATAAAGCAGAGGCAGAAAACCTTACACCCGACACAAAATATCAGTACCGTGTAGGTGACAGTGAAACAGGTGTATGGAGTAAAATCGGCTATTTTACAACAGCATCAAACACAAATGATGAGGCAAATTTCATTGTTTTTGCCGATGTTCAGGCAAGTAATGAGGAAAACTTCCAGAGTGCAGCCAAGGTTTTGCAGTCTGCAGTTAATACAATGCCAGATTATGAATTTGCAATTGGTCTTGGTGATTTTGTAAATGACTGCACAAACGAAGAATGGGACAGTTATTTCAGAAACTTTGAATTTATGAATATGAACACAACTCTTGTGCCTGTTGCAGGTAATCACGAAGGTAATCTTCAATGGTTCAAGTTCAATAATATGTTCAATATCGGTGAAGCAAAGGGTAGTCCGACAATAACAGGTTGTTACTATTCATTTGACTGGGGCGATGCACATTTTGCTGTGCTTAACTCAAATGATATGTACCCAATGTCAGCATCACAGATTAACTGGCTTAAAAACGATATGAATGCATCAGATGCACAATGGAAAATCGTGCTTATGCATCGTGCTTTATATTCAGCAGGTAAGAATATCAACAAGCCAGACACAATCATTATGCGAAATCTTCTTTTACCTGTAATTGACGAGCTTGGAATTGACGTAGTGTTTGCAGGTCACGACCATATGTATATGAGAACAGAATCTGTTAAGGACGAAAAAATTCAGGATTATCAGACTGTAACAGAAGTATGGAACGGTGAATCAACAACATTTGCACTTAATCCTGACGGAACAACTCATATTTTACCGTCAACAGCAGGAACAAAACGATATGGTGTGAATGAAGATGCAATTCCGCCAATCCTCCAGAATTCAGCGGTTGCAAGAGATACACATGACGGAGGAGTTTTCGCAACAGTAAGCCTTGACAGTGAGCATTTTGTTTACAAGGCATATATGGTTGACGATGAAACAAACGAAAAAACACTAATCGACTCTTATGCTATTAAAAAGACGGAGCGAAATACTGTTGATGAAGATTATAAGGAGCTTCCAACAAGCATTTTGTTTACATCAGGTCAACACATTATAACTTTTATCAAAGGAATTATATCTATGGTGTTAAGTTATTTTAAATTGCTTTTCAGCCTTATATAAAGGGGTATTAATATGAATGGAATGACACGCAGAGAGCAACAGGTTACGGACATTAATGAAATTATAGAAATCCTTGAAAAATCAAAAGTTGTACATGTTGGAATGATTGACGGTGACGAGCCTTATGTTGTTCCTATGAATTACGGATATACACTCGAGGACGGCAAGCTTACACTTTATCTTCACGGCGCAAAGCATGGAAGAAAAATCGATGTTTTAAGAGCAAACCCAAAAGTTTTCTTTGAAATGTGTTGTGATATTACACCTTTTGAGGGCGAAGTTGCTTGCAAATACGGTATTACATATGCTTCAATTATGGGCAGAGGACTTGCTACTCTTGTGGAAGATGTTGAGGAGAAAAAGTCAGCATTGTCTTGTCTTATGAAGACACAGACAGGCAAGGATTTCACATTCGAGGACAAGCTTACGACAGTAGTTAGTATCATCAGAATTGATACTCTTGAATTTACGGCAAAAGAAAGACCTTTCCCTAAAAAATAACGAAAAGGTGGGAACAGACTGTGAAAAATGACAGATTCAGTGCGAAAAAAACATTGGCGGCAATTCTTGCGATATGTCTTGTGATTGCTGCTGTCTTGCCTATACCTTTTGGCGGTTACAAAAAGATGTGGGCAAGATTAACGGAAGAACCCATTGACTATACATATGTGCTCGTACACGGTATGGGTGGCTGGGGCGAAAGTGCAGGAATGAACAGCATTACACCATACTGGGGTTCAACAACAGGCAGTATTTCAGCACATTTGCGTTCAAACGGTTATCTTGTAAAAGAGGCAACCGTAGGCCCTTTTTCAAGTGCTTGGGACAGAGCTTGTGAACTTTATGCACAGCTTATGGGTACAACAGTTGACTATGGTGAAGCACACAGTAAAGAGCATGGTCACGAAAGATTTGGAAGAACATACACAACTCCGCTTGTAGAAAACTGGGGAACAAAAACTGATGGCGGACAGACAAGAAAAATTAATCTCATAGGTCATTCCTTTGGTGGTAATACAGTTCGTCTTTTAACAAGTCTTCTTGAATACGGTAACGAAGCGGAAAAGAAAGCAAGTCCTGATGATTGTTCACCATTGTTCGAGGGTGGAAAAGGCGAGTATGTAAACAGCGTTACAACTCTTTGTTCACCGCATAACGGCTCAACTCTGTTTTATGTTGTGGATAAAGGTAAACTTGTTGAAACTGCATTGAGTGTGCTTTTTGCAACGGGTGGAATAGGCAGTCTTTATAACAGCAGTCTTATTGATTTCCAGCTTGAGCATTTTGGAATTCAGTCGGGAACAGACGACACTATTTCACTTGTGAATGGGGATTTCAGCAACGGAAAAGACAACGCTTTTTATGATTTATCACCTGACGGTGCAAAGGAACTGAATGAAAGTATAAAATTGGTTGATAGTGTGTATTATTTCTCATACGCATACAACACAACTAAAAAGTCACCGATTTCAAATCATCAGATACCGATTTCATCAACAATGGTGGTGCTTATGCCGATTGCCACATTGATTGGCAGATATACAGATACAAGTGCTTCTGCGACAATCAAAATTGATGACAGTTGGTTTCCGAATGACGGACTTGTAAATGTTGTTTCTGCACAGTACCCCACAGGAGATACTTATGTGGAATACAATTCAGGTCTTGAAGAATTAGAATGCGGTCGTTGGTATGTGTTCCCTACATTAGAGGGCGACCATGGTGCAGTTATCGGTATGAACGGAAAAACTGAAGAAACACGCAAATTCTATACAGACCACATTACATTAATTGATGGTTTAGAGAGAATAAGATAAATATTTTAACAAAAACTCCACCTGTTAGTTTTAACAAGTGGAGTAATTTTTTTTATTTATTTCTCTATAAATTTTCCGTAGTGCTTTGGTTCCATAAGTTTTGGTGCAAAGGTCATTACCTTAATGAAAAGGTTAAGAATGGTCTTATTTGGTATCATCTGCTCAAAGAAGCCTGTTAAGTTGTTAAGAATTTCAGCACCTGACGGTGAACTTGACGGAATCATAACAACTTTGTCTTTCGGATGGAATTCAAAAATAAGATTTCTCTTTGCGACAGTCTGAATCGGTCTTATTGTCACAAGGAAACTTTCGTTATCAAGCCATATTGCGTTTGCACAGACTGTGAAATCAATATTACCGAGAGTAATTTTTGAATAACGGTATCTTCCGTCAAGACCAATAACAATTATGTTTGTTTCAAGTCCCTCTGACCATTTCATTGTGCATTCTTTATCACAAAAATCGAATTTGACCATATCGATGTTACCCGGCTTATCAGTAAGCATATATGTAACAGCCATAGGAAGAACGCTTAGCTGGAAACCTGTAAGGTTAAGAAGAATTTTCTTTCGGAACTTTATGTATCTGTTTTTTATTACATCTTCCATTGGTGAACGGTCACTTGTGAAAAGATGCTCAACCATTGTGTTTTCAACTGTTTCAGTTTCTTGGTCAGTTTCTTGGAATGCTTTTGGGAAATACTTGAAAAGGAAATCAAGACAGCCTGTTTCATCGGTAACAGCAGATGTTAGAACAACAGTTGCATCATACTGTGGGATTCCTATACCAAACTGTGAGAACATTCCGTCAGCACGGAAAGAGTCCTCGTCAATGCTGTTTTTCCAGAAGCAATATCCGTAACCAAATGATGCATCTGTACCCGGTCTGTTATATTCGTTATCAATCTGTTTCTTTGTTGCCTCAACAGTCCATTCTTCAGGGATAACCTGAACACCGTTGTATTTGCCTTTCTGTTGGTAACAAAGAGCGAGTTTAGCAATATCTTCAGTTTTGATATAAAGTCCCCAGCCACCTGCTTCAATACCATTTCGGTCAGTTTCCCAGAATGGGAAATCAATTCCAAGTGGCTTAAAAAGACGAGGTTCAAGGTATTCTCGCATACTCATACCAGTAACACGATTGATAATTGCAGAGAGCATAAAGATGTTTTCGTTAATATAAAGGAATTTTTCGCCGGGTTCAAACACCCAAGGTGAGTTTATGTAATCTTCAATCCAATCAATTTTGCTCTTGTCGGAAAGAAAACTTGGCTGTTTACCCGATGACATTCTTAAAAGATTTCTTACAGTAAGTTTTTCAAATCGTTCATCAGCTTTTTTCGGCGGATAATCAGGGAAGATATCAACAAGCTTTGTGTCCAAAGAGATAAGACCTTCGCTTATTGCAAAGCCGATAGCAGTTGATGTAAAAGATTTACTTATTGAATAAACAGATTGTGGTGTGTCCTTGTTATATGGCTCGTTATACCACTCAACAGCCACTTTGCCGTGACGGATAACCATAAGGCTGTGTAACTCATAGCCTTGTTTTACTGCATCATTCAAAAAGTCCTTAACAACTTTTGCAGAAACACCTACATCCTTTGGTGACTCTGCTCTTGGAATGTCATAAACATTTGACATTTTAAGTCCCCCTTATTCTTTCCCTTTTTTAAAAACAAAAACCTTGCTTATCACATAATTACCTACTGTGACTAACACCATAGCAACGATTTTTGCAAAATTGTAATTTATGTGCAGCACGGATGAAAGTAAAAACATTGTTCCCATATCAAGTAAAAGTGTAACAAGTCTTGATGATACAAAAGCAATCAGCTCTTTAAATATTTTCGGGTTTTTACTTTCAAAAACAAAAAGTCTGTTGGCAATATATGAAAATAAAACTGCACCAACCCACGAAAGTACATTTGCAACCTGAAGCTGGAATGGGTCATGACCGTCAAGAAAAGTCCAAGTACTGCCATAGAATATTGCCATACTGGCAACGGTTGTCAGACCGCCAACGATGACATAATTAATTATTTCCTTGTGCTTTTTATAAAGTTCAATTATCTTGTTCATCATAGGATATCTTCTTTGCCTTTAAAACTTCTTTTTCAATATAAACGGGTCTGTTTTTTCCTTGAATGTATGTTCTTGCAATATACTCTCCCACAACACCTAAAAGGAGTAGCTGTAATCCGCCAAGGAAGAGAATAAGAACAACTATTGTTGCGTAACCGGGCACATCAACGCCAAGAATAATTCTTTTAAGAATAACGAAAATCATATAGGCGATTGATGCAAGGAAAATAACAAATCCACTTACAGTAGCAACCTTTAACGGTAAAGTGGTAAATGCAATAATCCCGTCAAGGGCATACTTGAAAAATTTGAAAAATGACCATTTTGATTCACCTGAATGGCGTTCTTCTGCTGTGTATGGCATATAATATGTGTTAAAACCAATCCACGAGAAAATACCCTTTGAAAAACGGTAATATTCAGGTAAAGAGAGAATTGCATCGGCAACTCTTTTTCTAAAAGTTCTGAAATCACTTGCACCTTGGAAAAACTCTGTTTCGCTTGTCATATTGATGCACTTGTAGAAACATTTTTTCATAAATGAAATGAATTTTCCTTCGTTTCGCTTTTCCTGATATGCAGCAACCATATCACAATCTTCATTATCAAGAAGATGTTTGACCATTTCCACAACAATTTCAGGGCGTTGCTGTAAATCTGCATCAATAATTGTGACAAAATCACCTGTTGCGTGACGAAGACCTGCAAGCATAGCAGCCTCTTTACCGAAATTTCTTGAAAATTCCACAATAGATACAACAGACGGGTATGACGAATAAAGCTCTTTGAGTTTTTGTGATGTAAGGTCCTGACTACCGTCGTTTATGAAAATCATTTCAAGGGATTTGATTGTTTTTGGTAATTCCTTGAATGCGTTTGCAGTTGCTTCAAAGAATGGGAATATGTTGTCCTGCTCGTTATAGCAGGGGATGATTAAAGAAAGCTTCATATTATTTTATCCTTTTATCATTCTGATTTTTTTTCGTTTTGCCTTGATTCTGTTTTTGCGGATTATGAGAAGAATGTAAATTATAACGAGAATTGCAAGTAACGCAAATAAAATTTTGAAAATTGTTGTTGAGAACAGTTTTTTGATAACACCAAATATAAGCAGGAAAATATTAAGGTCAATATCTTCGCCCGCAACAAGGTCAACGGTTGCAACAACATCCTCGCCGTAAAGAATTTCTGCTTCACCAAGAACATCACCTTTTTTGATTGGTGCATTTACTGATTTTGGAGTTTTGTCCTCAATTGGTTTTACAATAAGACTGCCTGATTCTGTGCCGATTGGAACAAGAGCCGATAATTCTTCAGCAGGAAGAAGTCTTACATGGTCAACCTTGCTGTTGTAATTAACATCAACAACTGTTATTACATCAGTTGTATTCGTAATTTTTGTAAGTTCAATATTGTCAAATGCCCAGTTATAAATTTTCTTGCTTTCGGTAAAAGCGACATTTTCCTCAACACCGTCATTGTCAATGTCATACTGCGGTGCTTTCATAACAATGAGCATATAATTGTAACCGTCTTGTGATGCTGTTGTAATAACACAGCGACCTGCCTTATCGGTTGTACCTGTCTTAACACCTGTTACAGCCTTGTGATAATAGTCGCGTATACCCGGATTCATAATCTTGTTAGTGTTGTGAAGATATCTTGTATGAGGATACTTTTCAGTTGGTTCAACATCATAACGGAGTGTGCTTGTAATTTCCTTGAATGTGCTGTTTTTCAATGCATATTTTGTGATTTTATAAAGGTCCCTTGCAGTTGTGTAGCCGTTAGGGTCACTGTCAAGACCGTGAGCATTAACAAATTTTGTGTTTTTGCAACCTAATTTTGCTACAAAATCGTTCATCATAACAACAAAATTGTCGATACCTCCGCCAACATAATCGGCAAGAATGTTTGCAGCATCAGCGGCAGACGGCAACATAAGACAATAAAGCAAATCGTGGATTGAAAGTGTTTCACCGGGTAGAATACCTGCTGTTGCAGCATTTTGTGCATAGAGTCCGTTAAGACACTCTCTTTTACAAGTAACCGGTACTGATAAATCAGGACAGTTTTCAAGTACAAGCATGCAGGTAACAATTTTTGTAAGAGATGCGGGAGCAGTGCGCTTGTCCGCATTTTTATCAAGAATAACTGTTTCGCTGTCAGTATTGACAAGCAACACAATTTCAGCTTCAGTTTCTAACAAAGAGTTAAATGATGCACTTGCACTAATTGAAAATGAACATATTATGATAACAGTAACAAGAAGTACCGATAAAAATTTCTTCATAAAATCACCTACTTGAAAAATACAGATAATTGTATATAATAAAGTATAACACAATTAACAACAATATCCAATAAGCAAAAAGAATTTTTTTAAAAGGATGTCCAGAAATGATATATATTACAGGGGATATTCACGGTGACAGAAAAAGATTATCGTGGTTAAAGCTTAAAAACTTAAAAGAGGGTGACACTCTTATTATTTGCGGAGATTTTGGATTTTTGTGGGAAAATACCACAGCAGAACAAAATTATATTATGTCCTTGGGAAAACGAAAATATAACATCTGTTTTGTTGACGGAACTCACGAAAATTTTGACTTGCTCAATAATTACGAAGTCAGCCAATGGAACGGCGGTAAGGTTCACAAGATTTATGGTAATCTTTATCACCTTATGCGTGGTCAGGTTTATGAAATAGAGGGTAGAAAAGTTTTCACAATGGGTGGCGGAGAAAGTGCCGATATTGATATCCGTCGTGATGTGAATGCTTGGTCAAAGGATGAACTCCCAACACAGGAAGAATTGCTTGAAGGTGCAGAAAACCTTGAAATTGCAGGTTATGATATGGATATTATCATAACTCACGAGCCACCACTTAAAGTTAAGAATTTTTTGAATCTTAATGACCCGTCAGAATTTCGTGTAAGTGCCCTTAATGCGTATTTTGAAGAACTTGCGCAGAATTGCAGTTTCCGTAAATGGTATTTCGGTTCACTTCATGTGGACAAATACATTTCAACCAATTATCGTGCAATATTTAAAGATGTTATAAATGCAACAACAGGTGAAAAGATATAGTTTGTTTGACAATTTATAATTTATCGGGGTAACCGAAAACAATGTAGGGCGGGGGCTTGCTCCCGCCGAAACCTGATTATCCTATGCACTTCAAACGGCGGGAGCAAGCCCCCGCCCTACGCTTATCATATTAACTATCCCGACAAACTCCAATTTATCACACAAAAACACCTCACAGGATTTGAGTGTCCTGTGAGGTTTATTGTTTTATTTATAATAATTTACAATTTAGAGTATGGCAAGAATTTTGTCAAAGGCAGAAAGAATAACTGCGAAAGGCCCTTCACCACTTTGGTGTGCTTGCTGGTTTCCACTATCGGTAGCAACACTGCCATCGTAATCACTTGTGTAGCTTGAAAGCCATGAAATCATACCATCAGGGAAGGTGAGTGTAACCTTGTTGCCGTTTCCATCCACAGTTTTCATAAAAGGATATTTACCATTATCAGAACTGAACATATCATAGTTTACTGAAAACCAGGAATGGTGTGAACTTGATGTTGGATTTCCACTTGGGTATTTAACGAATGTAAGGGATGAGAAACGACAGTCAGCAGGGGAGTTGTGACTCGCAATCATATTTTTCCACAAAGGTGTAACTGAAAAGAAATAGTTAACCAATGGGTCAAGCTTGCCACTTGTAATCCACACAGGAATATCTGCAATAAGTTTTAATGCATCAGTTGATGGTGTCCATGCAGGACAGATAGGGAATATGGCGGCGAAAAGGTCAGGATAAGCCACAGCCATTTTAAGTGTCATTTTACCGCCCATTGAATAACCACCGATGTAAATGCGACTTAAATCAATGTTGTCTTTATTCTGTGCAATAAAATCGTCAATAGCAGCTCTTAATGGGAAAATGAGAGCATCTGACCAATAAATACTATTCTCTTCAAGTGAACGAGGAGCAAAAATAAACGCACCTTCGCTGTCCTTGAATCGTGACTGGAAATCATCTGATGTCCAGAATGCGATATCACTTGCAGTTACCTGTTTACCCTCATATGCACCATCACCCATGCCGTGAAGCCAGATTACAAGAGGATATTTTGTTGTATCACCGTCTTTTACAGGTGAAAAATATCTGTAATCAATGGTGTAGCCGTCTGTTTCAGGGCCCTTACCCGCAATAAACTGTGCCTGTAATTCCTCGAGGTTGTCGTCGTATGTTGTGTTGCCTACTTTACAGGCAAATGCAGGTATACACGCAGTGAAAAGCATAATAACTGCTAAAATAAAAGATAAAAGTTTTTTCATAAATATAACCTCCCGTTTCTGCGATTATAACACGGAAAAACTACCTATTTCAACCCGTAAAAGAAAAATAAAACACAAAATTATAAAGTGTTGAAAAAAGACAGTACATAATGTACTGTCTTTTAAAGGATTATTCGTCTTTTTTTAGGTTATATTTCAATCCTACCTTGTTCAAATCGTTGTTATATGCATCAACGGTTTCATTGTCCATCTTGCTTAAACGATTTGTTTCGTGTGCTATGGATTTCTTTTTGTGGAATATGGCATCAATCCACCTTACAACCCACATAATCGGCAAAAGGAAAGGCAATTTTTCCAATATTGGGAATTTTGTCTTCATTATCGGAAGTGGTAAGAATATAAGATTGAGAAGAGTCTTCTTTTTTGCTGAAGCAACGGACTCTGAACGAGCACTTATTCGTGCAGCATTAGCGGCATCAAGACGCGCTTTGCGGTCAACATCAAAAATTTCTTCTGTAATAAATTCTGTGAGTTCAGTTTCTTCCTTGCCACTAAACCACACATCAAGTGTGTCCCATATATTGTTATGGAATGTGGTTAATTCAAGTTTTTCAAGTTCCTTGTTTATATAACTCATATTAAGGAGAGTGTGCTTTGCTTTAAAAAGCCATATATCAATCATCGGGCGGAGCATCGCACTACCGTCACGATAATGCTTTGTTAAATGTGTGAAAAGATATATGTATTCATCCTCTTTTGTCATAGAAAAACTGTGGTTGCTATTAAAGACCGCTTTTTTCCAAGGGTTACGATAATATGCATAATAATCATCGTTGTATGATGGGATAAGGCGCTTGTGAAGTTCGATTACGATTCCGCCCTTACCTGCCCATATAAACTCGTGGTCGGATTCAATTTTTTCAACAAGACCAAGGGTAGGCATAAGTTCTTTAATTTTGTTATACTGTCCTTCTTTTATAAGAATATCAGCGTCCCCCATAAGTCGACATTCGGATGTGGGATAAAGTCGTTTAACAGATGCACCCTTTAAAAGCATATAGTCAATACCATTATCAGCAAAAATATTTTCGATTTTCTTAATACAGCTTACAAGATTCTGGTCACGACCAAGCATAAAGAATGTATACTTTCTGAACATATCAAGTTCAGGGAAATTACCCTTTGCTTTATATAAACCGTGACAAATCAACGGTACAACCTTGTGCTGTTTGCTGAGGAGAAAAAGCTTTTCATAATCAATATCGTCGCAAAGAACTACGGGCTCATCAGTAAGTGCAACCTTGATTACAGAGAAGAAATCTTTATAAAGTTTTTGCATATGTATCACCTCGTTAAGTGCAACTAACAAAAAAAGACGATTCAAAAGAATCGTCTTTTGGTGCGAGAGACGGGACTTGAACCCGTACGGGATTACCACACGCCCCTCAAACGTGCGCGTCTGCCGATTCCGCCACTCTCGCATATCGGTCGTTCTTTCGAACGCAAGAGACATTATAACAAAGGAAAACGGTAGTGTCAAGCATTTTTTTGAAAAAATATATTATTTTTTATAATTATTGCCTAAAATCGAATAATTTGTTTATAGGTACATTA
>JAFQEE010000045.1 GCA_017399175.1 Clostridia bacterium | reverse complement strand
CACTTACCTATACCGGAGCAGAACAGACACAGAATGTAACTGTTACGCTTGACGGATTTACAGTTACCTTTGATGTAACAGACAACAAGGCAACTAATGTTAAGGCAGACGGAAATTACACACTTAAAGTTACTGCAAACGGAAACTTTACAGGCGAAAAAACTCTTGAATGGAACATTGCAAAGGCAGACCATATCATAGAGGGTGAAAATATTCCGACTGCAAGCCGTATCAGACGTGGAAATAAATTATCTACTTCTACAATCACTCCAGCGGAGCTTAAGGACGCAGACGGAAATGTTTTAGGTACTTTCACTTGGGTAACTCCTGATGATGAAATGACAGAAACAGGTGATTTTGTAAAGCAGGTTAAATTTACTCCTACCGATACAAACAACTACAACGAAAAGACATTTGATGTTACTGTTAATGTTTACAGACCTTCTTCCAGCGGTGGTGGTTCTTCTTCCAATACAACAACCACTACCACAAAGAATGAAGATGGTTCTACAACAAAGGTAACCGAAAACAAAGCAACAGGCACAAAAACAGAGGTTACAACCAATACCGATGGCTCAACTACAACAGTTGAAACAAAGAAAGACGGTACAGTAACAACCACCGAAAAGGACAAAGACGGTAACACTACCACAACCGTTGAAAAGTCTGACGGAACCTCTACAACTACCGAGAAGAACAAGGACGGCAGCGAAAAGGTTACAGAAGAAAAGGAAGACGGAACTACCGTTACTACTGAAAAGGACACAGACGGTACAAAGACTGTTACAACCGAAAATGTTGACGGCAGCAAAACAACTGAAGAAACCAAAAAGGACGGAACAAAGGTTACAACGGAAACTACTGCTGACGGCGAAACAAAGACCGAAATTGACCTTCCGAAAGATAAGGAAACAGAGGTTACAATCCCTGTTGACAGTGCAGAAGATGTAACAAGTGTTACCGTTACTGACAAGGACGGAAAAGAAACAGAAATAACCGACTTTGAAATTACAGAGGACGGTGTTAAACTTACTGTTTCCGGCGACTGCACGGCAGTTATCAATCAGGCTGCAAAGAAAGAGTTTGTAGATGTTCACCCCGTAAATCATTGGGCGACAGCAGATATTGACTATGTGTATATTAATGGCTTGATGATGGGTACAAGCGAAAACCACTTCTCACCTGATGTCCCGCTTACACGTGCAATGCTCGCAACTGTTCTTTATAGACTTGAAGGCGAGCCTGAAATGAAGAATGCACAGTGGTTTGAAGATGTAGAAAAAGGTCTTTGGTATTCCGATGCAGTTGCGTGGGCAACCTTTAACGGAATTACAATGGGCTACGGCAATGGAAACTTCGGTCCTGATGACAATATCACCCGTGAGCAGATTGCAGCAATTATGCACAGATACGCTCAGTACAAGGGATTTGATGTAACTCAAGGAGGAATGCTTGTCCGTGAATATAACGACTATGAAGCAATTTCCGATTATGCACTTTCATCAATGACTTGGGCTGTTAATGCTGGTCTGCTAAAAGGCAAAGGAAATAACAATCTTGCACCACAGGACAATGCAACACGTGCAGAAATAGCAGCAATTCTTCACAGATTTATCGAAGCGAATAAGTAAGTAATAAACAATGAGCCTCCGGGGAGAAGTCCTCGGAGGCTCAAGCTATTGTATCGTGGTTAAATATTATATAATTATATATCAGCTTTCCACAAGCCGTGGAGATTGCAGTAAGCATATGCTGCAACCGGTTTTTCATCGGCAAGAGCAAATGTAACTACAGGAGCTTTTCCAATCTCCAAGCACTTGCGCTGACCGCCTCTGTCAGTCTGAAGATATACCCATACGATATGATGTTCTTCCGTCATAGGATGTTCTACAGAACCAATTGTAACAGTTACGATGTTGTCTTTAACTTCTACCACAGGAATATGTTTTTCGTGGCTTGCCTCAATAGTTCCCAGTTCAAGCTTTGTCATTTTCTGACCGCAGCACATCATTGGAACTCCTGCATCGTGAATCATACCGATTAAATTTCCACAATGCTCGCAGATAAAAAATTTGTTGTTATCACACATAATAAAACACCTCCATATTTATTATTAAAAAGTATAGCATATATATGTGATTTTTTCAATTTTGTTATATTAAATATTTTCAATGACTATGAAAATGAACACTGACTATGAAAATGAACACTACTTTTATTTACATTAAAAAGAATATGTGATATAATATCATATATTGAGAGGAAGTGAGATAATGGACAGAGAGAGGTTAAAAAAACAGATAGATTTTGTTCTTGAAATAGATAAAGAGAAAAACATATTAAGACAAACACATTTAACAGATTACAGAAGGCAGGAGAATGATGCAGAACATGCCTGGCACATGGCAGTAATGATTTATCTTTTAAAAGAGTATGCAAATGAGGAGTTTGATGTTGCCAAAGCAATGATGATGGCTCTTATTCATGATATAGTTGAGATAGATGCAGGGGATACATACGCTTATGATACCAAAAATCTTGAGACACAGAAGGAAAGGGAAGAAAAGGCTGCAGAACGTATCTTCGGATTACTTCCTGAAGAACAAAAACAAGAGCTTAAAGGACTGTTTGAAGAGTTTGAAGCATGTGAATCATCGGAAGCAAAATTTGCTCGTGTAATGGATAATTTTCAACCGATTTTGCTTAATGACTCCAATAACGGAGAAGACTGGAAGGTACATAAGATAAAAAAATCTCAGGTTGAAAATCGCCAAAAAAGTTCTCAGCTCGGTTCTAAAGATATTTGGGAGTATACAAGTGAGCTGATAGAACGAAATGTCAAAAAAGGCAACCTTATTGATGAATAGTTATCGTGAAAGAGTCTTGAAATTGTTATCCAAGGCTCTTTTTATTTGTGCAAAACCGAAAAAGTTTACAGATAAGTTGACAGATGTAAAGTTATGTGTTAACATATGTAGTAATGTTTTATGCAGCTTATGAGGTGAATTTTTACGATGGAAAAACAAATAGAGAAGTTAAAATCAGAAAAGAACGCAGTAATACTTGCACATTACTATGCACCGGAAGAAGCGCAAAGAGTAGCAGATTATGTGGGCGATTCGTTTTTTCTTGCAAAGGTTGCCAAGAAAACTTCTGCCGATATAATTGTTTTCTGCGGCGTTTCTTTTATGGGTGAAAGTGCAAAGATATTAAATCCGGATAAAAAGGTGCTGATGCCTGATTTAACTGCAGATTGTCCTATGGCACATATGGT
>JAFQEE010000044.1 GCA_017399175.1 Clostridia bacterium | reverse complement strand
TTACCAACACACTTTGGGACGGTCGCTTCGTGAAGCGCCCCTACAAGGTTTTTGTTTCGATTTTAATTACATATCATCCCGATAAATTATGATTTGAACATATAAAATACTTTATCCTATTGAAAAATGGTAACAAAGGGTATATAATTACTTTGATAAAAATATAACAAATCGAAAGAGGTTGTTTTTATGGCAAGATATGCTATTTATGGTGCGGGTTCATTGGGTACTGTACTCGGTGCTTTCATCACAAAAAACGGTGGTCAGGTTGACCTTATTAACCGCAACAAAGCTCATGTTGAAGCACTTAACACAAAGGGTGCCAAAATTATCGGTACAGTTGATATGATTGTTCCTGTTAAGGCTATTACACCTGATATGATGGAAGGAAAATATGACGTTATCGTTCTTCTTACAAAGCAGTTGTTCAACAAGGAAGTTGTTACAATGCTTAAAGATTTTCTCACTGATGACGGTGTTGTTGTTACTCTCCAGAATGGTATTCCTGAACCGGGAATTGCTGAAATTATAGGTACTGAACACACAATGGGTTGTGCTGTCGAATGGGGTGCAGCACTCGTAGAACCTGGTGTTTGCGAGCTCACAAGTGATAAGGACTCACTTTCATTCCATATGGGCAAAATGGACGGAATTACTGATGCACAGTTCAACAAAGTTAAGGCTTTACTTGAAATGATGTGTCCTGTTCACGAAGAAGAAAACCTTATGGGTGCTCGTTGGTCAAAGTTACTTATCAACTCTACTTTCTCAGGTCTTGGCACAGTTATGGGCGGTGTTTTCGGTGATGTTACTGAAGACAAGGACGGTCAAAAGGTTGCTGTTCGTTGTATGAAGGAAATTATTGATGCTGGTCACGCTTCAGGTGTTGAATTTGCTCCTGTTCAGGGCAAAAACATTGTTGGTCTTTTCTATTGGAAAGGTGCTCTTAAACGTGCATTTGCTCAATTCCTTCTCCCTATCGCATTAAAGAAACACAGAGATATTGAACCATCAATGCTTCAGGACCTTAAAAAGGGTAAACCTTGCGAAGTTGACGCAATCAATGGTGTTGTTTGTGACTTTGGTAAAAAGTATAATGTCAAAACACCAATCAACGACAGAATCGTTGAAGTTATTAAGAAAATTCAGAATGGTGAATTAAAGGCAGAGAAGAAAAACATTCACCTTTTTGATGATTTACTTTAATAAAAAGACTGATTAAAACCTTTTTAAAGGCGGATGAAAGCATCCGCCTTTGTTTTTTTAACAAATTGGAGGTTGTCGGTAAAATGCAAAATGCAAAGCGCAAAGTGCAAAGTGTCGGAACTGCGTTGCATTTTTATCCCCCCTTCCGTCACTCGCTTTGCTCGTGCCACCTTCCCCTCCAAGGGGAAGGCTATCTTAGGCTCCACCCTTGAGGGGGAGCTCGCAATTTCGCAAGAAATTGACTGAGGGGGGGAGATTTCAACGCAGGTGTGGAAGCCTGCCACTACGCGCAGTTAAATCACCCCAACAAGCTTCAACTTTTGAATTGTTTTATATATTTTCAACATAAAACAGCCTATAAATTTTACTCATTGAAATGCGTTTGTTGTATTGCTTTTAATCAGAATTTAATATATAATACTCATTGTATGTGTAACAATAATTGAATTTGTAAAAAATATGGTTACAGAGGTCGTAATATGGACTTATCAAAGAAAAATATAAAGAAGATTTTAGGAATAATTACTTTTGGAATTGTTCTTTTTACACTTTCACAAAATTTATCATCAGTCGGCTCATTTTTCAAGGGTATTCTTGGAATTTGTGCACCGCTGATTATAGGTTTTTGTCTTGCCTTTATTCTTAATATCCCGATGAATGTGCTTGAAGAAAAGGTTTTTAAGAAAATAAAAACTTCAAAAAAGAAGAATGTCAATAAGTTTCTTCGTCCTTTAAGCCTTATTTCAACCGTACTTCTTTCACTTGGATTTGTTGTGCTTTTGCTTTTCATAATCATTCCTAAACTTCACGATTCAGTTATGCTGATTGTGGAAAAAGTTCCCGTATATTATGCAAATTTCGTCACTTGGGTTGACTCTCTTGTTGTCCGTTTTGGACTTGACATCAGCACAGAAATTCTTCACAATCCAAAAATTGATATAAACACAGTTGTAAATATGGCTGAAAAGTTATTTACATTTGACAAGACAAGCGATATTTTAAGCACCACAATGGGTGTTACATCTTCTGTTATTTCAGGTATTGCCAACTTTGCAATCGGATTTATCGTTGCAATTTATATACTTGCTGAAAAAGAAAGAATAGGTGCTTTTACCAATAAATTGCTCAAGAAAACTTTGCCTTTGAAAATATATGAGCATACAATCAAAATTTCTTCGGTTACATCATCTTCTTTTTCAAGTTTTATTACAGGACAAGTTACTGATGCTTTTATATTGGCAATTTTATGCTTTATCGGTATGAGTATTTTCCGTTTTCCAAGTGCAGCGGTTGTTTCTGTGATTATCGGTATTACGGCTCTTATTCCTGTTATAGGTCCACTTATCGGCGAGTTTATCGGTTGCTTTATCATATTTATGGAAAGTCCTTTAAAGGCACTTCTTTTTCTTATATTTGTCCTTATTCTTCAGGCAATTGATAACAACTTTATCTATCCGAAAATCGTGGGAAAATCAGTTGGTCTTCCCGGTATTATTGTTCTTGTTGCCGTAATAATCGGTGGCAACTTTGGTGGTATTTTAGGTATTCTTTTAGGTGTACCCGTTGCTTCAGCAGTTTATGCACTTGTAATTTCATGGCTCAACAGCGAAAAGGAAGTTGTGAAAGTTGAAGAAAGCGTTGAGAATGAAATTCCAACAGAAACTCAAGAAAATGAAAGTAATGTTTAAATATTTTGTAGGTGTAAATTATGCGTAAATTAGGATTTGACAATGACAAATATCTCAGAATGCAATCGGAGCATATCAAGGAGCGTATCAGCAAATTCGGTGGTAAGCTCTATCTTGAATTTGGCGGTAAGATTTTTGATGATTACCATGCTGCAAGAGTACTCCCCGGCTTTAAGCCTGACAGTAAAATGAAGATGCTTTTGCAACTTAAAGATGATGCTGAAATCATTATCGCAATCTGTGCAAAGGATATTGAAAAGAATAAAATCCGTAGTGACCTTGGCATCACCTATGACCTTGACGTACTTCGTCTTATTGACATTTATCACGGATTTGGTCTTTATGTTGGCGGTGTTGTGCTTACTCAGTATTCAAACCAGCCATCTGTTACTGCTTTTGAACAAAAGCTTCAGAATCTTGGTATAAATGTCTATCGTCATTATCCTATCGAGAACTACCCTCTTGATGTTCAGCTTATTGTAAGTGAAAACGGATACGGTAAAAACGATTATATTGAAACAACTCATCCCCTTGTTGTTATTACAGCACCCGGTCCGGGTAGTGGCAAAATGGCAGTTTGCCTTTCACAGCTTTATCACGAGCATCAGCGTGGAATCAAGGCAGGTTATGCTAAATTTGAAACATTCCCTATTTGGAATTTACCACTCAAGCACCCTGTAAACCTTGCTTATGAGGCTGCGACTGCCGACCTTAACGATGTTAATATGATTGACCCATTCCATCTTGAGGCTTATGGTGTTACAACGGTAAACTATAACCGTGATGTTGAGAATTTCCCTGTACTTAACACAATATTTGAAGAAATTTACGGTGAATCTCCATATAAATCACCTACTGATATGGGTGTTAACATGGCAGGTAACTGCATTATTGACGATGATGTTGTGCTTATGGCATCAAAGAAAGAAATTCTTCGTCGTCATTGTAACTATCTTGTTCAGCAAAAGAATAACAAGAATGTTTCAAGTGAACTTTATAAAATCGAGCTTATTATGAAACAGTTGAACATAAGCACAGACGACAGACCTGTTGTTTCAACTGCACTTAATATTTCAGAAAAGACAAATGCTCCCGTTACTGCTATTGAACTTCACGACGGAAGAATTATTTCAGGCAAGGCATCTGACCTTTTAAGTTCATCATCCGCAATGCTTCTTAATGCACTTAAAGCACTTGCTGACATCGACGATGAAATTCTTCTTATCTCACCTACTGTATTTGAACCTATCAAAGAATTAAAGGCAAAAATGCACGAGATGGATACAAGTCTTCATCCTGACGAAATTCTTATTGCTCTTTCAATCTGCGCTACTATGAACCCACTTGCAAAGCAGGCACTTGATGCAATCAAGGGACTCAAGGGTTGTGATGTTCACGCAACGGTTGTGCTTTCCGATACAGACAAAGAAACTCTCCGTAAGCTTGGCACAAACGCAACATACGAGCCATATAAGAAAAACGATAATTTGTATTATAATTAAACATTTTTTTAGGGACATCAAATCGGTGTCCCTTTTGTCATTTTGAGGAGTGCAACGACGAAGAATCTCTGTTAGTTTTATTGTTCACTCCGGAAGAGATTCTTCGCTACGCTCAAAATGACAAACATATCAAGAAATTGGAGTTTATCGAGAATAAGTGCAAAATGCAAAACGCAAAGTGTCGGAACTGCGTTGCATTTTTATCCCCCCTTCCGTCACTCGCTTTGCTCGTGCCACCTTAATTCTCCCCTGCCGGGTCGGTCGGCGCTTCTGCTTCGCAGAGGTGTCCACCGGACACCCGCACCCTCGTAGGGGGAAGGCTATCTTGGGCTCCACCCTTGAGAGGGAGCTGGCAAATGCGAAGCATTTGACTGAGGGGGGGATTCAAAATCATCCCGATAAATTATAATTTATTAAACTTATTTATCACTTTCTTCGTTATAGGCAAACAGAACAGATTCGTCGAAATTATTACGGTTTATTTTGTTATTTTATTAACAAATCACCTTGACATAAAATGAAGATTTTTATATACTTATAATGTAAAATTTTATGCTCAATTTTGAGGAGGATGTATTTGTATGAATCAACAGTATGAAGCATTATTTACTCCTTGGAGAATTGGTAATGTTGAAATCAAAAACCGTATTGTTATGTGCCCTATGGGTGGTACATCTCTTTTTGGTTGGTTTGAGCTCGGCGGTTGCCATTTTGACAAGGAAGCTGCTAAACTTTTCTTGGAAAGAGCCAACAACAATGTTGGTCTTATCATTCCGGGTATTGCTCCGCTTCGTGATACTTTCTGGGGAAAATGGCTTTGGCAGAATCCAAAGATGTTCGAAGAACTTAAAGAATTTATGGACGAAATCCATAAGACAGGTGCAAAATTGTTCATTCAGTTGACTGCAGGTATGGGCAGAAGCTGGGCTATTACTGAACTCGTTGCTCCTCTCCACAAAAATAAGTTTACTCGTGCTCTTATCAAGCCAATTCTTGATACATCTCACGAATTAGCTTCTCCAAGTCCACAGCCTTCTCGTTGGGCTCACGATATTATCTGTCCTGAAATGACAAAGGAACAGATTCACGAAATTATCGAAGCATTTGCAAAGACAGCAAAACTCTGTCGTGATGCAGGTGTTGACGGTGTTGAAGTTCACGCTGTTCACGAAGGTTACCTTCTTGACCAGTTTGCTATTGAATTCTTTAACAAACGTACTGACGAATACGGTGGAAACTTTGAAAACAGATACCGTTTCGCAGTTGAAGTTGTTAAGGCTATTAAAGAGGCTTGCGGTAATGACTACCCTGTTTCTCTTCGTTATTCTGCTGTGTCAAAAATGAAGGGCTTCTGTGAAGGTGCTATGCCTGGTGAAGACTACAAAGAAGTTGGTCGTGACATGGAAGAATCAGAAAAGGCTGCTAAATACCTTCAGGATGCAGGTTACGATATGCTCAATGCTGATAACGGTACATATGACTCTTGGTACTGGTGTCACCCACCAATGTATATGCCACAGAACTGTAACCTTGAAGATGTTGCTCACATTAAGAAATTCGTTGATATCCCTGTTGTTTGTGCAGGTAGAATGGAACCTGATGTTGGTGCCAAGGCAGTAGCAGAAGGCAAAATCGACGGTGTTGGTGTTGCTCGTCAGTTCCTTACAGACCCTGAATGGATTACAAAGATTATTGAAGACAGAGTCGAAGAAATCAAGCCTTGTATCTGCTGTCACGCAGGTTGCTTCAATTTCTCATCATCAAAGGGTCACGCTAATACTCAGGACCTTCTTGATACAATGGGGCTTTCTCGTTGTGCTCTTAATCCTAAGACAATGCAGTCAAAGAAATACAACATCAAACCTGCTAAGAAACAGAAGAAGATTGCTGTTATCGGCGGCGGTATCGGTGGTATGGAAGCTGCTATGGTTTGTGCACAGCGTGGCCACACAGTTGACCTTTATGAAAAGAGTGATAAACTCGGCGGTGTATTTATTGCAGCAGCTGCTCCATCATACAAGGAAAAAGACCGTGACCTTATTGCATGGTATAACCGTGAAATCAAGCGTTATGACGCAATTAAGATTCATATGAACACAGAGGTTAAGGATATTGCTTCACTCAGTGCTGACGAGGTTATCGTAGCTACTGGTTCAGTTGCTAACAAGATTCCGATTAAGGGTGCTGAAAAGGCAGTTGAAGCAGTTGACTTCCTTCTTGACAACAGCCTTGTTGGTGACAATGTAGTTGTTATCGGTGGTGGTCTTACAGGTTGTGAAATTGCTTATGAACTTTATCTTCAGGGCAAGAAGCCTGTTATCGTTGAAATGCAGGATGACCTTATCACAACTCCAGGTGTTGCGCTTGCTAACACAAGTTATCTTCGTGATTTCTTCAAGACAAACAAAGTTCCTGTATATCTTGAAAGCAAGACAACTGAAATCCGTGATGATGGTGTTACAATTGCAACTAAGGACGGCAAGACAATTGATGTTAAGGCTGACAGCGTTATCCTTTCAGTTGGTTACAAGCCGGCTCCAATCGCAGAAAAATCAAAGCATGTTCATGTAATCGGTGATGCTAACAAAGTTGGTAACCTCCGTACAGTTATCTGGGGTGCTTGGGACGTTGCAATGAAATTATAATTTCGCAAAGACATAAAATCAGAGGAGAGTTTTCACTCTCCTCTTTTGTTGTGTAAATGTCAAATTATAATTTATCGCTCTCTTTTAATTGTGTTTTTCTTTGGCTCCCTCTGACGAGGGAGCTGTCTGCGAAGCAGACTGAGGGAAAGATTTAGTGAGCAGTAAAGCTTATCTCTCCCTCCGTCAAAATCAAAGATTTTGCCACCTCCCTCGTCAGAGGGAGGCGATATAATCGCAACGCAGTTCCTTAATTCCGAATTCCGAATTACGCATTATCTCTACAAACTCCAATTTGTTGTACAAATAAAATCGGCGGGGTGCGGGTGTCCAGTGGACACCTCTGCGAAGCAGAAGCACCGACCGAACCGGCAGGTGAGACACAAGCCCCCGCCCCTACCATTAGTATTTTAGTTTTTTAGTCCTTAAACACTGCGTCGAATAATGGAAGTTTTGACATTTTCATTACTACGCTGAAAAGTCGTCCACCCTGTACAGGTGTAAGTCTTCCAAAAATCTTCATAAACTCTGCATCGAAACCGAAAATCATAAGTTCACTCTTGTTTGCGATACCGTTGCAAATCATTTTAACCATCTTGTCGCAGTCTGTGCTGATTGCGTTAATCATCTTTTCGCCCTTTGCTGTGTTTGAATCCTGATTACGGAAAATATCTGTCTTTGTAAAGCCCGGACAGATAACTGAAACATAGCATTTGCCTCTTAAATCTTCTCTTAAAGACTCTGTAAATGACTTAAGCGCTGCTTTACTTGCTGAATATGTAGAAGTACCTGCAAGAGCCATTAAAGCAGCAGAAGAAGCAACATTGATGATTGCCGGTGTGCTTGATTCAAGAATCATTGGTAACAATGCCTTGATTGAATAAACTGCTGAATAGAAGTTGATATTCATTACTCTTTCGATTTCTTCGATTGAGTAATTTTGTGTCTTATTGAACTTTGGCAAAATACCTGCATTATTAATAAGCACATCGGGATGAACATCATTTTCTTTAAGATACTCTGCAAACTCAAGCCAGTTTTCTTTAACAGATACATCAAAGAGTCTGTATGAGAAATTCTTTGCATATTCGCCTAATTCCTCAACGAATTTTTCTGTTTTTTCCTGACTTCTTGCGATACCGATAACCTTACAGTTATGCTTTTTAATAAGTGTTTCTGCAACACCCTTACCGATACCTGCTGAAGCACCTGTGATAATTACTGTTTTGTTGTCAATCCAATTACTCATAATTTATCTCCCTTTATTTATAGTTTTTAATATAATGTTTATAAAATGCCACACAGTTTGCAACTGAGTCAACATCTATATTTTCGTTTTCGCCGTGGACTGATGCTAATTGCTGTGCTGACAATTTAATCGGTGCAAATCGAAGTACACATTCGCACACATCAGTAAGAGTTCTTGCGTCTGTACCTGCAGGAAGAATAAACGGTGATGCAGGATACTGTGGAAAAATCTCACCGATACAGTCCATTGTGTATTCGAACTGTGGTTTTGTCATATCCGCAGGACCGTGATATTCACTGTCCTCTGTCATTTCAACAGTTATTGCGTATTTTGATGCAACAGATTTGAATGTTTTAAGGTCTTCTTCGAAATCCTTTTCATCAACAGGACGGACAAATGATTTTGCTGTGCATTGTTTTGATGCACTACTGCCATCAATGTTATTAAATGAACAAGTTGTGCCGATAAGACCACCTGCCTGTGCATTGATTTTAGGCATTACCTTTTTGATAATTCCGCCGAAAAGCCAGAGATTTGCAAAAAGCATATTCATTGGAAAACCGCAGTAAGGTCCTAAATGCTTGAACATTGCTTCAACCTGTGGATTAATACGACGGATAAATACATCATTTGTTGTAATTTCATTTATAAATGCAGACATTCGTTCAACAGGAGTAAGTGTAGTGGCGGAAGTAAGACTTGCATGACCACTTTCAGCAGTTGCAGTACAGATAAGACTTATTCTGCCCTTTTCGTGGACAGCCACCATACCACATTTATCGCATTTCATTCCACCGAGTGGTGGTTCAATCAGTGCACCACCCTCGTCAAGAATTACTTCGAATGTAATGTTGTTTTCTTTAAAATATGTAAGTGCTGTTGGTATTCCGTCGCCACCAAGCTCCTCGTTATGAGAAGAACCAATCCAGATGTTACATGGCGGCTCATAGCCTTCATTAAGAAGTTCTTCAAGTGCAGAAAATTCAGCAAAAAGAGGTGTTTTTGTGTCGACCGTTCCCCTGCCCCAGATTTTGCCATTTGCAATTTCACCTGAAAAACCGTCGTGTTCCCATTCACCTGCCGCGTCAACAACATCATGATGTGACATAAGCATAATATTTCTGCTGTCGTCTTTACCTTTGATTTTGTAAATCCAACAGTCGTCTGAAAATGTCATTTTTTCACTTGATTTGTGAACTGTGGGAAAAAGCTCTGTCATAACATCACGAAGTTTTGCGAATTCAGTATCGTCATAACTATCCTTAACAGAAACAGTTTTACATTTAATCATTTTCTGTAATCGTGACACATAATATTTAATTTCATCGTCATTATAAAAAGGTTTGAATTCATTTAGTTTTCTTGCTTTCTTTGATGCATTTACTGTGTTAAATGTAAGAACTGCAACCAAAATCAGGAGCAAAGAAAGAACAATGAACAAAATAGCCATTCTTATTCACCCCATATTGAAACATACATATTTTTGATGTCATCATATGAAAGCGGAATCATATTTCGTTCCATAAGTGGCGTCATACTCATTTTTGTAAGTGTTTCAATCTCATCTAATGATTTTACACCAATTTCCTTTAAAGTACAAGCCATTTCCATTTTCTTTTTTAATTCTGTTATGCTGTCAGCCATTTCGTAAGCATCCTTAAAGCCACAATTCTGTGCAAATCTATTAAGTCTGCCGTTTTCAGCCTCTGCATTATATCTTGTGAAAAAGTCGAGAGTCATAGCACAAGCCTCACCGTGAGGGACACCGTAGAGATTTGTAAGCGGGAATGAACAAGCGTGACTTCCTGCTGTTCTTGGATTTGAGAATGCAACACCGGCAACAATAGATGCTTCTGCCATTTTTTCACGGGCAAGAAGATTTTCAGGCTCACAATATGCCTTATACAGCCATTCAAATACGAGTTTTGTTGCGTGAACGGAACAACTTTCGCAAATGGGCTGATGAAGTACACTCCATACACTTTCAAGTGCGTGACTTAACACATCAAGTCCTGTTGATGCAGTAACCTTTGGCGGTACGCTTAATGTAAGTCGCGGGTCAACAATTGCTGCCTTGGGGTACATAAGCGGGTCATTCATTGTGGATTTCACATTTTTACTCAAATCTGTAAGAACTGAAATGTTTGTAATTTCACTACCTGTACCACTTGTTGTGGCAACAGCAATCATTGGAATAACTTCATCTTTGTTTATTGGCTTTCCACCGGTGTGATAACTTTCGATAATGTCATCACCATTTGCAATAGCACAAGCAGCCTTACAACAATCCATTGGTGAGCCACCACCGAGAGCAACTGCAAAATCGGCATTGTTTTTACGAAGAACATCCACACAAGCATTAACATTATCCGTTGTGGGATTGGGTCTTATATCTGAAAAAACATCAACGATAACACCGTTACAGTTCTTTATAATCTCATCTGCAACACCGTTTTTTCTAAGTGTGTTTGAACAGACGAGAACACCTTTTTTGTATCCGTATTCTTCTATGATTTTCGGTAATTCCTTGATTTTATCTGTACCGAAATAAATTTTTACGGGTAAACTGAATTCCCAATTCATATACTACACTTCCCTTGAATTATATCTCTTTTTTCCATTTCTTTGTTTATCGTATTAAGCACCTTTTTCTTGTCACCGCTCCATAGTGGCTCAACAAGATATTTTTTAGGTGCATCACCCGTTATTCGATGAATAACAATATTTTTCGGTATTCTTTCGATACATTTGAAAAGAATATCCATATATTCATTTAAACTCAACGGTTTCACAAGACCATTTTTGTAATCTTCGTATAAATCAGTATCTTTTAAAATATGTAAAAGTTGGAGTTTTACTCCGTCTGTACCACATTTTACCGAAAAATCAACTGTGTTCAAAACATCTTTCGGTGTTTCATTTGGAAGACCGATTATTATATGAGTTATAACTGTTATATTTCTGCTTTTAAGGTCTTTGACTGCTTTTTCATAAACATCATTTTTATAGCATCGACGGATATATTCTGCAATCTTTTCATTTGATGTCTGTAATCCCAATTCAACCCAGACAGGCTTGATTTTGTTAAGATTTTCGAGCATATTAAGAATATCTTGAGGTAAGCAATCAGGTCGCGTACCAATTGAAATTGCCACAATATCATCACGATTTATTGCAGTTGTAAAAATATTTTCAAGTTTCTCTGTGTCACCGTATGTGTTTGTGAAGCTTTGAAAATACGCAATAAATTTATCCGTTTTAATTTTATTTTTCACTCGGTTCTTGGCGTTTTCAATCTGCTCGTTTATGTCGATTCCTGTTTCTGCAAAATGCGATGACCCGTTATGACAGAAAATACAACCACGAGTATGGAGTGTACCATCACGATTAGGGCATGTACAACCAGAATCCAGTGCAAGTTTATACACCTTTTCACCGAACTGGTCGTTTACATATTCATTTAAAGAATAGTATCTGCCCATTTTCATCACCTGAAAATAATGAAGTAAATTACAATATGTCGGGAAGATTAATAAGTGCAAAACGCAAAGTGCAGAGTGCAAAATGTCGGAACTGCGTTGCGATTGTAACGCCTCCCTCTGACGAGGGAGGTGGCAAAATCTTCGATTTTGACGGAGGGAGAGATAGTTTTTCTGCACACTAAATCTCTCCCTCAGTATGCTTCGCAGACAGCTTCTCCTCAAGGAGAAGCCTCAACGACAAACTCCAATTTGTCAAACACAACTTCATTTATTTTACATTAATTACAATTTTTTTGCAACAATATATAGTAAATAAACAACACACCAATGTTCAATTTTATCTTTTTGTTGACACAATGATGAAATTCATTTAAAATAGTTGTGTATTTTAAAAATGACAGGAAGTGATGCTTTTTGAAAGCAAGAACTCTTTTGAATAAAATCTGTATGAATACTGTCAGAGTCCTTTTCTTTTGGATTGTATTGCTTGTTGTCCACGCAAAGGTCAAGAGATACAGGCCAAAGAGCAAGAATTTTATTGTAATCGGCAATCATTCTGATGGACTTGACCCGATTTATATTATGTGTTCTTTGAAAAAATATATTAGATTTGTTGCCGGTGACCATACAATTCTTAATCCTTGGGCAGAATTCTTCTTTAAGGATTTATCGGGTTGGATTATTAAGGGCAGAGATAATCCTGCGTCTGTTCTTTTTAACGATATGAAGGCTGCTGCTGACGAAGGTGTACCCACAGGTATTTTCGTTGAGGGTACAATTACCCCAAACGGTGAAACAGGATTTTTCTCACCTAGAACAGGTGATTTTGTAAAAAATTTAGGTGTTTCACTTATAACTTATCGCATAAAAGGCGGTTTTTTCCATACTCCCAGATGGGGTACAGGACTTCGCAAAGGCCCTATTCGTGGCAGAGTTATGGGCGAATATTCTGCTGAAGAATTAAGTAAAATGACCGGTGAAGAAGTTAACGAGATTATCAAACGAGATATTTATGTTAATGCTTACGAAGAACAACGCAAAAAGCCAAGAATATACAAGGGTAAAAACCTTGCAGAGCATATTGAACGCGTTTTATTCGTTTGTCCTCATTGCGAACAGGTCGGCACAATGCATTCAAAGGGTAATTATGTTACTTGCGATTGCGGTTATCAACTTGAATTCGGCAGAGATGGTTTCTTCCACCCATCACAGAAAGAATTGGTTTTTGACAATATTCTTGATTGGGACAAGTGGCAGAAGCCTGTATGGAAACAGAAAGTCCTTAATGCCCCTGACGGCAGTCTGGTTTTTGAGGAAAAAGACCAGATTGTCTATACAATGATTAAGAGAAAACGCGTTGAACTTTCAGACGATGCTACAATCCGTCTTTATAAAGATAGATTTGAACTTTATCTTAATCCAAAGCAGACAATCGTTATGCCGATTGATAAACTTAAACTTGTTCTCAATGTTTCTGTTCAATCACTTATGTTTATCGACTCCGAGCATTTCTTGTATGTAAAAAGCAAAAATCCCACAGCAGCAGCAAAATATGTTGCAGCGTGGAGATATCTTGTCGGAAAAGATTATAAATAAAAAATTAGGATGCAGAATGAACCTGCATCCTTTTTGATTTATGTAAACTTATCTCTCCCTCCGTCATTTTCTTGCGAAAATGCCACCTCCCTCGTCAGAGGGAGGCAGTAAAAAAGTTATTTGTTGCCCTGTTTGTTGTTATTGTTTTTCATATCAGGGCTGTTTTTCTGGTTTGACCACTGATTGTTTGTTGGAGTCTTCTGATTGTTGTTATTTTTGTTGTTATTGTTGTTCTGTGCATTGTTTTTGTTGTTCTGCTGATTTTTGTTGTTATTGTTGTTCTGATTATTCATCTTTATCACCTCGCAATAGTATTATTGCCGATTAATTTTATAAAATTACTGTTTAATTTTTCATTTTTTTATGGTAAAATGTGTATATCAAAGTTTAGGAGAATAAAAATGATTGATTTTAAGCGTTCAAAAGAAATATTTTTAAATATTTATCCAAGTGAAGATCTAGCCAATAAAGTGGAAAAATACATAAAAGATAATAAAAAGAAAGTTAAATTTTTCCTTTTTATTTGTAATAAAAAGCATTGGGAAGTTACACTCAAACAAGAACCTATGATGAAACTCAGTCTTGTTTATGCCTTTTTGCCAACAATTTATGACAAATACAAGGCAAAAAAAATTAGTGACGACATCTTTTATGATACTATGACTGATATAAAAATCTGGATTGACGACCATAAAGCAAGAACTGGCGAAGACGGTCTTTTTGAGCTTAATTGGATTATGCACCATATGAATATGAGCATTTTCAAAATCGGCAGACTTCAGTATCAAAAGTGTATCTGGTATTTTAAGCCTGCTAAGACTCGCGATGGTGTGAAGCTTAATTTTGGTGATAAAATTCTCAATATGCATATTCCTCGTGGCGAAAAGCTTATTTATGAAGATTGTGTAAAATCAGTTGATATGGCACAGGAATTTTTCAAAGAGTATTTCCCTGAATTCCCTGACAATAAATATATGTGTTTCAGTTGGCTTTTGTATCCGGGAAATAAGAATTTTATGCCTGCTGACAGCAACATATTGAAATTCCAGTCAATGTTTGAAATCGTTGTGGAAAAAGAAGACCCACAGCCAACATACCTTTGGCTTTACGGTCAGAAATTCAAAGGTTCTGACTTAATGAAGAATAAAAAAGAAACAGGAAACTATGGTTTTATTGATAAATTGCCACAGAAAACATCTTTACAGAAGTCCACTGTCGAATATATCAAAAAAGGCGGAAAATTCGGTGAAGGAATTGGTGTTATAATAAAATAAAAAAGGACCTCCCCATAAAGAGAAGTCCATAAAATTTCACAATGAATCCCTCCACCACCTACGGTGGTCCCCCTCATTACTCGCCTGCCGGCTCAGACAGCGCTAATTCAGCATCCACCGGATGCTCGCGCCCTTTAACAAGGGAGGCTTTTTTATTTTTCTTCAGGGTATTTCATATTCCATTGTTTGCGAAGTTCGGTCATAATGTTCATTACATCAATGGTGTATTGGAGTCGCATTGTGTTTTTACCGTTTTCGATGGCATTTTCCATATTTTTAATTTCATAACAGAGTGCATCTTCTAACTTACCTGCTGTGATTTCTTCTGTGCGATTATCTTCAGTATAATAAATTGTTGCTTTGTCGGCGCGAGGATACTCAAAAATTTCTATGTAACCCTTATCGTAGCAAATTGTTGCCCTCTTTGGCTGTTTTGCGTGTAAAGAGAGTGTCACGCTTGCCAATTCTTCTTTTGAATTTTTGAGAATAATGTTTGACTGCTCGTCTGCTCCTGTTTCAGCAAATTTTACTTGAGATTGAATATTATCAGGACACTCTGTCATAAACATTCGAACACAAGAAAGTGCATAAACACCGATGTCGAGTAATGCTCCGCCTGCCAAATCCATATTAAAGAAACGGTTTGTCATATCGTATTCCTTGAAACTACCGAAATTCACCTGAGCAAGACGGAGTTTGCCGAGTTTTCCTGAATTGATAATTTTTTCAAGTTCAGTATAAAGTGGCATATTATAGATTGTCATAGCTTCTGCAAGAATAAGATTATTTTCATCAGCAAGTTCAACTGCTTTGTTTAACTCGTCAGAATTTAATGTAATTGCCTTTTCACAGAGCACATGTTTTCCGTTTTCAAGGGATTTAAGAATATACTCAATATGTTTGTTATGAGGAGTTGCGATATATACAACATCCACATTATTGTCAGTAAAAATATCATCAATATTTTCGTAGACTTTTTCAACATTGTATTTTTGAGCAAAATTTACGGCTTTTTCATAAGTACGATTAGCAACTGAATAGACTTTGCCACCCATTTTGTTCATTTCACAGGCAAAATCATTTGCGATATTTCCACAACCGAGTACTGCCCAATTATATTTATTTGACATATTCATCACCATGTGTATTATATCACAAAAACCGATTGACATACAATAGTTTTTTATATACTATTAACATATAAATTATCTTTTTGGAGGGGATTTTTGTGAAAAAACGTTTATTAAAGGGGATTTCAATTCTTATGGTGTTGACTTTACTTTTCACCTGCACCATAAGTGCTTTTGCTTATAGTGGCAGAATTGACCCTGACATTATTGCAGAAACATCAAAAACTGCTTTAAAAATTGAAGCAGAAGGTATTGTTCTTCTTAAAAATGAAGATAATATATTACCTCTTGACGGTAAAAAACTTAATGTTTTTGGTGTTGGTTCAGTTTGTCCGTTCTTTGGCGGTGCAGGTTCTGGTTGTATCACAAGTGAAAACCCTGTAAGTTTTTACGATGCACTTGACGAAAAAGGCATTGAATATAATGCTGAGCTTCGTAAGCTTTATGAAAAAGAGTGTGGCACAGAAGCTATTCCTACAACAAGTCATCCTGTTGTCAACAATGCTCTTGGTCTTATTCTTACAAAGAGTCAGCTTCCTGAAATGCCTGTTTCAAAACTTACTGATGAAATTATGGCTAATGCAAAAGCATATTCTGACACAGCACTCGTTATGATTAGCCGAACAAGTGCAGAGGGTACTGACCTTACTGAAGATATTCTTCGTATCAGTAACGAAGAAAGAGCACTTATCGAAAAACTTAATGACAATTTCGAAAATATTATCGTTCTTTTCAATATTTCAAATATTATTGAAATGGGATTTGTTGACGAATATGAAAACATCAAGGCTGCTGCTGCAATCTGGATTCCGGGTGAATTCGGTATGCTTTCCGTTGCAGATATGCTTAAAGGCGATGTTAATCCGTCAGGTAAGCTTGCTGACACAGTTGCTTACAATGTAAGTGACCATCCGTCAGGTGTTTGTTTCGGTACAAATGAATATGACGGCGGCGAATACTACGTAGAATACCTTGAAGGTATTTATGTTGGTTATCGTTACTTTGAAACATTTGCTAAAGATAAGGTTCAGTATCCTTTCGGTTACGGTCTTTCATATACTGAATTCCGTCAGGAACTTGTAAGCTACAACTTTGACAACGATAAAGTTACTGCTACTGTTAAGGTTACAAATACAGGTGATGTAGCAGGTAAAGAGGTTGTACAGCTTTATTACAGTGCTCCATACTATAATGGTGGCATTGAAAAGAGTGCTATCTGCCTTGGCGGTTATGCAAAGACAAAGATGCTTGATGCCGGTGAAAGTCAGACAATCACAGTTTCATTTGACATTGAGGATATGGCATCTTACGACCACAAGAACAATGAAGCTTGGATTCTTGAAAAAGGCACATACAAAATAATTCTCGGTAAGAATGTAAGAGAACACATTGACTCTTTTGATTATGTTCAGGCAGAAGATAAGATTATGAAGTACGACAACAAGACAGGCGTTGAAATCACAAACAAGTTCGACGATGTTTACAATGATTTCCCTGTTCTTTCCCGTGCTGATTATGAAGGTACATATCCTGTTTTCAGAGAACTTACTGCAACTGACGAAATCAAGAATGTTGATATAATTCCTGAAAAAACAACAGAAGGTACTGCTCCGATTACAGGTGCAGTTTATGATGAAACTATAATGCTCCAGGATGTTTATGAAAATCCTGACCTTATGGACAAATTCCTTGACCAGCTCACAGTAAATGAAATGGTTATGATGGTTATTGACGGTGGTTACGGCACACGCGGTGTTGAGCGTCTTGGTATTCCTCAGACTTGGGATAACGATGCTCCTTCAAGTGTTAAAGGTCAGAACGGTATTGCATTTATGGACAGCGGTACTGCATATCCTTGCGAGGTTGCAGTTGCTTGCACATGGAATGTGGAACTTGCAGAAGAAATGGGTAAATGTGTTGGTATTGAAGCTCGTGACATCGGCACAGACATCTGGTATGCTCCCGGTGTAAACATCCACAGAAACCCTGCAGGTGGCAGAAACTATGAATATTATTCAGAAGACCCTGTTATTTCAGGCACAATGGCTTCTGCAGTAATCACAGGCTGTTATTCCGAAGGTCTTGTTGTAACAATCAAGCACTTTGTTATGAATGACCAGGAATCTCACCGTGAAGGCGTTTTCACATGGGCTGATGAACAGACAATGCGTGAAATCTATCTCAAAGCTTTTGAAATTCCGATTAAGGAATCACCTTGCCTTGGTGTTATGTCTGCGTTCAACCGTATCGGCACAAACTGGTGTGGCGGTAGTTCAGCACTCCTTAATGACCTTCTTCGCGGCGAATGGGGCTTTGACGGATTTGTTGTTTCAGACTATTCATGGAATTTCACCGGCATAGGATATATGAGTCCTATTATCGCAGTTTATAACGGTAACGACACATTGCTTACAGGTCTTTGGGCAGTTAATCTTCCGTCTCATGTTATAGCAGTTACTGCACGATATTATGCAGACCCTATCGGCTTTGGTACCGCTCTTCGTGAGGCTTGTCGTCACCTTTGCACAGTAAAGATGCATACAAAGGCATTCCAAGACCCATATGAATATGACGATTCGCTGTGCGGTGCTCTTTTGAAACCTGAGGAATGGGAATTTGAAGAGCCATATACCCTTTCATACCTTGAATATATCATTAACAATGTATTGAACACAGTAATTTACTTTGTAAAATATATTCTCTAATCAAAAAACAGGCCCGGCTATTAGCCAAGTGTTCGTAAGGACACTTGGCTATTTTTTTCTCTCATATTGGTATGTATAAATGCCATCTGCAAAACTAATTTGCAATCGTGCAATAAAACCTATCTTTTCAATTCATAATTTATCGGGAAGATTAATTCGTAGGGGTCGGTGTCTCGACGACCCGTTGTTGGTTTATATGTGCACTTGATTAGGGCTGTCGAGGGTGCGGATGTCCTGTGGACACCTCTGCGTAGCAGAAGCACCGACCGAACCGGCAGGTGAGACTCGCCAGCCCCTACAAACCATATTGGTTTTATTTTATAATTGCGTCGCAGACCCTTAATTACGAATTCCGAATTACGCATTACGAATTGTCCCTATAAACTCCCATTTGTAGAAAATAATTATTTCTGTGTTGATATAAAGGAAAATTTGTGATATTATTTTTTTGGTGATTATTTATGAATATTAAAATGGCAAAACATTCAAACCCACAATTTGCAAGGGATAGTTATGAGTCACTTGACGGACAGTGGGATTTTGGATTTCAAAAGGCAAAAGTGGGATTTAAGTTTTCAACTGATGAGAAAAAAGCAATTGAAATAAGAAATGAAAACAATTACACACATAAAATTAATGTTCCTTTTTGTGTTGAAAGTGAACTTTCGGGAATTCAATACAAAGATTTTATCAATATGGTATGGTACAGAAAAACTGTAAATATCAAAAAAGACGGAAATCGTGTGTTTCTGTGCTTCGGTGCTGCTGACCACCTTACAACTGTGCTTGTAAACGGAAAATGTGCAGGCAGACACAAGGGTGGTTACACATCTTTCAGATTTGATATTACTGATATTTGTGTTGACGGTGAAAATGAGATTTTTGTTCTTTGCGAGGACAATGTTAAGCATCCTTTTGTAATTCGCGGAAAACAGAGTGAATGGAAAAAGAGTCATGCTTGTGACTACACCCGTACAACAGGTATCTGGCAAAGTGTTTATCTTGAATACATACCACAGAATTATGTTGAAAACTTTAAGATTTATCCTGACCACAAAAACGGTCTTGTAACAATTAACCTTGCACTTAAAGGCAAGGAAAATCTTACCTGTGAAGCATTTTATGACGGTAAAAGTGTCGGCAAAACAGAAGTCGAAGACGCTTGCGGTAATGAGGTTTTACAGATTAAGTTAGACGAAACTTACCTTTGGGAAGTGGGCAACGGTCGTCTTTATGACCTTGAGATTACATATGGCGAAGACAAAGTTCATTCATATTTTGGTCTTCGTAATGTGCGACTTGACGGATACAAATTCCTTATCAATGAAAAGAGCGTTTTTCAGCGTCTTGTCCTTGACCAAGGATTTTATAAAAAGGGCATTTACACTTCCCCTTGTGATGAAGACTTAATTAAAGATATTACTCTTTCAATAGATTTGGGATTTAACGGTGCAAGACTTCACCAAAAGGTATTCAACCCTAAATTCTTGTACTATGCCGACCAGCTCGGTTACCTTGTATGGGGTGAATATGCTAACTGGGGACTTGACTATTCAAATCCAAAAAGTGTTGATGTATTCTTAAATGAGTGGAAAGAAGCTATTGACCGCGACTTTAACCATCCTGCAATTATTGGTTGGTGTCCGTTCAACGAAACTTGGAATTACAAAGGCAGACCTCAATATGACCCGCTTCTTGTAACAGTTTATGACTTTACAAAGGCTGTTGACTCAACTCGTCCTTGTATTGACACAAGTGGTAATTTCCATGTTAAAACTGATATATTTGACTTGCACGATTACAGTTATGATGTGGAATTTTTCAAGAATAACTATGACCGATTTATGACGGAAGACTATCTTTATCAGCACGTGCTTGTTGAAAATGGTGGCAGACAGACTTATCGTGGTGAGCCTGTATTCATCAGCGAATACGGTGGAATCAAATGGGTAAGTGACGAATCAATCAAATCATGGGGTTATGGCGAAGATGTTAAAACTCCTGAGGAATTTGCAGACAGATATGTAGGGCTTACCGATGTAATCGTGGAAAATTACAAGATGTTCGGTTTCTGCTATACTCAGCTTTATGATATTGAGCAGGAGCAGAATGGCCTTTATACATATGACCGAGAAAAGAAATTCGACGAAGAAATTTATGACAGAATAAGAGCAATCAATACAAAAGTTGCTGCTATCGAGAAATAAAATGAACAAAGAAACAATCAGAGAATTTTTTAATAATTTTGCGCCAAATTGGGATAATGAGCCAATTGCTGACAAAGAAATACTTGACATTATTTTAAATAATGCAGGTGTAAAAGAAAACATCAATGTGCTTGATGTGGCTTGCGGTACAGGAGTATTATTCCCCTTTTATCTTGAACGAAATATAAAAAGTATTGCTGCAGTTGACCTTTCCCCTGAAATGGTGAAAATTGCAAAAAGCAAGTTCCCACAAGCAGATGTAATCTGTGGTGATGCTGAAAGCATAATATTGGACAATCAGTTTGATGTTATTATGATTTATAATGCTTTCCCTCATTTTCCTGAACCAGTAAAAGTTATTGAAAATCTAACAAAGCACTTAAAAGACGGTGGCAGATTTTGTATTGCTCATGGTATGAGTAAAAAAGAACTTGATGAAATTCATATGAAATCGGCAGGTAAAGTATCAAATGCTTTGCTTGAATGTGAAGAATTAGCAGAACTTTTAAGTCCGTATTTCAATGTAGATATTATAATTTCAAACGATAAAATGTATCAGGTTTGTGGTACTAAAAAATAAGGAGTTACTTATGAACAACTATTTTCCTGAAGTAAAAAAGAATTTTGGCTTTGGATGTATGCGACTTCCTCGTAAAGGTCCGCTTATTGACATTGAACAGTCAAAAAAGATGGTTGACACTTTTTTGGAGGCAGGTTTTAACTATTTTGATACTGCTCACGGATATATGGAAATGCGAAACGAGGCAACACTCAAAAAATGTCTTACTTCTCGCCATCCGAGAGAGAGTTATATCCTTGCTGACAAGTTATCAGAAGGATTTTTCAAGAAAGAAAGTCAGATAAGACCACTTTTTGAAAAGCAGTTAAAGAATTGTGGTGTTGAGTATTTTGATTTTTACTTAATGCACGCACAGAATGCTACAAACTTTGAGAAATACAAAAAGTGCAGAGCATATGAAACTGCATTTGAACTTAAAAAAGAGGGTAAAATCCGTCATGTGGGACTCTCTTTCCACGACAAGGCAGATGTACTTGATAAAATTCTTACAGAATACCCTGAAGTAGAATTTGTACAGATTCAGTTCAATTATCTCGACTACAATGACGAATCTGTTGAAGGCAGAAAATGTTACGAAGTCTGTCGTAAACATGACAAACCGATTATCGTTATGGAGCCTGTTAAGGGCGGTAGTCTTGTAAAGTTGCCTGATGAGGCTAAAAAGGTACTCGATGACCTCAAAGGTGGTTCACCTGCTAGCTATGCTATTCGTTTCACAGCAAGTTTTGAAGGCATTTTTATGGTACTTTCAGGTATGAGTGATATGGACCAGATGAACGATAATATCAGTTTTATGAAAAACTTTGTGTCATTCAGTCAGGAAGAATACGATGCAGTAAACAAGGTTTGTAAAATTATGAACGCACAGCACCTAATTCCTTGTACTGCTTGTCGTTACTGTATTGACGGATGTCCTAAAAACATTCCTATACCCGAAATCTTTGCTTGTATGAATGACAGAAAGCAATTTAAGGATTGGAATGCAGAATACTATTATGAAGATGTTCATACTCAAGGTAAAGGCAAGGCTTCCGACTGCATTGAATGTGGATTATGTGAAAAATCTTGTCCACAACACCTTGAAATCAGAAAATTACTTAAAGATGTGGCAAAGGAATTCGGCAAATGAGCGAAACAAAGAAAAATAATTTATTGAAATTGGTTTTGTCTGCTATGTTTCTTGCATTAGGGCTTGTACTCCCCTTTTTAACAGGACAAATCAAGGAAATCGGCAATATGCTTTTACCTATGCATATTCCTGTTATGCTTTGCGGACTTGTGTGTGGCTCACAATACGGACTTTTAGTAGGTGCAATCACTCCAATTCTCCGTTCATCACTTTTCGGAATGCCTGTAATGTTTCCGTCTGCATTAGGAATGGCATTTGAACTTGCTACATACGGTTTTGTAATTGGATATCTGTTCAGCCACGCAAAATGGAAATGTATAAAGTCCCTTTATCGATGTCTGTTAATGGCTATGGTATGTGGCAGAGTTGTCTGGGGCATAGTTCAATGTTTTCTCTTAGGACTTGGTGACAACGGCTTCACACTTTCAATGTTTTTAAGTAGTGCAATCCTTAAAGCAGTTCCGGGAATAATATTACAGCTCGTACTTATCCCCGCTGTAATGCTCATATTAGGCAAAACACATCTTGTACATTTTAAAAGTGGAAAATGCAAAACGCAAAGATAATTGTGTTTTATAATTCTATTAAGGAGGCAATCATATGAAAAACAGTAAAACTTGCCCAAAGTGCCGTTCATCAAACATTGTTCGGATAGACGGATATGTGGGAGCTTACGGGTCAGGTAACAATGTGTTGACAGGAAATACTATATTTTCTGCTGTGAATGTAAACAGATATATTTGTTGTAATTGCGGTTTTACCGAAGAATGGATTGACCAAGAAAAGATAGAAAAAGTTGCAAACAGTAACAAGGCGAAACGATAAACATAACCATTCCAACAAAATTATAATTTATCGGGGTGATTTGTTCACGCGTAGTGACAGGCTTCCACTCCTGCATCCGCTCCCTCCTTGAGGGAGCTGTTGAACGAAGTGAAACTGAGGGAGTTACTCCCCCAGTCACTCGCATAGCTCGTGACAGCCCCCTCAAAGATGGGGCGGAATGGTGTTCCATTATCCCGACAAACTCCAATTTATATAACAAAAGAGGTTACCTATGTAACCTCTTTTTTGGTGCGGACGATGGGACTTGAATGCTAATCTCACAATGCAAATGAGGGATTCGCATTGTGCTTTTGCCTAAAAATGATATACTATATCATTTTCTTAACGGCAAAACCCTCTCGAGTTCAAGTCCCAAATAAAAAACACAACCAGCACAAATATGCCAATTGTGTTCTTGGTGCGGACGATGGGACTTGAACCCACAAGGAAGCAATATCCACAGGAGTCTGAGACCTGCGCGTCTGCCAATTCCGCCACATCCGCATATTAAATTTTGCTTGTTAATAATATCATTTTAAGGGCTAAAAGTCAAGGGAATTAACCTGTTAGATAAATTGGAGGTTGTAGGGATAAACTGATTGTGTGTTCTTGGCTCCCTCTGACGAGGGAGCTGTCTGCGAAGCAGACTGAGGGAGAGATTTAGTGAACAGTAAAACCATCTCTCCCTCCGTCAAAATCGAAGATTTTGCCACCTCCCTCGTCAGAGGGAGGCGTTACAATCGCAACGCAGTTCCGACATTTTGCACTCTGCACTTTTCGTTTTGCACTTATTAAACACCCCGATAAATTATGATTTGGATTATAAAGAAACAGGTGGGGAATTAACCCCACCATAAAGTTGTTATTTATTATCTTTACTATCGCACATTCCATTACATTTTTGTTTTTGTGCCATTGAGCAAGTTTTTGCATTAGGGCATCCTATACATTTTACGCCCTTTTTCTTTTCTTTTACAACATATGCTACGGCACAGCCAACGATTACAAGAAGAACGGCGATAATCAATATATTGTCCATATTTTTAACCTATTTTTACTTTTTCTTTTCTTTGAATTTTAGTTTTCTGTGCCTTTTTGTCTCCACGGATGCAGAGTGCCACGAGAATTGCAACAAACACAATAACTGCTATGAGTCCGCCGATAAATCCGTTACCTAACTCCCCTGTTGTGATAAGTGTTCCAATCTGATATACAAGATATCCTACTGTAAAGCCTGTACCAAGCTGAAGTCCTATACCTGCCCAGAGCCATTTTGCACTCTTCATTTCAGAACGCATTGCACCGATTGCTGCAAAGCAAGGTGGTGTAAAGAGGTTAAACATAAGATATGCAAGTGCAGCCACCTTTGTAAGTCCCATTGTTGCGGCAACTTCGTTTGCACCACCTGTAAGTGCCAATTCTTCTGTATCAATAAAGTTTGTGATTGCAAAGCATACTGCCAGTGTTCCGACAACATTTTCTTTAGCGATAAAGCCTGTAACTGCAGCCGCTGCGAGTTGCCATGAAAGAACACCTGCAACAGGAATAATAGCATATGCAAAAGGTCCTGCAATTGAAGCGAGAATGGATGCATCCGCTGACTCTGCAACAGTAAACTGCCATGTGAATGACTGCATAATCTGTACTGCTGTATTACAGAGAAGAATGATTGTTGCTGCCTTTACGATATATGACCAACCACGCTGACACATTGATAAAAATGCTCTTTTAAGTGAAGGTGCTTTGTATTCAGGAAGTTCAATAATGAAGAATGATTTCTTCGCCTTGTTACCTGTAATTCTGTTTACAAGCAACGCACCTATAAGAATGATAACTATACCTACAAAGTACATCAAAGGTCCAACCCATGATGCGTCACCGAAAAAGGCACCTGCAAAAAGTGAAATTACAGGAAGTTTTGCACCACAAGGCATAAAGGGTGCTAACATTGCTGTCGCTCTGCGTTCACGCTCGTCACGGATTGTACGACAAGCCATAACACCGGGAATTGCACAGCCTGTACCAATTACAAACGGAATGATTGACTTACCTGACAGACCTACTCTTTTGAAAATCGGGTCAAGAACAACTGATGCACGCGCCATATAGCCACAATCTTCAAGTAATGCGATAAGGAAATACATTACCATAACAAGCGGTAAAAATCCGATAACCGCAATTGCACCGCCGATTACACCGTCAACTAAAAGTGCTGATATAATTGGGTTTGCATTTTCAAAAAATCCTGCAATCCAACTCTGAACACCTTCTAGAATCCCTACCAACCAATCGGCAATCCATACACCGGGACCTGCCTGTGAAATCCAGAAAACAAGGAACATTACAACTGCAAAAATTGGAAGTCCGAACCATTTATTTGTAAGTATATCGTCAATGGTATCCTGAAAATTCCTGTCCTTTGTAAAGACCTTTCTTGTTTCAACCATTTTTACGATTTCATTGACAAACTGGAAACGCTTTTTGTCAGCATCACTGACACTTTTTTTATCTGTCAAATCAACATCGCCTTGAACATAAGGTGCTGTCTGACTTTTACCGTTAAGAGAAACTGCCTGAATAACTACTTCTTTGAGTCCGTCAGCCGATGTTGACACAGTTTCAACAACGGGACAATTAAGTGCTTTGCTCAATGTGTCTGTATCAATTTCAGTTTGCTTTTTCTCGTTAATGTCACTCTTATTAAGTGCGATAACAACAGGAATACCGAGTTCAAGTAACTGTGTTGTGAAAAATAGACTTCGACTTAAATTTGTAGCATCAACAATATTGATAATCACATCAGGCTTCTGTGTATTTATGTAATCGCGTGTAACACTTTCCTCTGATGTAAACGGTGACATTGAATACGCACCCGGAAGGTCAACTGCAATAAGTTCATACTCTCCGTTATAAAGACTTTTCTTTATTGGACTTTCCTTTTTATCAACGGTAACACCAGCCCAGTTACCGACTTTTTCGTTTCTGCCGGTAAGGCCGTTATACATTGTTGTTTTACCACTGTTGGGATTACCTGCTAAGGCAATTCTCATGAAAACATTCTCCTTAAATTTATACTTATATTGAAATAGCTTGTGCTAACTGATTATCAATACTATATCTTGAATCTTTTATAGAAACTATACATCCACCTTTTTTCTGTGAGATAACTGTTATTGGCTCACCTGCATAACAGCCAAGTGAAAAAAGAAAGGCATCAAGTTCATCATCATAAGTTGTGATGTCCTTGATTATGTATTCAATTCCAACCTTTGCATCCTTCAAATTCATAGTTTTCTCCTGAAATGTTGCATAAAATTAGCTTAGGCTAACATTTTGATTAAATTTACAGTTAGCCACCGCTAACCATATATTATAATACACGAAATTTTATGGCTTGTCAAGGAAAAATATTACAAAAAAACTGCTTTAAATTCGAAACAACCTAAAGCAGTAAAAACATTATTTTTTATTAAATTTAAAATCTTCAATTATTTCTTTCGCCTGACATAGTTCTATATTATATTTATTCATCCTATCCATAGGAATCTCAATATCTTCAATATGAACAGAAATATTAGGCATATACTCCCTATTGCCGTCTTCATGAAGTAACATATACCATAATTATCTTCATTCAATTCCTTTGATTCAATTTTGTTTTTAACAACATAATATTTCATATTCTTTCGCCTTTTCACACATTTATGTGTCGTAATGACAATATTTTATCGTTAAGGTGTCACATTATCAACAACTTATTTGAAAATCATATGCATTTTTTATAAAATCATAAATATAATAGAACTATGAAACAAATATTGTAACTAAATCAAAAAAAGCACTTGACAAACAGCTAAAAGAAGTGTATTATATTAAAGCACTCTTGAGAGAGCCAAAGTTAAATATCGCGGAGTAGAGCAGTTGGTAGCTCGTCGGGCTCATAACCCGAAGGTCGTTGGTTCAAGTCCTCCCTCCGCAACCAAATCAGATACCACTATTGATACAATTTGTATTGATAGTGGTATCGTTGTTTTATATAGTATTTAAGCCATTTAAAAGAATTAAGCGTTGCAATTGGGATTATGTTGTCCCCTTTGCAACGCTTTTTATGTGTTATTTAGTTGATTGCCTAGAAAATATATCTAACCTATCGTTAAATTACTGATAATCGTTAAACAACTGAAATAAACTAATAAAAGAAGAATTTGTCAAGTTGTTTTTTTGCGTTTTTCCCTCGCACATTCTGGGCACCCACTTCCTCTGTTCCTACTACCTATCGCAGCTTGCCATTCGTGTCCTTCGCTACACTTCCACCATACTTTTTTATCACTGTTAGGCAGTACATCCGCAGGGGTTAATCCATTATTATTCTCATAATTCCATTCATTTGCTAAAACTGGATTAACCGTTTGCAAATCATTTTTACCTTTAATGGCGTATCTGCCCGAACAATATGGACATCCGCGTCCTTTGCTTCTGTTGTTTATCACAGCTTGCCATCCGTGTCCTTCGCTGCACTTCCACCAAACTTTTCTTGTGCTACCTAAAGTAACCATATCTGGTGTTATTTCACCATTTTTATCATAATCCCATTCGTTTGCTAAAATTGGATTAAGCGTTTGTAAATCGTTGTAGCCTTTTAAAACATTTTGGTTTGAACAATATGGACATCCGATTCCATTGTTTCTATGACTTATCTTTGATTGCCATTCGTGCCCCCTGTTGCACTTCCACCATACTTTTTTATTGCTATTTGATACAAAATGCTCAGGTTTCAAATTGCCGTTCTTTTCATAATTCCATTCTTTTGCAATTTCAGGATTGGAAAACAAAAGTGAATTTTCCTTTTCTGTTAATTCCCGTAAGTTTTCTATAGCAATCGCATCTCTATTCAAGTCAATAAGAATGCCTATTCCGATTATTTCACTTAAAACTTTTTCAAGCACAAAGGATAAATCTTTTTGAGTTTTGTGAACAACATAATCCAAAGAACTATCGTTTAACCGGTGCAATCCCTCTCTAATTCTGTATAATTTTATCCCATCATTTAAGCATTTTTGGTTTTTATCTAAATCATGTTTGGTTCTATTTTTGTGCCAAAGATACCCATCATATTCGATTGCAACTTTTTTTGAAGGGATAAAAACATCAAGTTCATAACCTTTTTCTTTATATGTGTGTATCGCTTCTAAACCATGTTTTTTGAGATAATATACAATCGCATATTCGGGAAAAGATGTTTTTCGTTCGGAACTGCAAACAGGACAGCCACACCCAGCGTTTCTGCTGTTTATTGTAGTTTGCCATTCATGACCTTTACTACACTTCCACCATACTTTTTTATTGCTGCTTGCTGTGAAATGTTCAAGATTTAAATCGCCATTTCTTTCATAATTCCATTCTTTTGCTACTGCAGGATTGATAGTTTGTAAATCGTTATAACCTTTTAGTGTTTTTCTGCCAGAGCAATATGTGTCGCAATTCTGCTTGGTTGGCAGTTTACCGCCAACCACAGAAACAGAACTGTTTTTTCTTCTTTTACCCTCGGTTTTCATGTGAAGAGGGTGATTGGGGTCGCCGTCAAAGCGGAGATACCAGTCGAAGCCGTCTTGCCTTACTACAATCTTCACCACAAAGGCCTCAATCACACTTTCGGGGATGTCTTTTTCATCCGCATTTGTGTACTGCTCGAGAGCATACTGAAGCACCGTCAGCTTGTCCTTGTAATCTGTAATTACAGGTTCTTTGTTAAGCTTCAGCTGAAGCTCTTCAATCTCGGCAGAGAGCTTTGCAATCTCTTCTTTAACCTCGGCAGTTTTCTTTGTGTAAGATTCTTTATCAATTTCACCCTCTGCCCTCATATCAATGAAATTACTGAGCTTCGTTCTGTGCCGTTCAATCTCTCTGCACTTTTTCTCGATGATAGCCTCATAATCCACATCATCCTCTTTGTCATCAATGTGAGCCTCTAGCATTGAGTTTGCAAGAGCCAACACCTTATCCTTTTCAGAAAGATAGTTGCGGAAAATATAATTTGCCATCATTTGCAGCTTCCACTCGGGAATCATAGGCACACGGCAAATACCTTCAAGGGGTAAGCCCTTTTTCTTTCGGCTCTCGTATGACCCGGTACGCACCGAGTCATAGCACTGATAACCGATAATAGATTTATCGCCCTCTTTTCGCCAGAGCTTTGTATTGAATCTGTGACCGCATTCGCAGATAAGGAGCTTTCCCCATACTGTTGTTCTCGGTCTTTTGCCTGTTGTACTTCTTCTGCCGGTGTTAAGATTTTTCATCTGAGCTGTTTTACTTGCCATAATTAATTGCACCCTTTCAAATTGTTCTTCAGTAATAATCGGCTCGTGTCTTCCCTTTACCTGTATCAGTTCAACCTCACCGTAATTTTTAATCTTTTTCTGTGTGAGATAGTCGGGAGTATACTCCTTGTGATAGGTTATGATTCCGCAATAGAAGGTGTTTTTCAGTACATGACCTATTACGGTTTCATACCACCTTGTTTTACCCATAGCAGTTTTTCTGCCTTGGCGTTCAAGCTCTTCCTTTATCTTGGTAAGTCCGTTACCCGCAAGATACATGTCATAAATGAGTCTGACCGTTTCAGCTTGCTCCGGGTCAATGAAGAAATCCACCTTTTTCTTATTGTCGGGCAGAAGCTCCTGATGTCTTCTGTAGCCTAAAATGTTTCCGTTGCCGTAGAATGTGCCGTTATTCATCGAGGTCTGCTGACCGCTTTTTACTCGTACCGAGGTTTTACGGCTTTCATCCTGAGCAAGAGTCGCCATAATGGTGAGACGAAGCTCTCCGTCACCGTCAAAGGTTTTGATGTTGTCATTGATGAAGAACACCTCAACACCCTTTGCCTTCAGATCTCTTGTGTACTGCAGAGTGTCAACGGTATTTCTCGCAAATCGTGACACCTCACGGGTGATAATCATATCAAACTTTTTCTGTTTGGCATCCCTTATCATTTTCATAAACTGCGGTCTTTTCTCGGCAGAGGTACCCGTGATACCCTCATCAATATATCTGCCGACGAGCTCCCATTCAGGTCTTGCAGCAAGGATTGGCTCATACCAATCCAGCTGATTTTCAAGAGCCGAAATCTGTGCCTCGTGCTCCGTAGAAACACGGGCATAGATTACAACTCTGCGTTTACCGAAATCAGAATTTATCATGCACATTCCTCCTTTATCTGATTGTGGTTTCCTTTTACAAATTCAGTTTCGTCAACAATGTCCGCATATTCGCTTAAAATGTTGCGGAACATATACTCGGGAATTTTCCCGTCCCTGAATAACTGCTCAATCAGCTTCAAAGCCGCAAAACAGTAATCAGGATTTTTACTTAAATCATTTATATCAATTTTACTCATACTTGACCTCCTTATCAAAGGTGCGAATTATCTCGCACCTCTGTCTTTATTTCTCTGTCGCTGTAAAAAACGGCTGTAATACTCACACGCCTTGAGTAGAAAATCCTCACGCTCTTTGGGAGTAGTACAGCCTTTAAGATATTTATCGACAACTTCAATCTTGATTTTTATTACCTCTTTCTGATTTGCCTTGGGTTTTACCATTATTGAAAAGATTTGGTCCATATCCAACATTCCTGCCTGAGATAGGTTTTTCATCTCCTGAGCCTGTGAAAGTGACGGAGTCGCTTCTTCTGTTTCAATAGTTTCAAGAAGCCATTTCTGCTCATCTGCGGTAAGATAAGAAAGCTCAACTGCAGGTGTGAGCGCAATTCTTTCCTCATCAACCATTTTCAACAGTTCAGGGAGCAGATTGTTAAGGCGGATATATCTTTTAACCTGAGATGCACTATCCTCGTCTGAAATTTTCTCAACAGCCAACTTCGGTCCAACTTGGTCCGAAGTTAAATCTGTTCGTTTACCCTGCTTTTTAAGAGCTTCCATTTTCAGCTTATAAGCCTTTGCTTTTTCACTCGGTAAGATGTGTTCTCTCTGAAGATTACTGTCCACAACCGCAATTTCTATTTCGGCAGGTGTCATTGTTACATATGATACGGGAACTACCTGAAGACCAAGCTCCTTTGCAGCATATAATCTTCTGTGACCGGATACAAGCTGAATCACATCACCTCGTCTGCCCTGACGGCTGACTATAAGAGGTGTTAAGATTCCGTATTCCCTTATACTCTCAATAAGGCTTTTCATTTCCTCATCATCTCTTACCTCAAAGGGGTTGTTTTCAAAGGGCACAATTCCCTCAGGATTTACATAGCTTAAGCCCTGAATGTTATTAACTTTATTCATATTTATCTCTCCATTTCTCTGTTTTTGATTTTCTGTTTTGCTTCAAGTGCATACTCATTTTCAAGGATGCGAACAAGTCTTGATGACTCTTTTTCAATGTCCTTTGCGGTTGCAATATCCTCGCGGACAACTGCAAGCTCACCCGAAAGCTTTCTTCTTTCGGCTTTGTACTCCGCCTCAATTTCGGGTGTTGCTGCACGGCGTATTTTATTGTCAAGCTGTTTTCTTTGTTCAAGAAGTTCGTCCATTTTTGATTGCAGAGTACCGATAAAAGAAGAGAGCTCCTCGACAGTTTCAAGCTTGTAAGCTGTCAGGAACTCTTGTTGTTTGATATATTTATCGAGCTTTTGCATCTCGAATCTCAGCTCGGGTGATATGGGTAGCTGCTTTTCCTCAGGCTTTGCCAGCATCAGCTCAAGAATTGCAAGTAACGCTTCAAACAGCACCAAAATGCTGTCTGCCCATGTGGGCTTTCGTTTTCCGTAAATCCTGTATATCGGAAAGTAGAATTTAATCTTCAGCGGACGTGTATAACGGTTAGCGTGGATTCTTTCTAAGATTCTCTGCCTTGTGTAATCCTCACCGAAGGACTTTAATCTTATAGGCTTATTTCTTCCCGGCACAAAGATTGACGGATACTCATTAAAAATTCCTCGGTTGAAGCGATAACCCATATCAATCATATTCTGCACAAATGACTGCGGACTGTAAGCGTGAGCAATTGCAATATCGATATCGTCCTTTACAATATCCGTCTGAGTGAGACCACCGTTTCTGTGCACCCAATAAACTGAGCTGTTGCCATAAAAGGGTGCATTTTCAAGAACGCTCTTGCCGTACTCCCTGCACACATCGTCAGACATCTCACGAAGTGCAATAATATCCATTGTTTTAAACCTGAATTTTTCTCCGTCAACAAAGGACACGGAATTAAAAACGAAGTGATTGTGTAGGTGGTTTTCTGTGTTCAAATGAGTTGTTACAAGTATCTCGTACCTGTCACCCCACAGTCGTTTTGCAGTTTCGATGCCAATGGCGTGACACTCCTCGGGAGTGACCTCACCCTCTTTGAAGCTCTGATATCCGTGATAAGCCACCACTTTATCTTTTTTGCCAAAGTGCATTTTCGTTTCAGTCATCACTTCATAAGCATTTTCAGCAGTGCAGTTGATACCCGTAACAAATAACTCTTTATCTGTTTTTGTTTCATCGCTCGCATAGTCAATTACATTCTGAAGTGATGTTTTTTCAGGGTTCTCAGCATAATCTAAAACCTTTTTCAGAGAACCCGATACTTTCCATAATCTTGTAGTTGCCATTATTTATTCCTCCTGTAAATTTCTTTCGGCTCGTAACCAAGACAGACCTGTCTGATATATTCAGATAAGCTGAGCCCGCATTTATTTGCCTTGGCATTAATCTTGATTTTTTCTTTCAGAGTAACCCTTACATAGATACTCTTGTTTCGTTTGTCTTCCATTTGAAAACTCCTTTATTTGATATTCGGGGTTTAAGGGACCGCCCTTCCCATTGGAATTTGCAATACAAACTCCCTGCTTGTTACACTATAGGACTGAAGTCCTACAGCGTAAGCCTTTCTCTAAGCCGAGCTTTCATATCGGCAATTAAAATTAAGGTACATTAACGTTCCTCCAATCTGCCTGATGGCTATATTTATGTAAAAAAACGCAAAATTTTAGGGAACAAATTGCACTCATTTTCAGTCAGTTTGTTCCCTAAAGTTTTTATACGAGCCGAAGAAGAAATCACTTACAAGCCTACATTCGCATCAAAATCCGCACCGCCTTATATACTTAAAGCTATTACTTATTTTAATTAAAGCTATATATTCTTCTTCTCGGATAGTATATAGCCTCATTTAACTCTCAGTCTTATTTCTTTCCTAAAAGCGGAATACGGAAAGTTTATTTTTCGGTTGGTTGAGGCAGTTTCGGATAAATGATATTTGCCCTTGCGAAGCCTTGTTTTTTCCGTTCAATCAAACCATAATCGTCAAGCTCTTTGAAAATCTTTGTTGCTGTGTTATGACCGATATTGAGCAGCTTGCAGGCTTCGTCAATAGTCAAGAAAACCACCACTTTGTTCTGCTCATCAATCCATGCATTGCTTTCAGATAAACTTGCCCTGTCGAGAATAATCGCATAAAGGAGCTTCGCATTGTTTGAAAGCGCCCGATACTTTTTATCACAAATCAGCACCTTAGGCATGCGATAGAAATTATGCTGTTGCATTTCGGCACTTGAATAATACTTCATTACTTATTACTCCTTTTTGAATAGTAATTAGGACACTCAATTATCTCTGCCCTGAAGCTTTGCTTGCAGATAAGCCTGCACCTTCTACAAAGCAGATTGTGAGTGATTCTGTTTCTTTCGTTCAGGAAAAACGACCATTCTTCCTTTCGCTTTTTCGTCATTGTCGGAATAACTATCACACTCCTTTTTTACTGTAGCGTTTCGGGTTGATTTTCGAGGAATTTTTTCTCTGTAAGGTGTTTAATTTTGTCTGCAGGGTAATTTCATTAACTACATATCAAAAGCCGATTTTTGCCGTTTCACCCGAAATAGTTCCTGCCCCGGAATCTCACCGCAGCGTCTTCACGCTCGCTCTTTCGAGGTCTTGGCGTAGTATCACTTTCGGACGGTCATTCAGTTGTAAAAAAGAGCCTTTTTTCGCCCTTCACCCATAAACAGTTATAAATTTCAAAAAATATTCCAATTTGCCGAAAAAAGTTGAAAAATTTTATAAAATGTTTTTTAGGCATAAAAAAAGAACCCCGATTTCTCGGAGTTCAAAAAATATATAAATTTAGAATTTGCGGAAAAATTCAATTTCCTTATGCATCTTTCTAATTCGTTTTGCAACAGTTCCCTGACTTTTAAAGTTCAGAACTTTTGCAATTTCTTTTTGTGTATATCCGCCTTCCGTTAGCCTAAAAATAATTCGGTCTTCTTCACAAAGGCATTGCAAAAACTTGTTCTTGATATCAAGAAGCTCTGTATAGGTTGCAGGGTTTTCAGAATACGGAACTTCATACTCATGCAGTTCATTAAATCCGACCACTTCGGGGAAAACCCATTTGCCGTTTTTATCTTTATATGCACCGTACCATTTTCGAAGAAAGTTGTTTCTGTCGTAATTATTCTTTATGTTAGTGAAATCCTCTCTTTGCGGATGCTTTACGCAGGCACTGATAATACCCGGGACATTCTGCACCTGAAGCAAAAGCGAAACAGTTTCTTCAACAGCGGTATCTGCCACACTGTCAAGAATTTTAAGTGCAAGCTCATCCGAAAAGTCAACATCATCAGGATTGTCTGTCGGTTTAATTCCCATATTGTCAAATTCCTTTGCAATAGCCTCTTCGAATTGCCAATTCCACATATCAGTAAAAGCCTCTATTGCATCGGATAAAACAGTTTCATCATTTACAATTTTCATAACCTCTCCGATGATGTATTTCTCATCGGCTTCCTCAAGAACCACAACGGGTGCGTTCTTAGTAAAATTCATAAGGTTTTTACGTTTGTTTTTGCCGTTCTCATCACATATCGCTTTGATGAATGCGCTCTTGAATTGCTCACAAGCCTTTTTATATATTTTTGCCTCACCGTTATCTTCTATCGGTCGCTTATACGACTGATACTTAACAGTAAAATCATTTTTACGGTAATATTTACGCAAATCTTCAATGCTTCCCGGCATATTTTCTCCAAAAATTCTACTGTCAAAACCTTTTTCAAAAAGCTCTTTCTGAAATACCATTTTTATCACCTCGTTTTTTATCACATGTGAATTATACCGAACAAAAGTTCTTTTTTCAACCCCTCAAACCATTAAAGTCCGTTTTATAGGACTGTTTAGAGAAATTTTCTGTCGATTTCAGTCCGTTTTTTGGGACACTGATCCTCAGATATATTGAGAATGTCTTTTTTAATTATATAATGTATACGAAATAAACTCAAAGGAGCTGAAGCTATGCCCGCCCTTAATGACTTTTATGCATTTAAGATGACCTCTTCCGGCAACGGTTCGGGTGGTTGTAAAAATAATAATTCAAATGGTGGAACAGGTTGTTCTACTATGTTGATTGTGTTAGCTGTTATTGGTTGGGTATTGTGGTTGATAGGAAAGATTTTTGCATAAAACATTGGTTATTATTTACAAAGAAATCGACACAGTATTGTACCGTTCGACAAAATTTGATTTTTAAGCGTTACGTTTTGTTGTTTTTGTCATCTATATATAAGAGAACAAGAAAAATGCTGAAATCTCAATATTTTTGCTGAAATATATTGAGAGAAAGCGTTCTTTGTGCTATACTAATTTATTATAGTAAAGTTATTCTAACTATTTTAAACGAGGTGTAACATGGCTGCAAGTTATAAGAAGTTATTTAAACTACTGATCGACCGTGATATGAAGAAAAAAGAACTCGCCGAAAAAGCAGGTATCAGTATTGCTACCATTACAAAAATGGGCAAAGACGGTGCCGTTGTGTCAAGTGATGTTCTTGTGAAGATATGTACAGCTCTTGAGTGTACTATGGATGATATTGTGGAAATAATACCAGATTCTTCCAACTAATTAGTTTAGGAGTGAAATGTTATGGGAGCAGAATTATTTAAAAATATACCAAGTAAAGTTGATGATTTAGTTAGAGGCGTCCGAATCGGCAGAATAGGATTGCCTGATTTACAACGTCCTTTTGTCTGGGCAGATAACAAAGTAAGAGATCT
>JAFQEE010000043.1 GCA_017399175.1 Clostridia bacterium | reverse complement strand
TACTATTACTCAAGAGGATGTTGACTATGTTGTCAACCTCTTGAACAACCGACCAAGAAAATGTCTTGGTTGGCGTACTCCTGCTGAAGTTTTTTATGGGAAAAGTGTTGCACTTGCTTGACAATCCACCCTGTCACGAGCTATGCAAGTGACTGGAGGAGTAACTCCCTCCGTCATTTTCTCACGAAAATGCCACCTCCCTCAATGAGGGAGGAAAAAAGCAGGCATGGAAGCCTGCCACTACGCGTGAATAATTCATCCTGACAAATTTTGATTCGTATTATGAAATGAAAACGGCGGGAACCCCTCAGTCACCTATCGGTGACAGCTCCCCTTTCAAGGGAGCCGAGAGACCCCGCCATACCGTTGCACATCATATTGATTTGCTGTTATTCAAATGTTACCTCTATATTATTATCTGTTGATGTGACGAGGATTTTGTTCATCACTGTGCCGAGATTATCAATCATAAGTGTTGAAACTTTATCTTCGATATTTCTGCGGATAACATTACGAAGGTCTCTTGCCCCTCGAACATTACCGTCCATTTTTGACACGATTGCAGATGGTGTATTATCATCATAAACGAATTCAATTCCCTTATCCTTGAGAACGGTTTTCATTTCGTTCATCATAAGAACAGCAATCTTCTTATAATCTTCTTCGTCGAGTGGGTTGAACACAACGATTTCATCAACACGACCGATAAATTCAGGACGCAAGAATTCGTTAAGTGCTTTAAGGACTTTTTCCTTTGAAATATCTTTTGAACTCTTACCGAAACCTAATGATGTTTCTGCTTTCTGACTACCTGCATTTGAGGTCATAATGATTACTGTATTTGCAAAACTTACTGTTCTGCCATGAGCATCATTTGTTTTGCCCTCGTCAAGAATCTGAAGAAGAATATTCATAACATCAGGGTGTGCCTTTTCAATTTCGTCAAAGAGAATGATTGAATATGGCTTTCTGCGAACCTTTTCAGTAAGCTGTCCTGCTTCGTCATATCCCACATACCCCGGAGGTGAACCGATAAGACGAGAAACAGAGTGCTTCTCCATAAACTCGCTCATATCAAGACGGATAAGTGTTTCAGGAGTATCGAAAAGTTCTGTTGAAAGCTGTTTAACAAGTTCAGTTTTACCAACACCGGTTGGTCCTACGAAAATAAATGATGCAGGTCTTTTCTGAAGTGTCAACTGAATTCTGCTACGCTTGATTGCATTGGCAACGAGTTTAACGGCCTCATCCTGACCAATCACCTTTTCCATAAGTCTGTCTTCAAGGCCTTTTAATCTGTTGATGTCCCCTTCAACAACTTTGGTTGCAGGAATACCTGTCCAAAGGTTAATCACCTTTGCCAAATCGTCTTCAGTTACATTATTATCCTTTGCTTTTTCCTGAAGTTCAGGTGCTTTGCCCTCGCAGACTGCAAGTTCGCCTTTAGTTCTGTATAAGTCTTCATAAACAGGGTTAAGGTCTTCGTCTTTTTCGGGATTTGCAATCTTTTCTTCAAGTGCTTCAAGTTCTTTTTTGAGTGTTGCTATCTTCTTTTCGTTAATCTCGTTTTCGCTGATTGCTTTATTACGAAGATTTGCACAAGTACATGCTTCATCAAGAAGGTCGATTGCTTTGTCAGGTAAAAATCTGTCAGTAATATATCTTTCAGAAAGAGTTACTGCTTTATATACAAGGTTATCGCTAATCTGTACACGATGGAAGAGTTCATAATAGCCCTTTATTCCAACGAGCATTTTAAATGTATCTTCGATTGATGGCTCTTCAACCTTTACAGGCTGGAAACGGCGCTCAAGAGCAGCATCCTTTTCAATATGTTTACGATATTCGTTGAATGTAGTTGCACCGATTACCTGAATTGCACCACGAGAAAGAGCGGGCTTTAAGATGTTGGCAGCATTCATTGAGCCTTCTGCATCACCTGTACCCACAAGGTTATGAACTTCGTCAATAAAAAGAATAATGTTACCTTCGCTCTTTACTTCTTCAACAAGACCTTTGATTCGGCTTTCAAACTGGCCACGGAACTGTGTACCCGCAACAAGGGCTGTAAGGTCAAGAAGGTGAATTTCCTTATCCATAAGCTTTGCAGGAACATTACCGTCAGCAATTCGCTGTGCAAGTCCTTCTGCAATTGCAGTTTTACCAACACCGGGTTCACCGATAAGACAAGGATTGTTCTTTGTTCGTCTACACAAAATCTGAACTGTTCTTGTAATTTCAGTATCTCTGCCGATAATTCGGTCGAGTTTGCCCTCTCTTGCACGTGCAGTCAAATCTGTACAGTAAAGAGAAAGCATCTTTCTCTTATCATTCTTCATTCCCTGCTTTTTCTTGCCCTTATTATTAGGTTTTTTATCACCGTTAAGGTCCTTGATGTTTTCTTCAGGAACGTCCATAGGCATCATACCCATATTCTGCATAAACGGAAATGTTGATGCACCGCCAAGTTGGAAATCGTCACCCATATTTTCCATCATCTGTTCCATCTGTTCGTTCATATCGTCAAGGTCGTCTTCAGTTAAGCCCATATTATCCATAATCTGTTTAATAGGACCTACATTCATCTCCATCGCACATTTAATGCACAAACCCTCATTTGTTGTTTTATCGCCTTCCATCTTTGTGATAAAGATTACGGCAGGTCGTTGTTTGCATTTACTGCAAATCATATTTTTATTCATCATGTATCCTCTTTATTTGTTTTTCTTTGAATTTTCTTTGATTTGTTTAATTGCACTCGGTAGATAGCTGAAGAATGCGATAAATGTTAACACAACAGCCACCACAACAAGAATAAACATAAATGTTTCAGGAATTGTATATTGCGGATAATACATACTGATAGCACCAATTTCAGGGCCAAATCCGATTATTACTACCATTACTGCATAGAATACGAATGTTGCAAGTTTTCCCCAGATTTCTGCTGCAACAGGTCTTGTTCCCAAAGCGATAAGTACAACGCTGCCTAAAATCATAATGATGTCTTTTGCAATAAAGAGCAAGAATACCCACGCAAAAGCCTGCATTGATTCGCTCTGTGCTTCCTTAAATTTAAGAAAAAGAACAATAGCAAGTGCAAAAATTGTAAGCTTATCAGCAACAGGGTCAAGAAGTTTACCGAGATTTGACACCTGATTGAATTTTCTTGCAATTTTACCGTCAACAGCATCTGATAAACCTGAAATGAATATTACAAATACAGTCCACCAGATATAACCTTTATAATAAAGTACTGCAATTACAGGAATTAACAGAATTCTTATTACAGAAATAAGATTTGGTATCGTAAGACAACCGTCAAATATTTCCTTTAAATTATCTTTTAATGTTTTCTTTGTTTCACTCATAATATTCACTCCTTAATCAGAATATATCCTTTAATGATTTTATGAACGGATTTACATTATCAAGCAATCCGATTACATACGAATTATTGACTGCGTTTGAAATTTCGCTATCACCACTTGCAAAAATGAGTTCAAGGAAAGTGCAGACAAATACAATTACAAGAACACCTTTACAAGCACCCAAAATACCACCGAGCACTTTGTTTACAGTTCCGATTAATGGTAACTTGAAAAGCTTTGAAAGTAATTTTGCAACCCATTTCAATGCGAAAATCAATATCGCTGACAAAACAAGGAAGAAAATCACGGTCAATGCACCAACTGCAATAGGCTTTGCTACTTTACCGACAAGTTCTGTTGCAAGATTTTCAGAAGAGAATGAGTAAGAACCCATATTTTGTACTAACTCCTCAACATCAACTCCAACTGATGATGCAAAGGATGCCATAAAATCAGGAATTGATTCAAGAACAACCTCGGCTTGTGCAGTTGTTGAAGAAATGTTAAGTGTTTCGTCAATCTGTGTTTCTACTGTTTCAATAAGACTTTCTTCAAGCAAGCTGTCATAGGTTGCCTGTGCAACAGCAGGGCTAAACTGATATGACAAGGCAAGTGCAACAATTACAGCAAGAAGCTCAAGCAAGGTTAGCATAAAGCCTTTTTTTGCCGCTGTGAATATAAACGCTGCAAGAATCGTTATAAGAATTACATCCAAAATTATACTCATATTTTCACCTCTTAATATCAATCTTTATTATCGCTTACTGAAGAATATTTATCAATTTTATCCACTGAATATACGTATGTATTTCTGCCTGAAATCATAACTTTTTCAGCGTCTGTATTCACATCTGCCGAACCACAAAGCTTACCGTTACGATTATTATAAATCTGAACCTGTTCGTCTGTTAAGACACCTGTATATTTTCCGTCAGTAGAAACAGATTTAATAAGACCGTTAATTTCCTGTGTGAAAAGTTCTGAACCTGATTTATTAAATACTTTTATAATTTTCTGTGTTGTACTTGAATACTTTGAAAGAACAAGAACTGCAGTATTATTATCAGAAATATAAAGCATATAAGGTGTATTGACAGAAACATCAATTTTTTCCTTTACCTTATCCCCTTTTATAACCTCACATATGTTATTGCCGAACACAAACAATGTTTCATTTGACAAGAACTGAACTGATGAAACTGCACTATCCACATATTCAAAGGTTGCTTTTGGTTCTTCGTCATTTTTATTGAAAATGTGAACCTTTGAATAAACTGAACCATTATTTACACCGAGAACTGTTACGGCAAAGTATTTTCCGTTATCAGAAACATCACAAGAAATAATATTTTCCTTTGCACACTTCCAAACGAAAATTTCTTCTGCCTTTGTGTTATATACGGTCAACATACTCTGTGCATCTTTCGTTCTTGAACCTATTGCAACAGTACCGTCCTTACCCATAGCACCTGTCAAAATCATATACTCGAGTTCTTTTTCATAAAGGACTTTTGTTTTTGACTGAACTCTGAACTTCTTTGCACCCTCGTCAAAAATCAATGCTCTGCCACTATTACTACTTAAAACAGGATGGTCATAGTCGTGATTAAGATTCGAAAGTTCCTTTGCTGTTGAATCAAGAACCTTTACTGTGTCATCGTAAACTAACATCAAGTCAGAATTTGTAACACCTGCATCACTTATCTCAACGCCGTTCATTCGGTAAGGATAACCGTCACCCGAGCCAAATCCTGCTATTGATGTTCTGATTTGGTCACCTATTGTTGAAAATGTTACTCCGCCGAATTGTCCTGCTGCAAGAATTATCAAAAGAAGAACAACAAGAATAATTGCAAGAAGTTTTAATGTCTTCGCATTCTTGGCACTCACCGTTAATTTTATTTTTTTCTTTTTAACAGGCTTTCGTTTTTTTACAGGTCGTTTATTTCTTTCTTCCACAACTTTCACCACACATTAATCATAAAATACTTTATTAAGATACAGTCCGCAACCCTCAACAGTTACACCTGCGTTATTACGGTCAAGACTGTTTATTATCTCTTTAATACTGCCCTTTTGGATTTTACCACGCTGAATATCAAGAAGTGTTCCAACGATAATACGCACCATATTATAGAGAAACCCGTTTCCGCTGACACGGATTTCAACTAAATCACCGTTTCTTGAAACACTGCAATCATATATTTCTCTTGTTTTATCTTCCACTTCACTTCCTGCACTGCAAAATGCAGAAAAATCGTGAGTACCGATAAAGGATTTTGCTTCGTTATTGAGCATCTCTGCATCAATCTCGTACGGATAAAACAAAGCTTTATTTTCGTAAAACGGATTTTTGTATTTATCGTTATAAATTAAGTAAACATACTCTTTTCCTTTGCAATCATATCTTGCGTGGAAATCATAATCAACCTCTTTGCAATCATACACAGATACAGTTGATGGCAAATAAAAATTCAAAGCATCGGGTATTTTTTCTGCAGAAACCTTACATTCTGTACGAACATTACAACAGAACATATTTGCGTGAACACCGGCATCAGTACGACTGCACCCTATTATGTTTTCATCATTTACGCTTATCTTTTTAAAAGCGTTGCAAAGTTCCTGCTGTACGGTAACTGCATTTGGTTGAATCTGCCAACCGTGAAATGAAGTACCGTCATACCGCAAGGTTAAAAGTAAATTCCGCATTATATTCACCACAGAAAATATTAAGCAATATTATTGCTGTAATAAACAACAACATAACTAAATAAGAAATATAGTCACCCGAATTAAATTTAAGAGCATTCATAGTAGTTTTGCCTTTACCACCGTTATAACAACGACAAGTCATCGCATTTGCCAACTCATAAGCTCGTCTTATTGAATTGAAAAGCAAAGGAATGAACAATGGTATAAGAGCTTTTGCCCTTTTAATAAGATTCCCTTGGTCAAAGGATGCACCACGGCTCTTTTGTGCACTCATAATTTTATCAACTTCTTCAATAAGAGTAGGGATAAAGCGAAGTGCAATAGTCATTATCATTGTGACCATATGGAAATCAATTCCGATTTTAGTAAGCGGTGCAAAAAGCTTATCAAGACCGTTTGTAAGTGATGTTGGAGAAGTTGTATATGTGAGCATTGTACTCATTACAATAAGCAGAGAAATGCGAATCGCCATAAATACGGCAGTTAAAACGCCTCCGCTTGTAATTTTTATTTTCCATACATCAATAAGTGTAATTCCTGTTTTTACATAAGCAATCTGTAAAACCGATGTAATTATTACAACAAGAAGAATTGGTTTTAAGCCCTTAATAACAGTTTTTAAAGGTATTTTTGACAAGTTGATAATTACTGTTGCTATTACAAAATTAAATAAAAGTGAAACAAAATTATTAGATACAAACACCATCACAATAAATACAATTGTGAAAAGTAATTTTGTTCTTGGGTCAAGTCGATGGATTACAGAATTAAAGGGGAAATACTGTCCGATTGTAATATCTTTTATCAAGAAATTCCCCTCCCCTTAAAAAGTTTTTTGAGTTCAAGGTATCCTTGCTCAACTGTATATATTTTTTCGCTGACATTGTAGCCTTTTTCACGGAGTTTTATAAAGATTTCTGTAATCTGCGGTACTGAAAGACCGATTTCACGAAGTCTTGATGCCTTTTCAAAAACATCGTCAACCGTACCTGTCATTTCAACCTTTGCATCGTTCATTACAATAACTTTTGTAGCAAAGCGAGCAACATCCTCCATACTGTGAGATACAATAATCACAGTTTTGCCTGTATTTTCGCGATAGTTTTTTATAAGAGAAAGAATCTGTTCCCTGCCCATTGGGTCAAGACCGCTTGTAGGCTCGTCAAGAATAAGAATTTCAGGCTCCATTGAGATAACACCTGCTATTGCTACTCTTCTTTTCTGACCGCCTGAAAGGTCAAATGGAGATTTTGAAAGCATTTCATCAGGTATACCCACATATTTTGCTGCTTTTCTTACTCTTTCATCAACCTCGCCTTTTGAAAGTCCCATATTTGTAGGTCCAAAGGCAATATCCTTATAAACTGTTTCTTCAAAAAGTTGATACTCGGGATACTGAAAGCAAAGTCCAACACGGAAACGAGCATCAAACAGAGTTGATTTTGAACTGTGTATGTTCTTTTCGTCAAGAAAGATTTTTCCGTCAGTAGGCTTTAAAAGACCGTTAAGATGTTGAACAAGAGTGCTTTTACCTGAGCCTGTATGACCGATAATAGCAACAAATTCACCCTTATTGAGTTCAATATTCACATTGTCAAGTGCGGTGATTTTAAAAGGTGTGCCCTCACCGTAGGTAAATGTTAAATTTTCTGTTCTAAGGTGGGACATTTTTTAGTGACCTTTCAATAATTCATCTATATTTTCCACAAGTTCGTCAATGCTCAACAAATCATTTTTAAGTTTAATTCCGTCATTTTTAAGCATTTTTGCTAGCTGACAAGTCTGTGGTACATCAAGACCGATGTTTCTGATTTTATCGGTATCTGAAAAAACTTCTTTTGGTGTTCCATCCATTAAAAGACGGCTGTCATCCATAACGACAATTCTGTTGGCTTCACAAGCCTCTTCCATATAGTGAGTGATATAAACTACTGTAATACCAAGTTCACGATTAAGGCGCTTAATAGCCTTCATAACATCACGCCTGCCCTCAGGGTCAAGCATTGCAGTAGGCTCGTCAAGGATAATACAACGAGGCTCCATAGCAATAATACCTGCTATTGCCACACGCTGTTTCTGACCGCCTGAAAGCTTATGCGGTTCGTGTTTTTTATATTTATACATACCGACGATTTTTAATGATTCATCAACACGACGGCGGATTTCAGTAGGCTCAATTCCTAAATTTTCAGGACCGAAAGCCACATCTTCTTCAACTATAGTTGCTACAATCTGGTTATCGGGATTCTGAAAAACAACACCTACAGTCTGTTTGATTTTTATATCGTCATCTTCATTTTTTGTATCCATTCCGTCAACGAGAACTGTACCGCTTTCAGGAAGCAAAAGACCGTTCGAGAGCTTTGCCAATGTGCTTTTTCCTGAACCATTGTGACCAAGAATAGCCATAAAGTCACCCTCATTGATATTCAATGAAAAATCTTTTACAGCAGGTGCTAAAACAACACCTTCGTCATCACTTTCGTAACGAAATGTAATATTTTTAAATTCTATAATTGACATTATTCTTTGCTCCAAATAGCACTTGCACCGCAAGGCAATATAAGTCCGTTTTCTGTGGTACGAAGTCCGATTTCACTACCAGTTACCTTACCACCAAAACGCTTTTTCACAACAGCACCAAGTATGTATTCCATAACAGATGGGGAAAGTCCTGTTGTATATGAATTTATAAGTACCATAAGTGGGTCATTGGATAAAACCTGACTGCAAAGTTCAACAAAGCCATACACTTCGTTTTCAAGTTTCCAAACTTCCCCACCCGGACCTCTGCCGTAAGACGGTGGGTCCATTATGATAATATCGTATTTATTTCCGCGACGAATTTCACGCTGAACAAACTTGATACAATCGTCAACAATCCAACGAACAGGTTTATCGGCAACACCTGATGATACTGCATTTTCCTTTGCCCAAAGTGTCATACCCTTTGACGCATCAACATGGCAAACAGAAGCGCCTGCTTTGAGTGCCGATATAGTAGCACCGCCCGTGTATGCAAACAGGTTAAGGACTTTGACCTCTCGATTAGCATTTTTGATAATCTCTGCAGTTAAATCCCAGTTAACGGCCTGCTCAGGAAAAAGTCCTGTGTGCTTAAAGCCCATTGTTTTTATATTAAAAGTTAAATCACGATAATCGATTGTCCAAAAATCAGGAATTTTGTTTCTTATTTCCCAATTTCCTCCGCCCGTCTGTGAACGATGGTAAACAGCATCTGCCTTTTTCCAAAGTGGATTTTTCTTTTCTGTTTTCCATATAACCTGTGGGTCAGGACGAATTAAGGTGATATTACCCCAACGCTCAAGTCGTTCACCGCATGAGCAATCTATAAGTTCATAATCTTTCCAATTATCGGCAACTCGCATTTTATACTAACCTTTCTCTTACAACCTGAGCGACACTTTCGCCCAGCTCATTGATTTTATCTAAATCCTTACCCTCAAGCATTACTCGTACAAGAGGTTCTGTACCTGAAAGACGAACAAGAATTCGTCCGTTATTTCCTAATTCATCTTCAACTTGTTTTATTGCATTCTGTACTTCTTTATCCTTTGGAAACTGTGCTTTACCAAAGTTTGAAACACGAACATTTATAAGCACCTGTGGGTAAACTTCCATTTCATCGGCAAGGTCTTTCAAATTTTTCCCTGTATCTTTTAAAACAGAAAGCAACTGAATTGCAGAAAGCTGACCGTCACCTGTTGTAGCATACTGCAAGAATATAATGTGACCTGACTGTTCACCGCCGATGCTGTACCCGTTTTCGTGCATATTTTCAAGTACATAACGGTCACCGACTTTTGTCTTTTCACACTTAATACCATTTTGTTCACAGAATTTAAAGAATCCCATATTACTCATAACGGTAACAACTGCAGTATCTTTTTCCAGTTTTCCTAACTGTTTCATATGCTTTGCACAGACTGCGATGCATTTATCTCCGTCAACAATTTCACCTGTATGGTCAACTGCCAACATTCTGTCAGCATCACCGTCAAAGGCAAAACCTAAATCACAATTATTATCAATTACGCATTTCTGTAAATTTTCAATATGTGTTGAGCCACAATCTTTATTTATATTCACACCGTCAGGCTCTGCATTGATTACAACAACCTCCGCACCAAGACGAGTGAAAACTTCCTTTGCCGAAACACTTGACGAGCCATTTGCACAATCAAGAGCAATTTTATAGCCTTGAAAACTCATATTTGTAACAGAAATAAGATGTTCAATGTAGTCAGCAACTGCATTTTCGCTTATCTTCACTCTGCCCACTTCACCGCCGATTGGTGTTGGAATTTCTGTCGCATTATCAAGAATAATTTCTTCGATTTCATTTTCCAAAGCATCAGGCAATTTAAACCCGGTTGACTGAAAAATTTTAATTCCGTTATATTCACAAGGGTTGTGTGATGCTGAAATCATAACACCTGCATCATAATTATATTTTCGGACTAAAAATGCCACCGCAGGAGTAGGCACAACACCTAACTGCAACACATCAGCACCAACCGAACAAAGCCCTGCTGTAATTGCACTTTCAAGCATCTGTGATGACGCACGGGTATCCATACCGATTAGAACTTTTGGTCTTTTTCCTTTAAGATTTTTGCTGAGCACCATTGCTGTTGCTCTTCCGATTTGCATACTGAGTTCACAAGAAAGTTCAGTATTTGCAATTCCTCTTACACCGTCTGTTCCAAACAATCTACCCATATAATAATCTCCTTAAAAAAGTGAAGTCTGAGAATTATTATTTTTAGTTTCTGTAGATTTATACCCTAAATGCTTATATGCAAGCGGAGTAACCACTCTGCCACGAGGAGTTTTTGCCAAAAATCCGATTTGCATTAAGTACGGTTCATAGACATCTTCGATTGTTACTGCTTCTTCGCCGATTGTAGCCGCTATCGTTTCAAGACCAACAGGGCCACCGTTGAAGTTGCGAATCATAGTTGTGAGCATAAGTCGGTCAATATTATCAAGACCGATTTCGTCAATTTCCATTCTGCCAAGTGCAATTTTTGCGTTATCCTCACTTATTACACCGTTACTCATAACCTGAGCAAAGTCACGAGCACGCTTTAAAAGTCTGTTTGCAATACGAGGTGTACCACGAGAACGAGATGCAATTTCAAGTGCACCTCCGTCTTCTGCATAAATATCAAGAATTCCTGCACTACGCTTTACAATCTGTGACAATTCCTCAGGAGTGTAAAGTTCAAGTCTTAAAATTACACCAAAACGGTCACGGAGAGGTGCTGTAAGCTGACCTGCACGGGTTGTAGCACCCACAAGAGTAAATCTTGGTAAGTCAAGACGAATTGAACGAGCTGAAGGGCCTTTACCGATGATGATGTCAAGTGCATTATCTTCCATAGCGGGATATAAAACTTCTTCAACCGCACGGGAAAGACGATGAATTTCGTCAATAAAAAGCACATCACCGTCATTAAGGTTTGTAAGAAGTGCAGCAAGGTCACCGGGTTTTTCGATTGCAGGGCCTGATGTTACACGAATTTGTACACCCATTTCGTTTGCGATAATTCCTGCAAGCGTTGTTTTACCAAGTCCCGGAGGGCCATAAAGTAAAACATGGTCAAGGGTGTCACCTCTGCTTTTTGCCGCTTCAATATATATTTTTAAGTTTTCTTTTGCCTTTTCCTGACCGATATATTCAGTTAAAGTTTTTGGTCTTAACGAAATTTCAATATCGTGGTCAGTTTCAGTAAAACCAGGAGTCATTATTCTGTTTTCGTTTTCGAAATCCATTTTAAATCCTCCTTATCCTAATGAAAGCATTTTAAGTGCTTGTTTGATGATATTTTCAACTGAAAGTGATGAGTCAATTTTACTTACTGCAACACTTGCATCGCTTTGTGAATAGCCGAGCATTTCAAGGGCTGCAACAGCCTCTGCAGTATTTGAATTGGAAAGAGTTGAGCTGACCGCTGTAAGGTCAATTGAAGAATCAACACTTCCCATTGATTTGCCGACTTTGTCTTTAAGTTCCATGCAAATTCTCTGTGCAAGTTTAGGGCCGACACCGTTTGCCTTTGTAAGTGCTTTGTGGTCACCTGCTGCGATACTCAATGCAATTTTATCGGGAGTTAATTCCGAAAGAATCGCAAGTCCCATTTTAGGGCCGACACCGTTGACAGTTATGAGCATTTTAAAGCAGTCCATTTCAGTTTTATCGTAAAAACCGAAAAGTTCCATTGCATCTTCCCTAACATTGAGATATGTATAAAGAGTGACTTTCATTCCCATTGATGCACATTTTTGTGAAGTTGTAAGAGTAGTCATACAACGGAATGCAACACCATTTACATCAACGCAGACAGTATTAGCATCAAAGTCAACTACATTTCCTGTTACTGAATAAATCATAATCTTTATCCTTTATTTCAATTTATTTAATCTTCCCATTAGTGAACCACTTGCGTGAGCGTGGCATATAGCCATTGCAAGAGCGTCGGCAGTATCGTCAGGCTTTGGAATTTTTTCCAGTTTTAAAATAACTCTTGTCATTTCCTGAACCTGTTTCTTTTCTGCACGGCCATAACCCACGACACTCTGTTTCACCTGTAAAGGTGTGTATTCGAAAATCGGCAGGTTGTTTTTTTGTGCAGCAAGGTTAATTACTCCCCTTGCCTGAGCAACATCAATAACTGTTTTTGCATTGGTGTTATAGAACAGTTTTTCGATTGCCATAGCATCAGGTTTGTATTTATAAATTATGTCCTGTATTCCGTCATAAACCGTTTCAAGCCGCTCATTAAAAGGAGTTTTTGCCTCAGTTGTAACTGCACCGTAAGCGATTACCTGAAAACGATTTGCCGTATAGTCGATTACGCCCCAACCGACTATTGCATAGCCGGGGTCAATCCCTAAAATTATCATGACATACTACCTCACTATATATTCGTATAATTATATCACATTACATTATAAATGGCAAGAAAAAAGGGACTTAAAAAAGTCCCTTTTACATAATATTTTCAGTTTGTTAATAAATGATTTTATCCAAACCAATCTCCACCTTCGTTTGGGTCGTCTTTGCCGAATTCAAGGTCATCACCTGTATATGATTCATTGACAGTGATTTCATCATCAAGCTCGTAAACAGTTACATCAAATTCAGGTGTAATGTATTTTTTCATATTTATACCTCCCATCCGTACTGTTCTGCTGCAATCGGATAGTATGTGCTGTACATTTCACCAAATTCTGCTGTTACTTCAACAGGGAAGAAATACCAAGTGTCGTCAAGACAAATATATGCGTATGCTATAAGTCCGTTGTCAAGTTCTTCTTCAGGAATACCTGTTACAAGGCAGGTGAACATATAATATCCGTCTGCATCCTGAATATAACTTACGGGAGCATCAACAAATCCGTCAGCTTGACCACCTTGTGCAACTGTTTTTGCTATATTTATATCAAAACCATTTTTATCTTGTGCATAAACAAAGCCAACCTTTGATATTTTGTTAATTGCATCTTCATTTGAACCTGCGATGTATTTGTTGAAGTCAGCATCAGAAATTTTTGCTCTTGTTCTTACATCAAATGTACCTGCATAAGAACCGTCATCATTTCTGTTGAATCTGATTTGTGATGACATAGCAGTTACGATAGTCTTTTCATAAACTACAACATTGTCACTTACTTCTTTTTGATTTTCTGTAATTTCAACAGCACCTTCGCCATTGTAGAACACATAACCATCTGCAAGAACTTCACTTACTGTTGTACCTGATGTTGTGAAACCATCTTCATAAGTTCCACCATAAACTTTTGTAGTGTTATCTCCTTCAACGAAAATATCAACATAGCCGTTTTCGGAGATGATTTCACCACCATTAACATTAACAGTACCACCTGAATTTGTAATACCATTTGTTTCACTCATGATTGTACCGTTGTTAAGGTTAAGAGTACCACCATCAACTAAAACTGTACCACCATCAATTGTACCATTACCAAGAGAGTCTGCAATATTGAGCAATCCACCATTATGAACTAAAATAGAATTTTTATCATTTACTTCAAGGGTTTTGCCATTAAGGTCAAGGGTTGTTGTACCATCGAATGTAAGTGATGAATTTAAAAGAATATCAGTTAAAAATTTAAGTATGCTATCAATGTCTTTATTTGCCTTATCTACACCCTCATCAACACTTGGGAAATATTCAGTAGTTCCGTCAGGTTGAATAACTGATACAGGAAATTTGTTTTTAACAATTACTGTTTCGTTGATTGCTTGGAATTCACCAAAATCATTGATGTTGTTATCTTCGTTGTCATAATAGAAATGACCTTCTGCAAGAAGATTTGCAAGTATGTATTTTGATGATGAATCATAAAGGTCAATACCTTCGTTGAATGTACCACCATAAAGAGTGCCAACTGAACCATTCTTTACACTTACATATAATCCAAACTTTTCGCCAGAGATTTCACCATCATAAATAGTTATATTACCTGAACTGTTTATACCATATTCTTTACCACTTATTGAACCACCATGTACAATAAGTGTATTATCACTTATAATAGCAGTTTTAGCAGTACTGATAATATTACCATTTTCAATAATTAATGTACCAGTATTAGCAAAAACAGAACCAAACGATTTGTGTGTATTTATAATTTTTCCTGTTCCAACACTATCTTTAATAACAATTTTTGAGTTTTTTGTTAATCCAAAAATATAACTATCTGAACTACCTGAAACAGTAAAACCATTCAAATCAAATATAAAATCTGGTCTTACATATTTTGATGGTGTAAATTTTCCTGCTACTTCAACATCAGCATATAAAGTCAATACTGAATTTTTAGTTGCTAATGCCACATTATATGCTTCATCAAATGATATGAACTCTTTTACAGTGCCATCAGCATTTGTTAATGATGCTACATATTCTCTTTCACTAACAGATTTTTTTACAGTAACATTTTCACTAACAAATCTTTGCATTTCTGTAAGAATGATTTCGTTTCCATCTTCACCAAAAACGCCATAACCATCAGCAACTACATTTAAAAGACGAAAATCATCATCGGCATAATTAATTCCAATACCACCGTTAAATGTGCCACCATAAACAATTCCTTTACCTTGTGTTTTATAGAACATATTTTCTTCGGTGAAATACAATCCGTATGCATCACCATTAAACACACCATTATTTACAGTTAAGAAACCACCATAAACAGATACAGCAAAATGAGAACTATTAAATGTACCACCATTAATGGTAGTGCTACCATCATAAATGGCAATAGCTTCATTTTCTGATGTGAAAATACCACTTTCTATTGTAATATCACCCATAGCAAGTATAGCAGTTGATGCAGTACCACCTGCATTAGTAATTCCTCCACTACCAATGCTATCTTTAATTATACAGTTAATATCAGGGCCTATACATAAAACAGAACTTGCTTTCTTACTGGAAATAGTTTTACCATTCAATTCGAGAGTAAAATCACCTGAAGTAAACCCTGTGTAATTAGAAATTTCAATACCATTTCCGTTTAAATCAACATCATTTAATAATGTAAGTGTTGAACCTATACTTTTTGCAGCAGCATAAAAAGCTTCTGTTAGGTCAGTATAATCGGTAACTTCACCTGTTGATGTTGTGACAGATGCAACTGAATCCGATGCAAGAACTGTCATTGGCATTACTGAAAAAATTAGTAACACCGATAGGATAATGCTAATAATTTTTGTCGCTTTCCTTTTCATAATATTTCCTCCTTATTTTTTATATAAAATTGTATATTCCAATACAATATTACACATTTTAGATGTAAATGTCAATACACATTTTAGATGTACGATAAAATCAGTACGGTGATTAAATATGTATTATAAAAGAATAAGAGAACTGCGTGAAGATAACGATATTCCTCAAAAAGATATTGCAAAAATTTTAAATACCTCTCAACAACATTACAGCAGAATTGAAAAAGGCTCTACTGAAATTACTGCTGACAGAGTCGTTACATTGGCAAAGTTCTATAATGTCACTACCGATTATCTTCTCGGTTTAAGTGATGAAAAGAAATACTAATTTTGCCGTTTTTAATCAAAGGTAAACTAAAATTACAAAATTGCAAAAATATTTTATAAGAATCTCTTAACAAAGTGATATTCATTTTAAGTAGAAAATCGTGACATAAAATAAAGTATATGCTTAAAATTACATCATTCGTTGTATTTATAATACATCATATGATGTATTTTGTCAACAACATATGTTGTATTGTGTAATAATAATCTTGAGGTGAGAATATGCAATACTACCCAAGATTACGAGATTTAAGAGAAGATATGGATTTGACACAAGACCAGCTTGTTGAAATACTTAAAATGCATAAAACTACTTACACAAATTATGAACAAGGCAAACGCGAACCACCTTTTGAACTAATAATTAAGTTGGCAAAGTTTTACAATGTTTCAACTGATTATATTGCAGGGTTAACAGACAATCCAAATAAAAAGTAAAAGCAGAACTGATTTTTTGTTTCAGTTCTGCTTGTTTTTTGCGGACAGACAAGGATGTCTGTCCCTACGCGAAATTACGGGTCATCCCCCCTCAGTCTTGCCTTCGGCAATCCAGCTCCCCCTCAAGGGTGGAGCCTATGAGATTCTTCGCTTACGCTCAGAATGACATATCAAATTGGCGGTTATAAAGTTAATTAATATAGAACATAACACCATGTAGGGGCGATTCATGAATCGCCCGACTTGGATTTACTGCACACTTTGGAACGGTCGCTTCGTGAAGCGACCCTACATGGTTTTCATTCCTATTTTAATTGCATTTTCTCTCCGACAAATTATAATTTGAACGGTAAACCGTCAACGGGTCGTCGAGGACGCCGACCCTTACGCTTCATATAATTAGGATTCGATTTCACCTATCTCTCCCTCAGTCTTTTTCTGCGAAAAAGACAGCTCCCTCGTCAGAGGGAGCCTAATTACGAATTACGCATTACGAACTGCGAATTATTTTTTGTTGTTTTTGTCGCGTTCGCGGATAACGAAACGGGTTGGTGTACCTTCGAGTCCGAAAACTTCACGAATCTGGTTATCGATATATCTTTGATAACTGTAATGGAACAAGTCCTTGTTATTTACAAAGCACACGAATGTTGGTGGTCGAGTGGAAGCCTGTGTCATATAGTAAATCTTAAGGCGTTTACCTTTATCTGACGGTGGCTGAACACGAGCTGTTGCATTTGCAAGAACATCGTTGAGTTTACCTGTTGAAATTCGCATTGCATTCTGTGCATCAACGAATTTGATAAGTTCAAAAAGTCGGTCTAATCTTTGACCTGTTTTTGCAGAAATGAAGATAATCGGTGCATAGCTCATAAATGAGAAATCGACCATAAGTTTTTTACGGTATTTATCCATTGTTGTACCGTCTTTTTCAACTATATCCCATTTATTAACTGCGATAATACAAGCTTTACCAAGCTCGTGAGCAATACCTGCAACCTTTGAGTCCTGTTCTGTAAAGCCTTCGTTTGCGTCAATCATAATAACGCAGACATCTGCTCGCTCAACTGCCATTCTTGCTCTGATTACAGAGTATTTTTCAATCTGGTCTTCAACTTTACTTTTACGACGAAGTCCTGCTGTATCAATGAACATAAATGAACCGTGTTCATTGTCAATATATGTGTCAGTTGCATCTCTTGTTGTACCTGCGATATTAGAAACGATTACTCGCTCTTCACCTGCAATTTTATTGATAAGAGAAGATTTACCTGCATTTGGTTTACCGATAACTGCAACTTTAACAGTATCGTTTTCTTCTTCTGTTTCAGTTTCTTCAGGAAGATATTCAAGGACTTTATCAAGCAAGTCACCTGTACCGTGGCCGTGAGCAGCAGAAACCTGAATAGGGTCACCAAGTCCTAAATTATAGAATTCATAGAATTCTGCAGGTGGCTCACCCAATGAGTCAGCCTTATTTACACAAAGAATAATTGGTTTATTACTCTTAATCAGCATTGTTGCAACTTCTTCGTCAGTAGCAACCACACCTGTTCTTACATCCGTAACAAAGATGATAACATCGGCACTATCAATGGCAAGCTGTGCCTGACGACGCATCTGTGAAAGAATTATATCGTCTGAATATGGTTCGATACCGCCTGTATCAATTAAAAGCATTTCGTGACCAAGCCACTCGCAGTCACCGTAAATTCTGTCACGAGTAACACCGGGTGTATCGTCAACGATTGAAAGACGCTTACCGATAAGTTTATTAAAAAGTGTACTTTTACCTACATTTGGACGACCCACAATCGCCACAACGGGTTTTGCCATTATTCCACCCCCAGAATATCTTTTAAAACCTGACCACCGTCACCGTTAGTCAAAATTATTTTCGTATTTAATCTTTCTTCCAATTCCTCGACAGTCATATCGTCAAGAAATTTGTTTTTATGTTCAGTATGATTCGTATAATCACTAATCATCGAGTTTGGCAACAACAAACATTCACCTAAATCAACATTTTTAAGTTGTTCATAAAGGTCGACGCCTGTTACAAGTCCTGAAACTGTTATAGTTTCACCAAAGAAATTATTGATTATCTTTCTTACATTGATTTCAATATTATATTTTTCTTCTGCCTTTTTACAAAGGTCATAAAGATACGGATAAAAATCGGCACCTGTTGCAAGTGTTACTTTTTTATGAGTTGGTTTTTCGTTACAATACTCGATTTCATCAAGAAAATCGTCATAAAATGAACGAACAAGACCAACACCGTTATCAAGCTGAGGATATCCGTCATAATAGTCGGCAGATGGTAATTCGCGTTCTGCCTTAATGAAAAATTCATCAGCAGGATACACAAGTCCCACACCAAATTCCTTACGGAATTTTTGTGAATATTCTTCTATTATATCAATAGTTTCCCCTGCTGTCTGTTTGTTATAAGGTTCAATTTTCGCGAGTCCTTCACGGAACTTTGTAAGACCTACGGGAACAGCGGCAATGCTCTGCACAACAGGATAAAGTGCAGACAACTGTTCAATACTGTATCTTAATTCGTCACCGTCGTTGATTCCCGGACAAAGCACAAGCTGAGTGTTCATTTTGATGCCTGCGTCGGCAAATCTTTTGATGATTTTAAGGCATTTTCCTGCGTTTTTGTTCTTCATCATCTGAACACGCAATTCAGGATTCATTGTATGAACTGAAATATTGACAGGACTGATGTGCATTTTAATAATACGCTCAATTTCGTGCTCGGAAATGTTAGTAAGCGTAATATAGTTGCCGAAAAGGAATGAAAGACGGCTGTCATCATCCTTAAAATAAAGACTTTCACGCAAGCCCTTTGGTAACTGGTCAATGAAACAGAAAATGCACTTGTTTTTACAATGCTGTTGCTTGTCCATCAAATATGTTTCAAACTGCAATCCGCAATCTGTACTATCTGTTTTGATAACCTTATATTTTCCGTCTTTACACCTAAAAGTAAGGGTCAAATTCTGTTCTGTCATATAAAAATCGTAATCAAGCACGTCCATTATCTCGTTACCGTTGATTTTAAGCAACTCGTCGCCTGCTGTAATGCCTTTTAATGCACATACAGACTTTTTATTTACACCACAAATTTTAACTGACAAAACATTCACCCTCTTTCTTTTTGAGCAAGACTAAAAGGCGGAGAGAAATCGTTCTTTCCGCCTTACTTAAAACTGGAATAAATTATGCTTCTTCCTTAAGAGCAACAACCTGTCTACCCTTATACTGACCGCATTCACCACATACTCTGTGAGGTCTCTTGTAACCACCGCAATTTGGGCACTTTACAAGTTCAGGAGCTGTCATCTTCCATACGTTTGAACGTCTCTTATCTCTTCTTGTCTTTGAAACTCTTCTCTTAGGTACTGCCATGTGGGGCACCTCCTTCAATATAATAAAATAAATAATAAATTAATCATCAAGCAACTGTAATAAAGCTGCCATTCGTGGGTCAATATCCTTTTTACAATCACATGGACCGTTATTAAGATTTTTACCACATTTGGAACAAAGTCCCTTACACTCCTCATCACACAAAAATCTTAATGGTAAGGAGAAGATAATGTCCTCACAAATCAATGAAGACAAATCGAGCATCGAATTTTCAACAACGATATAATCGTCATTGTCTTCGTTAATGAGATTGTTAGCAAGTAAATGCTCGATATTCAACTGAAAGTCCTTCTTAAAGCTCTCGGCACATCGACTGCAAACCACGGTTGCGGAAAACTTAACACTTGCTGACAACGACACAATTCCCGTGTTATTCTCGATTTTACCACTAACCGCAATACCGGGCGCGTCAAGTGAAATATCGTCAGAAAGAGAGTATTCCGGTTCAAAGCAGAAATCGAATTCCTTTTTTGAGCCTTCAAGATTAAAAATCTGTTCAAGTTGAATATTCATAAAACATTCCTCATCACATGCGTTAAATATTATATATTTATATTTCGTTTTTGTCAACAAAAAATGTAAAGTTTTTTTGTAAATTCTGCAATAAAAACTGATAAAAACGCAGAAATACGGCGGGAACCCCTAAGTCGCCTTATGGTGACAGCTCCCGCCCTATGTTCTAAATAAATTTAGTTGAGTTTTTCACAGAAAGCAAAGATTGATTCAGGAAGTTCTTCAAGGTCTGAAGAAATTGTGAATGTAAACTTTGTATCAGAGATTTTTGAAAGTTCATTAACCTTTGTAAGGAAAGCTGCAAGAGCTTCGCCTGTTCTTTCTTTATCATCTGCAATTCTGTATGTTGCATCAACAAAAATGTCAGTAATGTCATGGTCACCTGCACAAATACCGCTTAAGAAGCCGTAAAATGCATCATAACCTGAAATTGCAAAAACATCTGTTGCAATAAGTCTTGCACGGTAGTTTACATCGTATGTAAGCTTTGTTTCTTTTTCAACGCATACAACATTACCGCTTGATACGTGAACAGCATCATTAACGTGCTGAACGAGTACCTTTGTTTTTCCTGTTCCTTTTTTACCGATAATAAGAGAAATCATATTATCTCCTCCTATATATTTATTATCCACCCTGTTAAAAGGGTGGTCATTTCCCTTTTTGTAACTGTTGATTATTATTTAATTCTTGCTAATAAAGCTTCCTTTTCAGCCTCATAACCCGGCTTACCAAGCAAAGCAAACATATTTTTCTTATAGCTTTCAACACCAGGCTGATTAAACGGATTAACACCTAAAATATACCCTGACATTGCGCAAGCCTTTTCAAAGAAATACACAAGATAACCGAATTCATATTCACTCATCTCAGGAATTTCAATACATATATTCGGAACACCGCCGTCAACATGAGCAAGAACTGTTCCGAGGAAAGCTCTGCGATTAACAAAGTCCATTGTTTTTCCTGCAAGGAAGTTAAGACCATCAGCATTTACTTCGTCTTCTTCGATTACAACTTCTCTCTTAGGCTTTGTAAACATAACAGATGTTTCGAACAACATTCTTACACCGTCCTGAATATACTGACCCATTGAGTGAAGGTCTGTTGAACAAACAACGCTTGATGGGAAAATACCCTTACCGTCCTTACCTTCACTTTCGCCAAAAAGCTGTTTGAACCATTCATTCATCATTGTGAAATCAGGTTCATAAGCAACCATAAGCTCAACTGCCTTACCTTTGCCGAGAAGGATGTTACGGATTGCAGCATATTTGTAACAATCGTTTTTATCAATATCGCAAACGCTATATGCTTCGCGGGCATCAGCAGCACCCTGCATCATCTTATCAATATCAATTCCTGCAACTGCTATAGGAAGAAGACCAACTGCAGTAAGAACTGAATATCGTCCGCCAACATCATCAGGAACTACGAATGTTTCGTAACCTGCTTTATCAGAAAACTCCTTGAGAGTACCCTTTGCCCTGTCAGTTGTAACATAAATTCTCTTTGCAGCCTCTTCCTCACCGTACTTCTTAATAAGAAGGTCACGGAAAATACGGAATGCAATAGCAGGTTCAGTTGTTGTACCTGACTTTGAGATAACATTGATTGAAAAATCAACATCCTTAACCATATCAACAAGTTCGCTGAGTGAATTACCGCTGATTGAGTTACCGCTGAAATAGATATTAGGTGTATCCTTTGATACGAGATTATAATTCTGAGATTTGCAGAATTCGATTGCAGCACGAGCACCGAGGTATGAACCACCGATACCTATTACAACAAGTGCCTTTGAATCATTCTTGATTTTTTCTGCAGCAACCTTAATTCGCTGGAATTCTTCTTTATCGTAATTTACAGGAAGGTCAACCCAACCTAAAAAGTCAGAGCCTTCGCCACTTTTATCAACTATCTTCTGATGAGCATCTTCTACAGCACCTGCCATAGCTTTGATTTCATCATCCGAAATAAAATTCTTAACATAATTATCGTTAAGTTTTAACGCCATTTTTGATTAGTCCTCGCTTTGTGTTATAGTTTTTTAATATTTTACCCTAATTTCTCATTTTTTTCAATAGATTTTTATGATTTTTTTGTAAAAGATGACCATAAAAGTGAAAAGACAAACCACACAGACCTTCGTTCGACTTTTTTCTCGTTGATAATTGAGCACTCACCTACTTTTTTACCGTCAATTTCAAAGTAAACCTTGCCGAGTGTCTGATTTTTTTCAACGGGTGCTTCCACATCGATACACATATCAACACGCTGTTCTATCTTATCTTTCAGGTTTTTTGAAATAAGAATTGGTTCAGGATTTTTAACGATAGGTTTTATTGTTTCTTGTTCACCATAGAGGACAGAAACATCTGTAATTAAGGTTTTATCTATTTTCGGTTGATATATTGCGTAATTTGAAAATCCCCAACTGAGCATTTTCTTGGCATCCTCAAATCTCTCACTACTGTTGTCACTTCCAAGGACTACGGCAACAAGCTCCATACCCTCCTGCTGGGCAGTTGCACTTACACAATATCCTGCTTTTGATGTTGTGCCTGTTTTAAGACCTGTTGCACCGTCATAATAACGGATAAGACGATTTGTATTCACAAGCTGTGTTTCACCGTTACGAAGAGTATCCATCCATATTGTTGTATATTCCTTGACCTTCTCGTGTTTTATAAGTTCACGGCTCATTATTGCAACATCTCTTGCTGTGGAATAATGATTTGTTACTGTATCATCAAGTCCCGAACAGTTTTCAAAGGATGTATTTTTCATCCCAAGTTCTTTTGCTTTTTCATTCATCATTGCAACAAAGGAGATTTCGTCACCTGCTATGTATTCGCCAAGTGCTGTACAAGCGTCATTAGCGCTTGCAATCACGGTTGCTTTGAGGAGTTCGTGAACAGTCATAACCTCCCCTTCTTTAAGCCAGATTTGTGACCCGCCCTTTGAAGACGCATTCTGACTTGCTGTAACTTTGTCTTCAAGTGTGATTTTACCACTATCCAAAGCCTCAAAGGTCAGAAGAATTGTCATAACTTTCGTAATTGATGCGGGTGAAAGTTTTTCGTCGGGATTGAGTTCCATCAGAACTGTACCTGTTGAAACTTCCATTAAGATTGCTGATTTTGCTGATAAATCACCTGCCACAGTATTATTATCATTATCAACTGCAAAGCCGGTTACGGACATTGATAATATAAACATTATACTGATTGTAAAACATAAAAACTTTTTCATTCATATCCCTCCGAAAAAAGTATATGAATGGGACAAATTAATATATGAAAAAAATAAAAAGTATGTTATAATCTGTTTTGGTGATTTTATGAAGGTATTTTTCCACACTCTTGGGTGTAAAGTAAATCAATACGAAACCCAGGAAATGCGTGAACAACTTGGTATTAACGGATATGAAGTTACGGACAATGAAAATGATGCTGAAATTTTCGTTGTAAATTCTTGTACTGTTACAAGTGAAAGTGACAGAAAAACAAGACAATGTGTCCGTCATTATAAAAAGAAATATCCCCACAGCACAGTAGTGCTTACAGGATGTATGCCACAGTCGTTTCCGGAAATGGCTGAAAAGCTCACAGAAGCCGATATTGTTCTCGGCAACAAGAATAACAAGTTGCTTGTAAAAGCCTTAAATGAATACTTTTCTGCAGGTTGCAGGACATTATATATGGAACAGCATCAAAGCGGTGAATCCCTTGTATCATCAGGCATAAGCAATTTTGAGGAAAGAACACGAGCAATACTTAAAATTGAAGATGGTTGTGACCGTTTTTGTTCATACTGTATTATTCCGAAAGCCAGAGGCAGAGTCCGTTGGAAGCCTATTGAAGATATCAAAAATGAAGTTAAGGCTTTAACCGATAACGGTTATAGTGAAATTGTGCTTGTTGGTATCAATCTTTCTGCATACGGTAAAGGTAGTGAACTGACACTTGCTGATGCTGTTTTTGCTGTTAGTGAAAACGAAAAAGTCAAACGAATTCGTTTAGGCTCACTTGAACCCGACCACATTACTGACGAAATGATTGAAAATCTTGCAAAGTGCCAAAAACTTTGTCCGCAATTTCATATTTCATTACAGAGTGGTTGTGACAAAACTCTTAAAAAAATGAATCGTCATTATACAAGTGATGAATATTTCAGTTTGTGTCAAAAACTGAGAAGTGAATTCAAGGATTGCACTCTCACAACTGATATTATGGTTGGTTTTCCTTACGAAAATGATGAAGATTTTGAAATCACAAAAGAATTTGCGAGAAAAGTCGGATTTGAAAAAATACATATTTTCCCATATTCTCGTCGTAGCGGTACTGTTGCCGACAGAATGGATGAACAAAATGAGAAAAGCACAAAAGCGCAAAGAGTCAGCGAATTATCCGTTGTTGCAAATGACATAAGAAACAAATTCCTTGAAGGTCAGATAGGTAAAACTCTTTCAGTTTTAGTTGAAGAAAAGCAGAAGGACAATGTTTATTTCGGATACACAGCCAACTACACACCGGTTAAATTAAAGGTGGGCGTTGTTGGTGAAATAAAACAAGTTAAAATCATATCAGTTGAAGATGATTTTTGTATAGGTGAATAGAAAAACAGGGTTGAAAATCAACCCTGTAATTTTTTTACTTATCAAGTCTTATAAATCTGTTTGCTTTTTTGCCCGTTGTTTTGAAAATATCTTTTACAACTGACCAGATACCCAATACTGCAAAAACAAGTCCTAATGCAACATCAGTTAATACAGACATAAGGATTTCTGTATCTGTGACAAGGGCATAAAAATAGGAATATATGACATCGAGAATATAAAAGTCTATTCCCTCTTGTGACCACGCAATTCCCATACCCACCATCAAAGCAATACTTTCCGCCAAAAAAGTACATATAAACGTTGCGATAATAACAATAATTCCTTTAGCACGGCTTTCTTTACCCTGCAAAAGTTCGTATCCCTTTTTCGCAGCGATACCAATAACAAATCCGAACCAACCAACAAACCATCCGAAATAATAAGCAACAGCCCAAGGAATTGCACCGACCAAAGCACCTGCAAATGCACCGATTGAGCCTAAAAGTGTACTGCCTTCTTTTGCTTTTTCTTCCTTAATGTTATTCATTGTTTCATCATCTTTATTCATACAGGACTCGTGAAGAAGATACACAACATCATTCATTACAGCAGGTACAGCATTTGAACCATATAATTCCTGTCCGCAAGAGCTACAATATTTCGCACCCTTTGCACCAAATGAATCAAGACCGTCACAAAAAGAGTCCATAAAAGCAAACATCTTTTTCATTGTTCCGGGATTATCTAAAAATGTAATAAGCACAGATGTTGCTGAAACCTGACTGTCAGTTATTCTGTATTCTTTCATAATACCTTTATCATTTAAAAGTTCAAAGGCAGATTTTATTGCATCTTCGTTTTCAAGTTTTGCAGCAATAGAAAGACTTTTCCACCCTGCACCCTCCTGCATAGACATCATATATCCACGATACACACCAAATGCAATACCGTTTTTTACTTGCCAATTATTTTCTTTGGCAAACTTTTTAATTCCTGTTCCAACCATAATACCACTCCTAATCTTTCAAAGTACAACTATTATATCACATATTTTTACATATTGCAACCAAAAGTGGTTATATAAATATAACCTAAAATGAGTATAAAATAAAACAGGTGATATAAATGTTTAAAATTGATAACGAAATGAAAAGTGCGAATATTCCACGCACAGTCAGGTTCACAGAACCTCTTTTTGAAAAATTAAATGAAACTGCTTCAAAAAATAATATTTCATTCAACTTACTTGTTCTTCAATGCTGTAAATATGCATTGGACAATATGGAAGAAAATACTGATAAATGAGCAAAGAGCATTAGGAAAACCTAATGCTCCATTTTTTTAGTTATCTAACTTATATGAAATTGAGTTGACGGTATCTTCTGAATTGAATGATACATTCAATCTGATTTTTTGCTTGTCACCGATTTCAGCCTTGTATGTGTACATTCTGTCTTCAGTTGTTTTTCCTTCAGGAATACCGAGCGCAGATTCTACTTCTGCTCTTGTAATTCCTACTGTAAGTCCTGCTGCAACCGTAATCTGTCTGTTGCCTGCAGTTCCGTTAAAGAAGTTAAAGCTTACAACTGTTGCGTCAAGATATTTCACATCAGCAGAGCCTGTATTCTTGCAGGATATTTTAACTTGAACATCATCACCTACCAATGTAAGGCTGAAGGTTTCTCCTGCCTTAAATGACTTATTCTCATACTGTGATGCAGCATTTGTCTTAAGGCCTGATTTTTCAATAAAATCACCAACAGTACAAGGAATTGTGATTTTATTTCCGTTCGGAAATGTAATTTCACCTGCAGTCCAGGTTTCTTTTAACTTATCTTCGTTAAATTCTTCCATTGGTTTATAGTTATTCTGTGTTTCGTCTTCTTTTGGCTTATCTTTACTACACGCTGCAAATGAGAATAACGCAATAACCAAAACAAGCAATATTGCAATAAATTTTTTCATAAATATCTTCCTTTCGTTAAATCAGTTAGTACTGTAATAAAACCAGTTCGCAAGATTTTCAGGCTCCATAAAGAACTTTGTTCTGAAAAGTGCTGTCTTGAATTTCGAGCCTTTTACAGGGATATCTGCAAGAGATTTTACAGTAACATCATAGAGCTTTTCAGCCTTTACTGTAACAACTTTTTCTTCATTTGGAAGCAAGTCAAAATAGTTATCTGAGAATGGTTCTCTGAAATCCTCAATATCCACCATAACGCTACGGCAGAATACAGGTGACACCATTTTAACGATGATTTCACCGTTTTCGTATGAAACTGACTTCTGTATTGTATTTGGTTTAAGTTTTAAGTCCCTATCAGGAACAAAAATCTTTGTTCTTTCTGAAATAACATTTTCGTTTTCATAGAGTTTAACTGATAAGAACATATCTTTCTTATCCCCTGCTATGTTGCCTTTTTCAAACATAACTCTTGCATTTGCACCGACTTTTACTGTTAAATCAACTGTATTAGTGTTCTTATATAGAACCTTACCGTCAAGAGTTGAAAGGCAAACGCTGACTTTCACATTGCGTTCTTTCAATGTATCGTTGAGAATGTAAACCTTATAGTCCTTATCCGTTTCTTCGATTGAAACACAAACAGGTTCAAAGAAATGACGAGCAGCATACTGAAGTGCTTTCCATTTACCTGTATAGTCAACACTTGACCAGGACGGTGCCTGCCAACAGTCATTATACTGCCAGAAAAGTGAACCGTTACAACGCTCACGATGGCGACGCCAATGCTCGGTAGCATCCTGAATACATTCTTTTTGGATAAGATTTGTCATATAGATTAAATCTTCAAATTTCTCAGGCTCATAAAACTTTTCAAGCAAGTAATAGAGCATTTTTCTGTTACCGTTTCTGCATTTTTGGTGTGAATTGAAAATATCACTTGTGATGAAATAATCACTTTCTTCTGCAAACTGACGGACAGCATCCATTGACGGTAATGATTCAAGACCAAATTCACTACAAAAACGAGTAGGTCTTGTTCTGTAATAATTAAGCGGTTTCTGACCGTGCCATACAGTCCACATATGAGTGTCACCGTGGTTATCACCTGTTACACCCTTACGGAAAGACTCACCGATTGGTGATGTTTCGATATATGGAGTGTCAGGGTCAAGGTCTGTTACTAAATCCTTAAGAATTTCATAGAAGAATTTTTTATACCACTGGACAATCTTCATTGTTTCAGGCATATATGCGAACATTGTTTCAATCTCGTTATTACCACCCCAAAGACAAAGACAAGGATGAGATTTGATACGCATAATCTGATATTTAATTTCTTTCAACACATTTTCTCTGAAATTATCTTCATAGAACGGATACATAAGACAAGCAAACATAAAGTCCTGCCATATAAGAAGGCCTTTTTCGTCACACTGCTCCAAGAAATAATCAGGTGTATAATAAGCACCGCCCCAGATACGAAGCATATTGAAGTTTGCGTCCAGTGCTGAATCTATGTAATAGTCGTATGTTTCGTTTGTAACTCTGCCCATAAGCGAATCGGGAAGAATCCAGTCAGCACCTTTACCGAAAATCGGCACACCGTTAAGGTAGAAACAGAAATTATGTCCGTATTTATCTTTACTGCGGTCAAGACAAATTGTACGAAGACCGATTTTTTTTGATACAACAGAATCACCCATTGTTGCAACTACTGTATAAAGTGGTTGTTTTTCTTTGTCTGACAATTCCTTTGTCCACCAGAGTTCAGGGTTTTCGATTACAATTTCATTGTTTTCGATTGGATATTCTGTGCCATCAGGACAGATAATTTTTGCAGTTACTTCGCCATCACCATCAATTATAGGATTGATTTTAACTGTTACCTTGCCATTTTCGTGAATTTGCTTAATCTCAACATCAGTAAGTCTGTTATCAAAGCATTCAACCCAAATATCGTCAGTAATACCTGAAAGAGGAAGATGCGGACCCCAGTCCCAACCGAAATGACAATGAGGCTTACGGATATATGCAGCACCGTCAGTGCCGTTACAATTCTTTGGAATTGGTTTTTCCTTTTGCATTTTTTCCGCATAAGTTGTCGGTGCAAAAAATGTGATTTTAAGAGTATTCTCCCCTGATTTTGCTACATCTTTTATGTCAAACTCATATTTGAGATGTGCGTTTTCACCCTTTCCTATGATTTTATCATTCACATAAACATCGCAAAGTGTATCAAGGGCTTTACACACAAGCAAAATCTTGCGATTATTAAGGTCATCATCATTAAGTGTGAATGTTCTTTCATAAGTCCAGTCCTCGCGACCAATCCATTCAACTAACTTTTCGTTATCCTTGTAATATGGGTCAGGAATAGCACCTAATTCGAGTAATTGAGTGTAGTTATCAGACGGAATATTTACATTGTATTTTTCCCCTGTAGCAACACGGGTCATATTCCATTGTCCGTTGAGATTATAAGATTTCATAACAAGTTTCCCTTTAAAATTGTATTTTGTATTATTGTAACAGAATATGATGTATATTTCAATATATAAAATGCCTTGGTAAATTGGAGGCTTGTCGAGATAATTCATAATGCGTAATTCTTAATTGTAGGGGCTGACGACCACGGCAGCCCGAAACAAGTGTGCAGATAAACCAACAGCGGGACACCTCTGCGAAGCAGAAGCACCGACCGAGCCGGCAGGCGAGACTATCGCCCGAATAAGGTTATCCACACACTTTGGAACGGTCGCTTCGTGAAGCGACCCTACAAGGTTTTTGTTTCTATTCTAATTTCATATTCTCCCCAATAAATTATGATTTACATGGAAAAGGTCGCTTTGTGAAGCGACCTTACAAGGTTTTCTTTTTTATTTTAACTTACAAAAGTTAATGACCGGACTTTTTAGTAAAACCGCCGAGGAGGTTATCCCCGGCGGTAAATTATTATGTATTAGCCTTTTCCAAAAATAGGTTTTTCGTAGTGGAGATTACCACAATCGCAATACTGCTGAATGTTGAGAAGTCTGTAGAAGAATTTGATTATCCTCCAGAAGAATCCGCGAATTCCGCCCTTATGACAAGCGTGGTTGCAAAGATTTTCTTCACAATCATCACAATAACCATCATTGTCGTTGTCTGCGTGGCCTGTTGCTTCGATTGTTTCAGTTTCACGACTGATTTCAGCATCACATACATCACAGTAAACTACATAATCAACACTGCCGTTTTCTGTACAAGTTGGAGCTATATAGTTTTCTTCAACTGTATCAAGTGGTGTGTGACCGAGTGCATCAGTTTCATCATCTGTGTATGTGTCACCACAAACTGTACAAGTATATGTTGTGTAACCGTCTTCTGTGCAAGTTGGAGCTGTTACAACTGTTTCATAATCGTGACCGAGTGCGTCGATTACTTCTTGTTCTGTTGTTGCTTCGTCACAGCGAGAACAATGTGCACCCTTTGTAAGACCTGTTTCTGTACAAGTTGGTTCAACTGCTTCATCAGTAATCATATCGTGACCGAGTGCAGGGATAGTTACTGGTTCTCTTTCAAGTTCTTCATCACAAACATCACAATAAACTACCAAATCTTTGCTACCATCATTTGTGCAATCAGGAGCAACATAATTTTCTTCAACTGCGTCAAGTGGTGTATGACCAAGTGCAGGAACGATTTCCTGTTCAGTTGTTGCTTCGTCACAGCGAGAACAATGTTCACCCTCTGTAAGACCTGTTTCTGTACAAGTTGGTTCAACTGCTTCGTCAGTAATCATATCGTGACCGAGTGCCGGAACAAATTCCTGTTCAGTTGTTGCTTCGTCACAGCGAGAACAATGTGAACCTTCTGTAAGCCCTGTTTCTGTACAAGTTGGTTCAACTGCCTCGTCAGTAATCATATCGTGACCGGGTGCAGGAGCATTTTCGTCGTCAACTGTAACTTCTTCACCACAAACAACACAATTACCTCTCTTTGTACCGTTTTCTGTACAAGTTACATTGTTGTCAGATGTGTATTTTCTTACATCGTGGTTTCCTGCTTCACAGTTTGCGAGAAGACCATCAACAACCTGAATAAGTTCGTTTGCTGCTCTTGTCGCATTGTCAACAATATCTTGTTCACTTGCAATTAAATCTCTGCGAAGGTTACCATTCTTGTCACAATACTCACTATTGTTCTGTGCGAATTTATTAAGCTCTGCAATAATAAGTTGTTTTGATGCGTCTGTGAGATTTGGAGTTGAGAAATATCCTGCAATTTTTTGTGCTGCCTTGTCATATTCTGTGTAATCAGCACTGTCAACTTCTTTAGTTGTTGTGTGATTTGTATCATTCTTACAAGTATATGTGTAATAACCTTTTTCTGTTTCAGTTGGTCTTGTAAGAACGCCATTTTCGTAGTCATAATCGTGGTCAAAAGCAAGGTTGTTTTCGTCTGTTTCAACAACTTCTTCACCGCAAACATAGCAGTTACCTCTCTTTGTACCATCTTCTGTACAAGTTGCATTGTTGTTAGATGTGTAACTTCTTACATCGTGATTACCTGATTCACAATTTGTAAGATTTCCTTCAATAATTGCAAGAATCTGTTTAGCAAATGTAGTTGCATCATCAACGATAGCCTGTTCGCTTTCGATTAAGGTACCTCGAACATTACCGTTGTCATTAAATTCAGGGTTTGCTGACAAATAATCCTGAACAGCATCATGAATTTCAGCCTTTGCTTCGTTTGTAAGGTCAGAACCGTTAAGATAACCTAAAACTTTGCTGTATGTTTCCTCAAATTCTGTATAATCAGCTCTCTTTGCTGTTTCAGTCTTTTCGTCACCGCAAAGAGTACAGGTATAGGTATAATATCCGTCATACCATTCAGTTGTAGTAATTCTTTCAGGTCTTGTGAGTACGCCTTCATTCCAATCGTGAGTGCATTCGTATCCACAATAGTCACATACACCGTCGATATAGTTTTCGTGTTCACAATTTTCACCGCATCCGTTTGCACAAATACCGTCTTTGTTTGACCAATCGTGACCAAGTGCAGGAACGATTTCCTGTTCAGTTGTTGCTTCGTCACAGCGAGAACAATGTGCACCCTCTGTAAGACCTGTTTCTGTACAAGTTGGAGCAACTGCTTCATCAATAATCATATCATGACCGAGTGTAAATTCAACAGTTGCAGTTGCATCTCCAAGAGTAACACTTGCTGTGTAAGTGCCATCTTCTGTAGGAACAGAACCATCGTCAGTTGAATATACAACATTAACTGTAACCGATTTATCTACAAGCTGATTATCAACAACAGCATTACCGTCTGTACAAGTGTCTGTAGGTGCGAAGATTGTGAGCGTTCCCTCAGGGTCAGGGCAGTTGCCGTCTGTATTTTCGCAAACAGCAGTAATTGTATCACCGCTTGCGAAGTATGTGAATGAGTGGGTGTGAGGAACAATTTCAAAGTTTGCAGTAAGCTCACGATTTTTAGAAGCTGTGAAAGTATAGACTGCACTTGTGCTTACTTCCTCACCGTTTTCTATCCAATTAACAAATCTGTAACCGTTGGCTGCCGATGCGGTGAGATTAACGGTTGCACCTGAGCCATAAGTGCCTGCTCCCACTATTGTTCCGCCTTCGGCAGGGTTGACGGAAGCTGTTACTTTACAGCCGGCCTTGGCTACGTAAATATCATATTTTACAAAATCGGTGCAGGGTGTGCCGTTGGTTTTGAACAAACCCCATCCATCGGGCAATGTGAGTGCACTTGCCTGTAATCCTTCATCAGCACAAGCCTGAATACGAACCTCATCTGCTGTGCAAGCTGAAAGGTCTATGCTGCCGCCATACCAACCGATACACCAGTTGCCGTTCAAAACAAAGTCTTTACCCGTCAACTTTAGTGTGCCGTCTCTAACGGTTGCGGGATAGCCGGCGGAATTAAACGTACCGCCTGAAATGTTCGCACTTCCGCTTAACACCTCAAGCACTATGTCGCCCTGATCGTTGCTTGCGTTAAAAATACCTCCGCCTGCACTATCAACGACAGTTACATCCGCACCGTCAATTCGTAAAAGAAAATAACCGTTTGAGAACAGCTCTTTACCGTTAAGGTCAATGGTAAAATTGCCGCTTTCAATTGTAATTCCCGAGTCAATGGAAATATGAGACAGAAGCTTGAGCTCGGCACCGTTGATGCTCTGTGCAGCGGAAACTGCATCCGCCAGAGTTGCGAAGCCCTGACCATTCACCTCAGCTACAGAGGCTACAGCCTTTGCTACCTTCATATTACTGAAAGTATCTCCTTCATAATCTGCAGGAACAGATACATAAGCTAACGATGAACAACCCAGGAATACCATATTGCCTATAGTTTCAGGCTCTTTATTACCGAGAAAAATAACTTCATTCAAATCAGTAGCTTCCTCGAAGAAATAGTTTCCAACAGATGTTACACTTGCAGGAATTGTAACACTCTTGATAGGACCGTAGCCGAAAACATATGAACCAAGCGTTGTAACGCCGTCGGGAATAATCATACTTTTAATGTTTGTACTGTTGAACGCTGAGTTTCCGATTGTTTTAAGATTGCCGGCATCGGAAAACTCAAAGTTTGTAAGAGCGGAGTTAGAGAATGCTCTGTTGCCTATGCTTGTTACTGTGTCTGAAATCGTTGCACTAACCAGAGAATAAATACCGGTAAAAGCATCTTTGCCGATGTTTGTAACACCGGATTCTATAACAACCGATTTAACCTTGGTTCTTTTGCTGTACCACGGCACTTTTGAAGCGTTGGCAAAATCTTCCATTGCACCGCTGCCGCTTACGGTAAGAACACCGTCACTGTCAAGCGACCAAGTAAGATTGTTGCCGCTTGCGCCGAATTTACCGCTTGCTTCTACCGATGCCGCAAACACCGAAATCGGTGCCATTGTGAGCATCATTGCTATTACGAGCAGTATGCTTAAAATCTTGTTTGTTTTTTTCATATATTTTCCTCCTTATAGGATAAAATTTGCTTATAGAATCACGGGCAGGCACGGAGACCTGCCCCTACGGTATTTTAATAATGTGCTGCACCGCATTCGCAGTACTTGTTTGTACCGAAAAGTTTATTGAAGAATCGAGTGATTTTCCAGAAGAAACCTGCAATACCGCCTTTATGACAATTATGGTCACAGATTAATTCATCACAGTTTTCACAATATCCGTCATTGTCGTTATCTGCGTGACCTGTTGCATCAGTTTCGTCGTCAACATAAGTGTCACCGCAACCGCAAGTGTATGTTGTGTAGCCATCTTCTGTACAAGTTGGGGCAGTTACAACTGTGTTATAGCTGTGAGCGTGAGGACCTTCGTAAATATCTGACATTTCTGTTGTGCCGTTAGCAAAAGTTACTTCGCAAGCATAAAGACCATCTTCTGTTGCGACATAGAGAGCTTCTGTTGCACCGTCAACAGGTGTGTATTCATAACTTTCAAGACTTGCTTTAATGTTTACAATATTATTTTCAGGAAGCTTATATGCACTAATTGTATATACACCATCATATTCTACAATAATTTCGCAAGTATCTTCACCTTCTATCTCATAATTTTCATAACCTGATATACCACTATGGAAATCAACAGTTCCGTAAAATTCTTCTGTAAATTCAATTGTGAGTATGTCACCTGCTTTAAGAGGAAGTGAGAAATAGTTGTAGCAATCATACAATCCTTCTACTCTTCCTGTATAAGCTCCCGTCCATCCGTTTTCAGCATCATATTCAGAATCATTGATTGATGTACAAATTTCAGCATTTTCATCTGTAATTTCAGTTTTTGCTCCGTCTACAATATACCATTGATATGTTGCATCTTTATCGTCATTGAGTTCTACATAAGGTTCATCTGCTGTCGGCTGATGAGTGATAGCATAAGCATTTTCGAGAATGTCTGATGTTAAAGCACTACCGTCTTCGAGTGTAACTTTACAAGCATATTTTGTACCTACAACAGGATTCTTGAGAGTTGCATCTGTTTCACCATTTATTGGTGTGTATTCATAAAATGTTAAATATGCTCTTATATGAACATCACTGTTATCCATTGTATATACAAAGTATGTATCATCAATATTAGCTGTGAAAAAAACAGATTCACCTGAAAGAACATCAATAAAATCTTCGCTATTGCCATCATATGACCAGATACCTAAACATCCAACATCCATATCAGGTATCATCTCAACTGTTTGACCTGCTTCCAATTCAATCTGGAAATAATTAGCTTCATATTCATCATATGGAGCACTTGACCAACCGTATTCCTCATCATAAGTTGCAGGACCTATATCATCAGCATAACGACCTTCAGCATTTTCGTCTGTGATTTCTGCTGAATTTTCTTCAACTGAATACCACTGGTAATCTGCATCAAAATCCCAGTTAAGTTCAACATAAGGTTCGTCTATAGTTGGCTGATGTGAAATTTCTACATATCTTTTTATAATATAGTCATATTCAACATCTGATTCGTAAGCATAAAGCTCTATGTAATATGTTTCGCCTGCTGTTGCTTTAAAGTCACAATAGAAATTATATGAACCATCATGGTCATCGTCTTCTTCTATCTCGTCACCATTACTGTCACAAATTACAACATAAGGGTCAATTTCATCGTCATTACCGCCATTATCGGAAACAACAACATAATCGCCTGATTCCTCAGGAATGAATTTAACCATAACTTTTGCATGTTCTTCAGGGATATAAACTGTATCCCAAATATTAAGTTCAACAGATTTTATTGGTGTTTCAGCACCACAATCGTCACATATTTCGTCATAATCAGTATCAATGTGAGTACAAACTTCACCACAAGTACCGCAAATACCGTCAACAAAATCGTGACCGAAATCATCAATATTATCATTAAAATCGTCAACTTTTTCTTTAACTGTGTTATATGCGGTCTTTGCATCTGCTGACATTTCATCAACATTGACTGTGTCAGGGTCGATAAGTTCAAAATCAACACTACCATCACCATGTATTGTCATAACACCAAAGTTTGCAAAATCTGAACCTGTTGATGTACGAACAACATCTTCTTCATTTATGTTTTGGTAGAGTTCTTCTTCAACTGTTTCATGTGAATGACCATCAATGAAATAGTCGATACCGCTTGTGTTTGCGATAATGTCTGATGTTTTCCATCCATCTGTTGTTTCTGTAATTCCTGTATGACCTACTGCAACAACAATATCAGCACCGTCATTGATTGCATCGTCAACACTTTCCTGAATGGTTTCATAAAGAATTTCGTTTGTCATCCCATCAGGATATACTGGGAAACCGTAAATGAAGTTTCCACTTTCATTTTTAAAATATTCTGGACTTGCATTTGCTGTTTCAGGAGTTGAAATACCCACAAAAGCAATCTGATAATCACCAACATCTTCAATGTAATATGGTTCAAAAACAGGTTGCACACTAGTAAGATAATAAAAGTTTGAACTTATGTAATTATAGTTTGCTTTTGTTCCTGCAAGGTCAAGGAATATATCTACACCATAATCAAATTCGTGATTTCCGGGTACGGCATAATCATAACCTACTGCATTCATAATATCGACAACTGTTTCACCTGCAGTCATTGAGCAAAAATCATCATTTTGAATAGCATCGCCAGCGTCAACAGTAATAACTGTATGTCCGTTTGCTATGAGTTCAGCTTTGTATGCGGCTAAAACTGCATAATTATCAACAGTACAATGCACATCATTTGTATAGAGTATTACCACATCCGACTCTGCCGCAAACGCCATTGGTACTGTTGATACAATCATAAGGATTGCAATAACTATTGATAATGTTTTCTTGATTGTGTTTTTCACATTTATTCCTCCTATTCATTAAAACAGTTCATTGAATGCCTGTTCGTTTACTTGTTCAATATATTCTTTGAATTCGTCAAAAATTCGACTGCCGATTTTTTTGTAATCCATTGAAAGTACCTTTTGAATTTTGATTTTTCTTATTTCTTCGGGAACTTTGTAAATATACAGTATTGTATCAAGTGCACCTGAAATCCTTACATCAAGCGGTGATGAGGTTTTCGTTGTCATAAGAGTTGCATATTCGATTCCCGAAACAAGTGCTTCTGCTTCAACAAACTGTTCGTCCGTCCAATCAGGACAATATTCCGAAAATACAGTTTTTGCTCTTTGTGAATCATTTTTTCGAATGATTTCAAGGGTTATGGGGCTTGTGTAAGCTGAAATGAACAAGTCCTTGGCTGTTTCGTTTTCTTCTGCTGCTGATGTCATTGACATAAGCTCAAGACAAACTGCAAGGACAAGACTTATACCGTCGTCAGCCTCTTCCTTCATCATCTTCCATTGAAAATCACATAGCATTTCAATAAGAACGGCTAAAAGATGTTCCTTTGACGGAAAATAAAAGGTAAGATTACCTAATGAAATATCAAGGTCATTACACAAGGCTCTTGCCGATGTATTTGAAAATCCGTTTTCAAGAAACAGGCGAAGTGCTGTTTGTATGATTTTTAATTTGGTTATATTTGTGTGCCTCTTTGCCATAAGTCACCTCCGGAAAAATTCACTATTTAGTACGAGTACTATTATAGTACGCGTACTATTTAATGTCAATAATATTGAATAATTTTGTAACGGGTAATAATGAATAAATATTTATATTTGTTTTTGGTGATTTTTCACAGCGGAGTATAATAGGGTGTTATGTATTATTTTTCTTAGCAGGATAAGTTGGAGTTTATAAGGATAATGCGTAATTCGGAATTCGTAATTAAGGGTCTGCGATGCAATTATATATGATATGTCATTCTGAGGAACATAGTGACGAAGAATCTCTGTTGGTTTTATTGTTCACTTTATAATGGATAGACAAGTTTCGCCCCATCTTCGAGGGGGCTGTCACGAGCATAGCGAATGACTGGGGGAGTAACTCCCTCAGTCTCACTTCGTTCGACAGCTCCCTCACGGAGGGAGCGGAATGGTTTCTATCTCCCCGACAAATTACAATTTGTATATATAGTCGCACATAGACGAACTGAGTTCGAGTCTTTCACTTAATATCTTGCATAAAACAAATAAAACCCACACATCGGATGATGTATGGGTTTTATTGGCGCAGAAGGAGAGACTCGACAAGGCGCTGCCTTGTCTTTGCTTCGCAAAAATCCTATTTTATGTCCGTGCTCCTCTGCCTGACGGCATACCGTCGCACATGGACGAAAGAGTTCGAGTCTCTCAATACAAAAAAATAATCTCACACACCAAAAGGTGTATGAGATTATTTGGCGCAGAAGGAGAGACTCGAACTCTCGCACCGGTTTCCCGGCCTACGCCCTTAGCAGGGGCGCCTCGTCACCAACTTGAGTACTTCTGCAAGTGTAACGGATTTAACCATTATTTAATTAAAAAGCGGGCTGTAAATACTTACAACCCGCATCTGGCGGAGAGAGTGGGATTCGAACCCACGGTACGTTGCCGTACGACGGTTTTCAAGACCGTTCCGTTATAACCACTTCGGTATCTCTCCGTATTGGGCTTGATTATAATATCACAAAAGATACTTATTGTCAAGGGCTTTTTTCATAATTTTTTCAAGGACTTGCAAACTTTATTTTACCCCTTGCATATACTCCTCTGAGGTGTTTTTATGTTACTGTCATTATTGCAAAGTCTTTCAACAAATATCCTGTATTTTATGCTTCACCTTTCATCAACGAATTCCTTTCCAAAGCCATTAAGTGCAAAAGAGGAATTGGATTCACTTATTAAATTTCACGAGAATGGTGACATAAATGCAAGAAACAAGCTCGTCAATCACAATATGCGACTTGTGGCACATATTATAAAGAAATATTATTCAAATTATTCCGACCAGGAGGATATTATTTCTATCGGTACAATAGGTCTTATCAAAGCAATTAACACATTTGACTATAAGAAAGGGACACGACTTGCTACATATGCTTCCCGTTGTATTGAAAATGAAATTTTTATGCATTTTCGTACACGAAAGAAGAATGCACAGGAAATTTCAATGGATGAGCCCATCGATACTGACAGTGAGGGTAATCCCCTTACCTTTTCCGACATTATTTTCAGCACGGAATCAGTTTTTGATGATGTTGAACTGAAAATTCAATCGGAAAAGTTGTATCAATACATTGACAATATACAAGACCAACGGAAAAAGCAGATTTTAATTATGAGATATGGTCTTTATGACACAGAAGCCTTTACTCAAAGAGAAATCGCACAAAAACTCGGTATTTCTCGTTCATATGTGTCACGAATTGAAACAAAGGCATTGGAAGAACTGCGTGAATATTTTGAGGTTAAATGAAAAATACCCATTGGCAATAAACCAATGGGTAAAAATTTAGTCTTCCACCATATTTTTAACCTTTTGCGGTGTTGGAATATCAGAAAAACCGTAGAAATTTCTGGCATTTTCACCTAACAAAAGTTTCTTATTTTCTTCGCCGATTTCTGTTGATTTAACAACAAAATCATAACTCATTTTGTATGTGATTGCTGTCATTGTGCGTGGATAGTCACTACCCCACATAAGTTTATCAAAGCCTACAAGGTCAGCAGCTTCATTAATTGCTTTGACTGCAGATGGGAATGGGTAAAATTCCGAGTTGAAAAGCCAGGTGATTCCGCCACTTTCAACAAACACATTCTTATTTTTAGCGAGTTTAATCTGTTCTAACCAATTGTCCCTTGTTACCATACCAAAATGACCGATTGCAATTCTCAAATTCGGGAATATTTTGATAATTTCTTGCATCATTTCAGTCTGCTCGTCACCGTCGGCAAGGTCGATTGAAATGAATTTTCCCTTATCGTTTGCAACCTTAAATGGTTCAAGGTGGTTAAGGAGATTTTTGTCAGCCAAACGACCTGCACAAATTTTAATTCCGTCAAACCGCGAAATATCATCAAGCGGTTTTTCTTCGTATAATGCACAGATTTTAATTCTGTCACTTTTGCAAGTGAGAAGATAGTTGTCTTGATTTCCGTCTATATATTCCTGCGTAATCACAGCACCGCTGACGCCTGCATAATCCATATTCGCAAGAAAGCGTTCAACTGAATTTTCACCGTCTGTCATATATGCAGGCATCATCTGACGGATTTCACCGCCAAAATCACTTTTGCCATCGCCTATATGGTAAACAGGTTTTCCGTTTACCATTCCGTTCTGTTTTTTCCACAAATGAGCATGTGCATCAATAATCATAATGTTACTCCGTCTTTAAAAATTGCGATTTCTCGGTTACCTTGAATTTCATTCTTTGTTTGTTCACCGTTGGCAACTCGTTTAATAAGGTCTAACAATTCATCGGCTTTTGCATTTTTATCAAAACCGTATGCAGAATAATCAATCCAATGAGATTTTCTCGTTGCGATATTGTTGTTAGATGCGATTTTGATTGTGGGCACAGCACCACCAAGAGGTGTTCCCCTGCCCGTTGTGAACAATACCATATGACAACCAACTGCTGAAAGGTTTGTAATTGAAACAATATCGTTACCCGGTCCGTTAAGAAGATTAAGTCCTGATTTTGTTAGTGTATCACCATAGTCAAGGACATCAACAACAGGTGCTGTTCCGCCTTTTTGTACACAACCAAGTGATTTTTCTTCAAGAGTAGTGATTCCGCCCTCTTTATTACCCGGTGATGGATTTTCAGAAACAGGCTCACCGTGGTCCTTGAAGTATTGTTTGAAATTATTGATAAGATTTACACTTTTATCAAAAACTTCTTTACTAACACATCTGTCAAAAAGTACAGTTTCTGCACCGAACATTTCAGGGACTTCGGTAAGAACCGCAGTTCCACCCATAGCACATATTTTGTCGGTTACTAAACCACATACTGCATTTGCTGTTATACCTGAAAAGCCGTCAGAGCCACCGCATTTAAGACCGATTTTAAGCTTTGAAACAGGTACTTCTTCGCGTTTGTCCTTTGAGGTATATTCTTTTAATTCATTTATAAGTGCAATTCCTTGTTCCAATTCATTTTCGCAATCTTGAACGGAAAGGAATTTCACTCTATTTTCATTCCACGAGCCTAAAACTGCTTTCATTTCGCCTAAATGATTGTTTTCACAACCAAGACCAAGTACAAGTACACCGCCTGCATTTGGGTGCTTGATAAGTCCGCGAAGAATGAGCTGAGTAATTATCATATCGTCACCCAACTGACTGCAACCATATGGATGAGCAAAACAGATTGCACCTGTTTTTTCACTCAACTGTTTTGCGATACTGTTGACACATCCAACTGTGGGCACAATCCAGATATCGTTTCTGATACCTATATCACCATTTTCACGGACAAAAGCTTTGATTGTGAAAGGCTCAATTGGTTCGAGCTCAGTATAATCAGGGTTATATTCGTATGAAAGAATGTCACCCAATTTTGTTTTCATATTATGAGAGTGAACAGAGTCACCCGCCTTGATGTTTTCAGTTGCATATCCGATTGGATTTCCGTATTTGACAACATCTGCACCCTTTTCGATGTCACATATTGCAATTTTGTGACCTGTCTGTAAGTTTACGCAGACATTATCCTTTTCATTTATTCTGACAGTATCCATTTCATTGTTTCCTTTGCACCCATTGTGTCGATTTTGTTGTAATACTCTGTTACGATTTCCGTAAGGTCAGAAAGGTCAGAAGACCACAATGAAGTATTTTTAAGTATATCTGCAATACTATCGTCTTTCATTGTTGCCATAACATCAGCATTATCATCAGGGTTATCGTTTTTATAGAAATAAATAAGGTTTGCTAAAGAGAGTGTAAGTCCCATTGGTGCTTTTCCTTTTTTCTCCTTATATTCAAGAAGTGTTGGAAGAACACGAACAGAGAATTTACTTACAGAATTAAGTGCGATTGAACGCCATTTATGTTGAATATATGGATTCTTGAAACGGTCGAAAACAGAATTTGCAAAAGAGATGCTTTCATCATTTTCGCCGATTGTCGGCAAAATTTCTTCTTTCATACATTTATTGAGAAATGCATATGCAACTTCATTATTCATAGCCTCTCCCACTGTTTCAACACCTGAAAGAAGTGCACCTGCAACAAGGGATGTATGAGCACCGTTGAGAATTCTGACCTTGATTTTCTTATATGGCTTTGCGTCATCTGTCCATACAACATTGAATCCTGCTTTTTTAAGTGGAAATTCGTCTTCAAAATCGCCTTCGATTACCCAAAGGTGGAAGATTTCTGCGGTATCAAGGAATTTGTCATCAGGATGCATATCCTTTGTTTCGTCATTAGGATATCCTGTTACAATTCTGTCAACAAGAGTGTTTGCAAAGTGATTTTCATTTTCCAACCAAGCAACAAAATCTTCTTCCAAATTCCAGAGCTTTGCATATTTTAAAACGCATTTTTTAAGTTCTGCACCATTATTGTCAATAAGCTCACAAGAAAGAATAATGAAACCATTAAGACCATTTTTATATCTTCTGTAAAGAAGCTGTGTGAGTTTTCCCGGAAATGATAATGCCGGTTTATCATCGAATTTGCAAGTGTCAACAAACTCAATTCCTGCTTCTGTTGTATTTGAAACAATAAAACGGAAATCAGGGTTATCAGCTAATGCCATATAATCCTGGAAGTTTTTATATGGATCAACACATCTTGAAATTGATTCAACAAATGTGTGTTCCTTTACGATTTCACCGTTTTTGATACCTCTTAAATAAAGGTTGTATTTGCAGTCCTGTTCGTTAAGTTCTGCTACTCTGCCCATTGGAATTGGCTGAACAACAACTGCTTTTCCCTCATAAAGACCTTTTTCGTTCATCTTATGAAGAAAATAGTCGAAAAAACCACGAAGGAAATTGCCTTCACCAAATTGAATTACTGTTTCTCTCATTTTAGTCACCTATTTTAATAAGAAGTTTTGCAAGTGTGCCGTCGTTGTTAGCTAGTGCTTTGAATGCGTCAAGTGCATTGTCCATATCGTAAATGCCACTTACCATTTTCATAGGGTTTGCTTTTTTATTTGCAACGATATCAATTAAGTTGATAAAGTCGTCTTTAAGTGCATTACGGCTACCGTGAATATTGAGTTCCTTTTTAAGGATGATTGAATGTACAAAGTTTGTTTCACGCTTACCGTTACCGATAAGAATAATATTGGCAGCAAAAGCAGCACTGTCGATACAACCTAAAAATGTTTCAGGTGCACCACAAGCCTCAATGCAAACATCAAAGCCGTTACCGTTTGTAAATTCCTTTGTGAATTCTTCGAGTGACTGTGTTTTTGTATTGATAACAGCATCTGCACCGTATTCGGTTGCAAGCTGGAGACGGTTATCAAGGATATCTGCAACAACAATTTTGTTGCATTTCTGCTTCGCAGCAAGAAGTGCAAAAAGTCCGATAGGGCCTGCACCGATTACAAGTACATTATCAGTTTCTTTGATAGTTGCACGGGAAACTGCATGCTGTGAAATAGCGAAAGGTTCAATCAGTGCTAATTCCTGTGCTGAAAGTCCTTTGCCATCATAAATTCGTTCAACTGGCATTGAGATGTATTCACAGAATGCACCGTCACGCTGAACACCCATTGTCTGATTATCTGTACAGCAGTTTACAAAACCACGCTCACAACTGTAACAAGTGCCACAGTTGAAATATGGGTTACAAGTAACAACATCCCCTGCTTTAAGTCCTTTATCGTTTTCAGGAATTGAAACAATTTCTGCTGAAAATTCGTGACCGGGAATTCGCGGATATGTTGTGAATGGTTGATTGCCTGTAAATGACGCCACATCAGCACCACAGATACCAACATATTTAACTTTAAGAAGTGCTTCTCCGGTCTTCACCTCAGGCATTGGTACTTCACGGATTTCTATTTCATTTGGATTTGGAATTACTATTGCTTTCATTTTATTCATCCTCTTTAATATATTCTTTATTCCAGATGACACCCGTTTTAAGTGGTGCACCCTTACAGAATATTTTATTTTCATAAGCATCTAACGGGTCAGCAATAAACTCATCCTTATCGATAAGTTCAACAACCTCGTCATATCGAGAGTCCACAAGAACTTCGATTGCTTTTTCCATATGCTCCTGACGGAAGTTGATTGATGCGAAAATAACGTGATTCTCAAAGCCGAACGGCATTGTATCGTATGATACAATAGGCCCTAATGAAAAACTGTTATAAACACCGTTACAACCAAGGACTTTGTGTTGGAATGCAATTCTGTGTTCAACATTTGAGCCACTTGTTCCAACAAACATTGTTGCTCGTCCACCGATTTTTTCCATAATCTTTTCTGCTGTTTCTTCTTCAGTAAGACCCGCTGTGCAAAGGTAATCTGCACCTGCAATTTCCTTTGAAAATGTGACTTTTTTGCAGGTTTCGTCACTTCTGCCAACAAATAAAATCTGTGCATTAGGATGATTTCTCTTAATCTGGTCCGCAATAAAAAGTCCTGTCATACCAAGACCAAAAACAACTACTCTTGCGAAAATATTATCTTTTGCAAGTTTTCGAGCTTCTGTTTCAGAGCATTTATGCTTTGCCATTTCGACTCTGAAATTCTGTGCCTCACCTATATCCTCCATTCTTTCAAGTTGGAAGATTGCACAGGCATATGGGTCAGCAAATGAGAGTTTTTTTGCTACTGACAAAGGTAATTTTTTTAAGTTTTCATATTTTTCCGGTAAGTGCAAGAGCATATCGGGATTAAAGTAGTTTTTGTCGCAGAAAAGACCATCAGCCTTGTCACAACCGTATTCAAAATATGTTTCGTCCTCTGTATATCGTGTTGGGTCATAACTGTCGCCACCACGGATAAGCACTATTGCAAATCTGTTTTCACTTGGAACCCATACTACGCCTTCGTGACCGTTTATAAGGCGGTTTTCACCTTCAGGGAACTTGTGAGAAAGGTTATTGTCCCCACCCATTTTCATAAGCTCAAAATCAGTACCGCAGAAGCCTTGAAAAACGGGATAAACCTCAATTCCTTTGTATAATGGTTCACCGCGAAGTCTTTGTCTTTCGGGATTTATTAAATTGATTTCACCATATTTGATTGGGAAATCCTTATCATTCTGAAAATATGTACCATAGGTTTTCATAATTTTCTCAGTCCTTATTGCTAAAATTCACTAATCAAAAGTATTATACTACATACAACTGGAAAATGCACGACTTTTTATAATGTTTTATCAAACAAATTGGAGGTTGTCGATGTGAATGCAGAATGCAAAATGCAGAGTGCAGAATGTCGGAACCGCGTTGCGATTATATTGCCTCCCTCGTCAGAGGGAGCCAAAGAAAACGCAATTAAAAGAAACCGACAAATTATGATTTACAGAAATGGAAAAGCGGTAGAGGAATCCCCTACCGCAAGACTTATTTTTGTTTTTATTTCTTTTTCTTACCGAAGAAACCTTTTTTCTCTTCACCAAGATTATCAGCTGCACCAAATTCAAGTGCAAGTTCTTTTATGAGTTCCTTCTGCTTATCTGTAAGTTTCTTTGGAATATCCACAATAATTCGTACAAGCTGGTCACCTTTACCCATACCGCCACGGCTCTGGATACCACGACCGCGAAGTTTGAACACATCACCAGGTTGTGTTCCTGCAGGAACATTGTACTCAACTTTACCATCAAGGGTAGGCACCTGAATTGTACAACCAAGTGCAACCTGCATAAATGTAAGATGAACATCGCACCACACATTATATCCGTCACGCTCAAAAATAGGATGAGGGCGAACATTAACGACGATATTAAGGTCACCTGCAGGGCCACCGTTTACGCCCTTATTACCCTGACCGCGAACTGTCAGAATCTGACGGTCATCAACACCTGCAGGGATATTGATGTCAAGCTTTGCGTTTTTACGCACACGACCTGCACCGTTACACTTCTTACAAGGGTTATCAATAATTGTGCCCTTACCGTTACAGCGTGAGCATGGCTTTGATGACTGAATTACACCAAAAGGTGTTCTCTGCTGAACAGTAACCTGACCACGACCATGACATTCAGGACAAGTTTTAGGTGAATGACCACTCTGACAACCGTTTCCTTTACATTCGTCGCAAGTTTCGATTCGCATTGTGTCTATTGAACGAGCACAGCCTTTTGCAGCCTCTTCAAATGAAATTGTGATACTTGCCTGAGTATCACTACCACGTTGTGGTGCATTTGGGTTAGCTCGACCGCCGCCACCGAATCCACCGAAACCGTTACCGAAGATTGAACCGAATATGTCACCAAGGTCGAAATCCATTCCGCCAAAGCCACCGCCGTAGCCACCCTGTCCTGCACCGTAGTTAGGGTCAACACCTGCGTGGCCGAACTGGTCATATCGTGCTTTTTTCTCGCTGTCAGAAAGAATTTCATAGGCTTCATTAGCCTCTTTGAACTTTTCTTCAGCCTCTTTATTATTAGGATTAAGGTCCGGATGATACTTTTTAGCCGCCTTACGATAAGCCTTTTTTATCTCATCGTCAGAAGCTGATTTATCAACACCAAGCACCTCATAATAATCTCTTTTTTCTGCCATAAGTATCTCCAAATAATAGGGATTCACGGACAGACCTGTTAAGGTCCGTCCGTTTGTTTATAAATTAGTTTACATCTGTGAAATCAGCATCATAGTAGCCATCGCTGTTAGGTGCTGCACCTGCATTTGGGTCATAACCTGCACCTGCGTCAGCGCCACCCTGTGCTGCCTGAGCCTGTTTGTAAAGTTCTTCTGAAATCTTATAGAAAGCCTGTGTGAGTTCTTCCTGCTTTGACTTGATGAGTTCAATGTCTTCACCCTTGAGTGCTTCTTTAAGAGCATCAAGTTTGCCCTGAATTTCTGTCTTGTCATTTTCAGGAATCTTGTCACCTTCGTCAGCGAGAATTTTTTCAACCTGATATACCATCTGGTCAGCAGCATTTCTTGTGTCAACTGCTTCCTTGCGTTTCTTATCTTCTTCAGCGAATTTTTCTGCATCCTGAACTGCCTTTTCAATGTCTTCTTTTGACATATTTGTTGAAGATGTGATTGAAATTGACTGTTCTTTATTTGTGCCAAGGTCCTTTGCAGATACGTTAACGATACCGTTAGCGTCGATATCAAATGTTACTTCAATCTGTGGCACACCGCGACGAGCAGGAAGAATTCCGTCAAGGTGGAAAATACCAAGAGTTTTGTTATCTCTTGCAAATTCTCTTTCACCCTGAAGAACATGAACTTCAACTGATGTCTGGTTATCAGCAGCAGTTGAGAAAATCTGACTCTTCTTTGTTGGGATTGTTGTGTTTCTTTCGATAATCTTTGTGCTTACACCACCCATTGTTTCGATACCGAGTGAAAGTGGAGTAACGTCAAGGAGAAGAAGTCCTTCAACTTCACCACCAAGAACACCGCCCTGAATTGCAGCACCAACTGCAACACATTCGTCAGGGTTAATGCCCTTAAATGGTTCTTTACCTGTATATTTCTTAACTGCTTCCTGAACAGCAGGAATTCTTGATGAACCACCAACCATAAGGATTTTGTTAAGCTGTGATGGCTGAAGTCCTGAGTCAGCAAGTGCCTGACGAACAGGTCCCATTGTTGCTTCAACAAGGTCTGCTGTCATTTCGTTGAACTTTGCTCTTGTAAGAGTTGTTTCAAGGTGCTTTGGTCCTGTTGCATCTGCTGTGATGAATGGAAGACTAATCTGTGATGTTGTTACACCTGAAAGTTCAATCTTTGCTTTTTCTGCTGCTTCTTTAAGACGCTGCATAGCCATTTTATCGTTGCGAAGGTCGATACCCTGTTCCTTCTTGAATTCATCAGCAAGCCAGTCGATAATCTTCTGGTCAAAGTCGTCACCGCCAAGACGGTTGTTACCTGCTGTTGCAAGAACTTCCTGAACACCGTCACCCATTTCGATGATTGAAACGTCGAATGTACCGCCACCAAGGTCATAAACCATAACTTTCTGGTCTTCTTCCTTGTCGATACCGTAAGCAAGTGCTGCTGCTGTTGGTTCGTTGATAATTCTCTTTACTTCAAGACCTGCGATTTTACCTGCGTCCTTTGTAGCTTGACGCTGTGAGTCTGTGAAATATGCAGGAACTGTGATAACTGCTTCTGTTACGGGAGCACCAAGGTAAGCTTCAGCATCAGCCTTGAGTTTCTGAAGAGTCATTGCTGAAATTTCCTGTGGAGTGTAATCCTTACCGTCAATGTTTACCTTGTAGTCAGTACCCATATGTCTTTTGATTGATGCGATTGTCCTGTCAGGGTTTGTAATAGCCTGTCTTTTTGCTGTCTGACCAACCATTCTTTCACCTGTTTTTGAGAAAGCAACAACAGATGGAGTTGTTCTTGCACCCTCTGCGTTAGCGATAACAACAGGCTCGCCACCTTCGATAACTGCCACGCATGAGTTTGTTGTACCTAAGTCAATACCAATTACTTTTGCCATAAATTTATTCCTCCTAAATGGATATATACTATATTATTTTACTGTTTTCACAGTTAGTTTACTACTTTTACTATTGCCGGACGGATAACTCTGTCACCCATTTTATAACCTGTTGAGAACACATCTGAAATGCTGTTTTCAGGAAGTTCTTCGTCTTCACCGTGCATAACTGCATTGTGAATGTTCGGGTCAAAGGTTTCACCCTTTTCACCAAATGACTCAACACCAAGTTTTTTGAATGTTTCACCGTACTGATTAAAAATCATTTCGATACCTTTTTTGAATGAGTCAAGGTCAGTTGCCTCTGCACTCATAGCTCTCATAAAGTTATCATATACAGGTAAAAATTCACCGATTGTAGCGGCCTTTGTGTCACCGTAAGCCATTTCTTTTTCCTTTTGAGAGCGTTTACGGAAGTTGTCGTATTCTGCCATTACTCGTAAAAGCTTATCTTTTGTTTCGTTAAGCTCTGCCGTGAGTTTTTCTTCAGCAGTTGGCTCTGTTTTTTCTACAACTTCTTCAACTGTTTCTTCAGGAGTTGTCTTTTTATCTTTTGCCATTTTAATCCTCCAATGTATCGGACATAATTTTGCCCACTATTTCTGTTAAATATTTAAGACTTGGAATAAGTCTTGCATAGTCAATTCGAGTAGGACCGATAAGTCCTAAAGCACCGCTATCTTTACCACCAACAGCGTAATGAGAGTAAATAAGACTTGAATCCTGTAATTCACGGTAAAAGTTTTCTTTACCGATAAGAACATTGGTGTTATTCTCCGCCTTATGACCTGCGAAAAGGTTTGTGAGCGGTTCACCACGTCTTAAAAACTCCATAAGTTCATATGCGTTTGGGTAATCGGTGTAATTAAGTAAGTTTGACTGACCTTCTAAAAGCAACTGTGTTTGTTCGGTAAGCTGTGCCAAATCGGAAAGTGCCACAAGCAAAGGTGAAATCGCAAGCGATTTACTTCCCAAGGACAATGCAAGAGTCTGAATGAGTGCTATGCTCACTTCACTTGCTGATTTACCGATAAAGTGCTTTGAAACAATGTTATAAAATGTTTCAATGAGTTCAAGGTTCAGTTCACTATCTGTACGACAAACTCGGCTTTTAAGTATTCCCGATGATGAAAGCATAACCATCATTGCAGTATGAGTACCAAGAGGAACTAACTCAACACGACGGATAACTGCATTTTCATCAGTTGGTGTTGTTGAAACAACAGCACAGTTTGTGAGTTCAGCCAAAACCTGACCAGCCTGTTCAAGAATCTGTTGAGGTTCACCGCCTGCATCGGAAAGACGAGCTTCGATAAGTCGTTTTTCGTTGATTGGCAATTCGTATCGATTCATCAATTTATCAACATAATAACGATAACCAATCTGTGACGGAATTCGCCCTGCTGATGTATGAGGTTGTTCAATAAAACCTAATCTTGAAAGTTCAGCCATTTCGTTACGAATAGTGGCAGATGACACCGGGATGTGGATATACTCAAGCAAGGTTTTTGAACCAACAGGCTCACCCGTTGCGATATACCATTCCACAATGGCGGCAAGGATTTTTTCTTTTCTCTCGCTGAGTTGCATCTTGTCACCTCTTTTACTCGGTTTAGCACTCTCGTCATTAGAGTGCTAACTCTATTAAATAATATACATTCTTTTCTAAAAAATGTCAAGGAAATATTTGTAAATAATTTGTTAAGAAGGAAAATAGGATTATTCTATTATATAAATTGGAGGTTATATGTAAAGTGCAAAGCGCAAAATGCAAAGTGAAGGGTCTGCGACGTAATTATAAAATAAAACAAATGTGGTTGAAATGTAGGGGCGATTCATGAATCGTCCGAATAAAGTTATCTGCACACTTTGGAACGGTCGCTTCGTGAAGCGACCCTACAAGGATTCTGTTTCTATTTTAATTTCATATCTCCCCGATAAATTATGATTTGTCTGATGAAATGACAACGGCGGGGACCCCTCAGTCACCTTACGGTGACAGCTCCCCTTTCAAGGGAGCCGAGAGACCCCGCCATACCGCAGTTATTCAATTGTATTATTCACTTAATGGGAATTTGAGTAGGACTTTGAACAAGTCGCCGTCAATTTGAATTGCAAGATTACCTTTCTGTACTTCTGTTAAGCTTTTTGCGATTGAAAGTCCAAGTCCGCTACCCTCTGTGTTTCTTGAACTGTCGCCACGAACAAAGCGTTCCATAAGCTCGTCACCTGAAATATTAAGAGGGTCTTTTGAGATATTGCGGAAACTGATTTCTGCAAACTGTCCGTTTCGTTTTGCATCAACATAAACTCTTGTTCCCGATTGAGCATATTTTGCGATGTTATTAAGAACATTATCAAAGACACGCCACATATGACGATTATCCGCCATCACAAATAATGTTTCATCGGTTTTATTAAGTATAACCTGAAGATTATTCTTTTCAAAGCGTTCTTCGTACTCGCCAAGTGCTTGTGACAACAAAATACCAAGTTCAAATTTCATAAGATTTACATTGATATTGCCTGTTGATGCTTTTGATGCTTCAAGCAAGTCGTCAATGAGTTTTTTGAGCCTTGTGGACTGTCGAGAAAGGACATCAATATACTCTTTTGCTGTTTCGTTATTAATTTCTTCTTTTTCGAGTAAGTCAACATAGTTAATAATTGATGTTAAAGGAGTTTTTATATCATGAGAAACATTTGTTATGAGTTCAGTTTTAAAGCGTTCAGATTTCATCTGCTCTGCAACCGCTTTCTGGATACCGTCACTTATATTATTGATGTTTTCTGCGTGGTCTTTCAAGTCAAGGAAAAGATGTTTTGTATTGATTTTATTATACACATTGCCGTTTGCAATATCTTCGGTTGCGTTTTTGATGTCTATGAAAAGAATTGAAGTCACAACAATTCCAACACAAAGAACAGAACACAGAATAAATGATATAAGAAAAATTACACTCTCCCAAACAGCTAATGCTGTCAAATCAATCAACAGCACTATAGCTGTAAAAACAACAATTTTCCATACTGCAGGTATTTTACGCAGTAATTTCCAAATTCTTTTATTGATTTTTTTGTAAGCCTTCCATAAGCCTTTTATAATCCTTACAAAATATTTCCATATAATCTTTAAAAATTTGCATATCAGGATTATCAGCTTGTAAATTATTGTTGATTTAATGAATGTTGATGTTTTAAAGCGTACTGACATTGTCATTAAAAGAATTGCAAGTAGGGCGAAATCAATGAATACACCTATAATGCAAAGCACGATTAGAAGTGGCAATATTTCATAAAAGAAGCTATCATAATACCACCAATCATCCATAGTTTCATATAAAGCATAATATCCTATACCAAGTAAGAAGGTCAATCCGCCATAAATTGCTGTTAAAATGTCAACAGGGAATTTATCAAATTTTGAAACATAAATATTCTCCGATTTTTTAGTGTGACCTGCAGAACGAAGAAGAATTATGAAAAGGAACAATGACAGCACTGATGAAACTGCTGCAATAGAATAAAATTTTGATTCATTTTCAGCAACAAAATCGTAAAATTTACCCATATAATAAATAAAGTCTTTTTCAATAGGGTCAGCCTTATAACATATAGTTACTGTGTATGATTTGTCGTCATAATATTTAGAAGTGTTCGGAACTATTTCAGGTTCATATATTCCACCATCAGTAGTATCTGAAGCTGTTGTATTTTCAATTACTGTTTGTACGCTCGTTTCCTCTTCCTCATAAGTTTCCTTGATTATATCATCTTTGTTTCTGTATTCTTCTTTTAAAACAGAAAAACTTCTTCCAAAAGAAACAGATAACTCTCCCGCTGAATCATCAATAGTAGAATAAAAAACTTTTCCATTCTCATCTTTAATCTCATAAAGAATATTCTCTGAAAAATTAGGCGTAAAAGAACTATAAGAACACTCGTGTTCTATATCGTATGTTATATAATCCTCATAACCATCGCTTATTCGCCACTCGTAATTATACAAGAAGCTTTCAAGAAATCGAGTTCTGCTCTCTGCCTGTTGTTTTGCTGACGACACAAATGCTTCTGAACCGATTCCGAAAAAAATACACGCACCTGACAGTAATAATGTAGTCATTGTTACTGCAAAGAGTATAATTGCGATGCATTTTACTAAGAAACTGTTTTTCATTATCTGACACCTCTTTCAATCTTATACCCCTGTCCCCATACGACTTTTAAATAGCGTGGTTCGGCAGGGTTGATTTCGATTTTTTCACGGAGATGTCTTATATGTACTGCTATTGTGCTTTCTGCTCCATAGGGGTTGTCTTTCCAGACTTTTGAGTATATTTCTCGCGGTGAAAACACTTTTCCCGGAGTTTTCATAAGCAGATGCAGAATATCATATTCTGTCGGTGTTAATGAAACAGGCTCACCGTCAACTGTCACCTTTTTGGCTGTGTCATCAAGTTCAATTCCGCCTATACAGATGTTTTGCTCGTTGACTTTGCCACCGCCAAGCATCATATAACGACGAAGTTGTGACTTGACTCTCGCCATAAGTTCAACAGGGTTAAAAGGCTTTGTAACATAATCGTCAGCACCGATATTAAGACCGAGAATTTTATCAGTGTCCTCACCTTTTGCTGTCAGCAGAATTACAGGGATATTACTTTCTTCACGAATTTTTACCATTGCCGTTATGCCGTCCATAACAGGCATCATAATATCCATAATTACAAGGTGAATTTCGTCTGTTGTTACTTTTTCGATTGCCTCCATACCGTTATATGTAAGAACGGTGTTGTACCCCTCTGATTTAAGATAAATGTCAAGTGCATTGACAATGTCTTTTTCATCATCACAAACAAGAATATTATACATATTTTCAACCTCCACAGGTATTATATCGGGAATTAGTTTAAGATAAAAGAAAGAGAATTATTAAGAATTTATTAAGGTATCAAAGTTTTGCCGACAGATACCCCCCTCAGTCAAATGCTACGCATTTGCCAGCTCCGTTACTCGCCTGCCGGCTCAGACAGCGCTAATACAGCGTCCACCGGACGCTCGCGCCCCTCAAGGGTGGAGCCTATGAGATTCTTCGCTTACGCTCAGAATGACAATAAAGTTTTGTAGGGGCAATTCACGAATTGCCCGAATTGAAATTATTTGTGCATTTGAAAACGGACGATTCATGAATCGTCCCTACATTGACAACGGCGGGGTCAAGACCCCGCCCTACCGAAAGCACAATTAATTTGTATTATAATAAATCGACTTTTAATTCTGCGTCGTTGTATTTGTAGAATTTTCTGTCATCGAGTGCCCAGAGACGGTTTGTAAATTCGCCTTTTTCTATTCCGCTGACTGCGTCCATAATTTCATAAACCTTTGCATCCATTGAGTCAAGCTGTGAAAGAAGTTCTGCTTCAAGGAACAGCGGTCTTACCGCTGCACCGAATTCAGGTTCACCGTGATGAGAGATAATCATATGCTGTAAGAGCATTGATTTTTCCTTATCGATTAAGAGTTTTTGTCCTGCTTCTTTAACCATCATTGCACCCATTACAAGGTGGCCTATAAGATTGCCCTCAACAGTATATCCTGATGCGATACCTGTTTCCTTAACATCAAATTCAACTGTTTTTGCGATATCGTGGAGAATTGCACCTGAAATCAGCAATTCACGATTTACAAAGGGATAAACCTTACAAACGCTTTCGCAAAGTTTTACGATTGATGCAGTATGCATTAAAAGTCCGCAACGAATTGCGTGGTGAAGACGGAATGCAGCAGGAAAATAAAGGATTTTTTCTTTGTTTTCGTTAAGAAGATATGAAACAATCTTCTTTAAATCATCATCCTTAAATCCATTAACAAATGAAAGAAGATGTGAGAACATTTCCTCCCCTGTATAGTCCGCTGATTTGACATAATCTGAAATATCAACATTATCACTTTCGATTACAGGACGGATTCTTTCGATTTTAAGCTGGTCATGACCGTTATACTGTGAGATTACACCTCTTACTTTAACGAAACCGTCAGTATCATATTGTCCGTGTGCTGATTCGTTATAATCCCACACTTTTGCAAAAATCTCACCGTCTTTATCCGATAACACAAGGTCAAGATAATAGCTTCCGTTTTTTGTCATTTTCTTATCGCACTGTTTGATGACTGCAAAGCCCTCAACAAGTCCGTTATTACCGATTTCTTTAAAATTCATAATAAATATACAACACTTTCGTGTATAATTCCTTTCATAATCTTTTCATTTTAATTATACACGACATATGTTTTTATTGCAACCGATTTTAGCCAAAAAGCATTATATCCGTGTTAGTTTTTGCAATAAAAAGTGAACAGATTAAAAGTGTTGTTAAAATCACAAGTGTTAAGCACAAGAGGTAACTTTTTAATATTTTTGAAAGTTCTGTCATTTATAATCCTCCAGAAAATCAGAAAGTGATAAGCCGAAAAGTTTGGCTGAATATACTGCTTCATCAAGAGTATTGGCATCTGTGCCGATTTCCACAACCAACGAGCAGGATGTCAGGTGCATATTGTATCTTCGGCTACAAAACAAAAGAGGTCGCATAAGTGCAGGATTATCATTTTTCATTTTATTCTGTAACTGCACAGCAAAGGCAAGATTCTTTTCCCAGTTGGGAAAACTCGTTACATTACCGTCTTCACAACCGCTTATAATGGTTATCTGTGCAGCCTTTTTACCGTTGATTTCAGTTACAGTTTTAATTTTCGAGCCGTCCTTCTGGTAAATTGCATCACGGTGAACATCAAGCACAATCTGAATTGACGGATTGTCCATAAGAATCTTTTTTACATTTTCAAAAGAGCGGTCATATGCACCGTTGTATTCCTTATCGTATATTGTCTTATCGTGAATGGTTTTATATCCGTTGGACTCTAACATTCTGCAGATTTCTTCACCGATTCTTATCATATTTTCTTTTGAGTTTTCACTTCTTGAACTTCGTTCATTGGTATAAAATCCCCTGTCAAGCAACTCATATGTTTCGGTGGTATGAGTATGGTAAATGAGTACTGCCGGTTCACCGTTATCGATATCTGCATAGACTTTACCTTTAAGATATTTTGGAATATCTATTTCGTGGTCAAGAGTGGTATTACGGACATAAATTCCGTTGTATTCGGATGTTGCGTTATGAGTTTTGCAGTCTTTTTCGATAATTTTGCCGTCATTGGATGACTTTGCATAGGTCTTTTCTGCCTTTTTCATAAGGCTTAACACATCATTGGGAATTGACAAAAAGGAAGAATTGACTTTGTTATCAGTTACATTATCCGACACAGCAAATTCATTGATATTATCTGTTTTTACGGTGTCATCGGTCTTGTCATTCTGTTGCAGAGTCATAAAAAAGTTTCCTGCATTAAGAATTTTCTCAAAGGACTCTTCTACTCCCGTTGAAAACACAAAAACTGTCAATATAATTGGTATTATAAATATAATAAGATAGTCAAAAAAATCATTGTGATTGTTTGTCCGTTTTTTCAAGCAATCATCTCTTTCTGCATAATAATCAATAAAAATTATGCAGGAACGATGCTTTTTATGATAATGCTAAAAATGTTTCAGCATCCATATTGGGTTGTATTGCACAGTTTATGGCAAGGGATAAAAATGACGATGCACGACTGATAATCATATCAATGTCCTTGGGTGTTACAATCATTGAGTCGTTATACTGGAAATCAGTTACGGTAGGTACACCGATTGAAACAACAGGGACTCCGAGAGTGGTTTTGTCAATTCGTTTTCTGTAATTTCCCACACCTGCACCCGGTGAAATTCCTGTATCGGACAACTGAACAGTTCTTCCAAGTGCCGACAAATCGGATGAGGCAAGAGCATCAATCATAATCACCAAATCGGGTTTTACAAGGTTTACTATACCGGTTATATATTCGGCAGTTTCAATACCTGTTTGTCCAAGGACGCCTGTTGAAATTGATGAAACAGGATTAAGCGAGGGTAAATGCTGTTGAATTTCAGTAAAGTTTTCAAAGTGCCTTGTGGGAAAAATCTTTTCTGCACACAAAGGCCCTAATGCGTCAGGCGTTATATTTTCATTTCCTATTCCTGCCACAAGAAATGTTTTTGCGTTATTTGGAATAAGGTCTTTTATGATTTTTGTGATAATTTCAAGCCTTATATCAACAATTTCGCTTTCGTGAGAAAACTCAGGTAATTCCACAGTAAAATATTTACCCATAGGTTTACCTATGGCTTGTTCGCCCTCTTTATCTGTGATTTCGACCTTTGTAATTTCTACATTTTTTCGTTTCCATTTGTCGACTTTTACACCTTTTCTGTGCTTTTCGGGAAGTAAATCGTATCTTTCCAACGCAATATCCGTTCTTATATTCATATATTTCTCCTTTTTATTATTTGTTTAGAAAAATTTGAAAAAATAACTTGATTTTTATTTTATTTCGTGGTAACATATGTATCTGTAAATAACGAAGGAGGTGTAACGATATGCCAAACATCAAATCAGCTAAAAAGCGTGTTCTCGTTAACAAGACAAAGGCTCAGCGTAATAAGTCAACTAACTCTGCTCTTAAGACAGCTATCAAAAAGGCAAATGTTGCTATTGAAACAAATGCTGCTGACAAAAACGAGCTTGTAAAGGTTGCTGTTAAGAAAATCGACCAGGCTGCTGCTAAGGGTCTTCTTCATAAGAATAATGCAGCTCGTAAAAAGTCTGCCCTCGTTACAAAGCTTAACAAGGCTTAATCAGATTACGTAGTTCTTTGCCGTTGACGAAAGTCTTCGGCATTTTTCTTTTTACAAATAATTCATTGACTTTTCATATGTTTTTATATATAATATATTTGTATTAAATTTCTTGGAGGTAACTCACTTATGAAAAAGACTTTGAAAGTTATTGCTATTATTGTTGGTATTGCTGCTGTTGCAGTTGCAGCTTATATTCTTATCAAAAAATATGTTGACAGCAAAAGAGTTGTAATCGGTAATGATGCTGAAAATTATGTTTCTTGCTCATTCTGTGATGACAGCTTTGTTTCAGAAACTGTTGCATAATTAAAACACGAAAATTTTTAAGGACTGTTCATTGTGACAGTCCTTTTTGTTTTTATTTTGATTTTGGTTTTGTTATAAAGGACACTACAAGTCCGCTTACCATTGCGACGGTAATGCCGACAGATGCTGATGATAACGGACCTGTTAAAATACCCAATGCACCGTCTTCACGGATTGCCTCTTTTGTGCCTTGTACAAGAGTGTTACCAAAGCCTGTCAACGGCACAGTTGCTCCTGCACCCGCCCAATCAACTAACGGCTGATAAACACCGAGTCCGCCGAGTATGACTCCGATTACAACGAATGAAACGAGAATTCGTGCAGGTGTAAGTTTTGTAAGGTCAATGAGCAACTGACCGATAACGCAGATTAGTCCACCAATTAAAAACGCTTTTAAGAAATCCATATAAATTCCTCCTGCATGTAGTGTGTGGGAATTTTCTTTTTTTATACAAAAAATCGCACCCTAAAAAGAGTGCGAAAATGAGAAATGATTATTAATTATATCTCTTCGATTACTATATTATATTTAGTAAAATATTGCTACGCAATATGAAATAATCCTTTGGATTATGAAATATTTTGCCTTATCACCAAAATATGAAATAAAAAAATTTCTCATACGCCGCAGCGTATTTCATAGTGTCAGCTATTTCATATGCGACTGCATATTTCACAAATCCCGTAAGGGATTTATTTCATTGAAAAAAGCCCTTTTGTCCAATAGACAAAAGAGCTTTTTTCGTGGTGCCGGTGACCGGGGTCGAACCGGTACGGTATCGCTACCACTGGATTTTGAGTCCAGCACGTCTGCCAATTCCATCACACCGGCATTTATGTGACCTTGATATTATATGAAATTCAACGGTAAATGTCAAGAGTCAATATTAAGTTTTATTGAAAGATATATTTCCATTTGTCGCTTTTATGGAATGAGAAAAAGTCATCACCATGACCAATAATTATATGGTCGCTAAGTTTCATACCCAATTTAGTCATTATACTCTGTATTCCCATTGTTGCATCCACATCATTTCTTGAAGGTGCAACAATTCCTGACGGATGGTTATGTACAAGTATAAGCTGTGCAGCATCATTTTTAATGCTTAACTCCATAATTTTGCGAATATTCAATGGTGCAGCATTGACTATGCCTTCGCTGATGAGATTGAAGCTTATGACTCTACAAGCAGAATCAAGGCATAAAAGGTACATTTTTTCATTTGTTAAGCCTTTGAAATATGATGAAACATATTTTGCAATCAATTCACTTTTATCAAGAATAACATCATCATTTTTAACAATATCGACTTCATATTTCTTAAAGAGTTCAGGCATCATTTTAATAAGTGTTGCTGAATTTTCACTTATACCCTTAACTTCGCACAGCTCATCATAGCTTGCATTAAAAACGGCTGAAAGTGAACCGAATTTATCCATAAGCCTGTGGGCTTCTTCGTTTGTATCTTTTCTTGGGATTGAATAAAATAAAAGAAGTTCAAGCACATTGTGGTCTTGAAAATTCTCAAGTCCTTCTACTAAAAATCTTTGACGCAATCTGTCACGATGTCCTTCGTGAGTATTTTTGTTTTCTTTTTTCACGGCGCTTTTAGCCATCCTATTTAAACACCCTTTTTATATGTTTTTGCCATTTGTATATATAAATAGAAACAAGCCTTGTTAATAAAACATCGTACAATGGGAATATCACATTACCTGCTAACAATAAAAGTAATGTTCCGAATTTGCCAAATGAATCCATATCGTCAAACGGTATCATAAAAATCCGTGTCACAACGAAATATGATGCTATCATAGAAACGTTGAAAACAAGATATTTCAGAGTCCAACAAGATATTTTCTTGAAATGCTTTTCAAGAATACTTTTGATAATCGGATAATACCCGAAAAACATAAGGTACATAACGGCAGGTTCTTTATTGCCGAGTATAAGTAGTGAAAGGATGCTGACAACAATATAAATTACACCTGCAAAGCCCTTACCAAATTCCACAACAAGCATCATAAGTAATGCTCCTGTTATCATTGGAATTGCATATTCCAAACTGAATGTTATACCTGACACAATCATAAGTACAAGTGACAAAGCAGATATAATACCACCAAGAGAAACTTTAAATGTCAACTGTTTTCTTTTGTTCATATCAGCAACACGGAATCAAATCTCCGCCACAGCATTCGCAACAGCAATCAGCACACAAAAGTCCTGAACAGATATTGCAGACATCACCGTCACTTGATTTTCTTGTTGTTCTGTAGCCACCGTTTGCATTGTTATTAAGTGAATTAAATGCTGCTTTATACTCCTGATTATAAGGGTCCATTGAGCACGCAGTCTGGTAACAATTATATGCTTCATTAAGCCAACCACGACGCTGATGAATAACACCTTTAAGATAATGCCACTCGGCACTTATCATATAAGACGGTACTCCGTTAAGGATTGTTTCGGCATCGTCAAGTCGTCCTGAATTTATACATTGACGAACATCAGAAAACTGTGAATTACCGTTATAATTGTTATTCTGATTCCCTGCATAATTTGTTGTACCACGCAAGTCGTTTAAGATTGTATCATAGGCATTATTAAGTTCGTTCATTCGTTGAGTTTTTTCGCTGTCAGGAATGTTCGCGTTGGTAATTTCTCCTGCTATTCTTCTGTATGCATCCATTATGTCTTTTTCAGTTGCATTTCTGCTGACACCAAGATATTCATATGGATTATTCACATTTTTCACCTCTGTGCTTTTGTGTTATTCTGTCCGTTTGCAACCACAGACCGTCATATATAATATTTTCAATTATTGTTGAAAAATTATTGAATTTCTGTGTTTTAAAAATTTCCGTTAATGCACCGATTGATAAATTCAAGATTTTGGTTGCATCGTCAACAATATTGTTGCTATTTTCAAACGGATTGAAAGTTTTTTCTTTTTTATCCCTTTCGTAATCGTCAAAAGCATCGAGGAAATATACTACTCGTCCAAGTTGATAACCGAATTGTGCTGTCTTTTCTTTGCGTTCATCAGTTTCACCATATGAAAAAAGTTCGGATAAAATTACACCCGTCGGGTGAGCTGATTTATCAAGTGAAACATCACTTTCGTTTTCTGTTTTGAACTGTTCTTTCATGCCATTATTAACGATATCGAATATTGTCGAAAAATTGTTTTTTGCCCTTTTGCATATGAAAGAGAAGTACGGATAGAGCATATATAACAGTATTTTTTTGAGTGGTTTACTGTCGTGAAGATTATCCACTAATTTAAAATATGCCAGAATTACGGTTATGGCACAAGCAAGCTTATATATATTATTTTCGCAAGTGATTTTCATACACTTTTTGCAAGGATTAAAGGAGCATCGTGAATTTGAAACATTGATTGCATCCTGTGAAAGACCAAGTTTATACATCACATAAAATGCACCGTCATAGCTTAAAAGGAATCGTGACAAAAGTCCGTATTCCTTGCCCATTTCTTTACAGAGAGTGCAGTAAACACCTTTATATGCTTCGTATTCTTTAATTTTAAGTTCAGGTTTATTGATAGTCACATATCCGAACATAAATTATCTTGTAATCCCCTTTAATACGGTTCGTGCAACATACGGTTTATTCATTGTGTAAATATGAATTCCGTTGACACCGTTTGCGAGTAAATCGTTAATTTGCTTTATTGCGAAATCCAGTCCTGCTTTTTCTAAATCTTCAGGACTGTCTTTATATTTCTCCAAGAAATTAGAAACTTCACAAGGGAGTTTTGTTCCTGAAAGTGAAATAATTCTGTCAATTTGTTTTATATTTGTAATAGGCATTATTCCTGCGAAAACAGGTGCGTAAATGCCTTTTTTACGGACTTTTTGAAGAAATGAATAAAATGTGTCATTATCATAAAAAAGCTGTGTTATAAGGAAATCAACGCCACTATCGACTTTGAGTTTAAGGTGGTCAATATCCTTGTCAAGGCTGTCACATTCAGGGTGACATTCGGGATAACAAGCACCACCAATGTCGAAGTAACCATATTCCTTGATATACTTTACAAGCTCGTAGGCATATTCATAGTATTCACCGTCAGGTTTTTCATAACCTTTTGGAATATCGCCACGCATAGCGAGAATGTTATCAATGTGATTTTCCTTTAATGTATCGAGAATTTCTTTGATTTTATCCTTTGGTGTTGATGCACAAGTAAGGTGTGCCAAGGCAGTTGTATCAAGCCGGTTTTTAATAAGAGATGCAATTTTTGTTGTGTATTGACTTGTGCCACCGCCTGCACCGTATGTAACGCTCATAAAATCAGGGTTGTAGGCTGACAATTCCCTTACAGACCATTCAATGCTTTCAAAGGCAGAATCGGTTTTTGGCGGAAAAACCTCAAAGGAAATGAGTTGATCCTTAACCATTAATTTTTCAGTAATTCTCATAAACATTCACCGTTAATTATAATATCACATTCGTATTTTTTTAGCAATAGAATGGTTGTTTATTTACATAATATTTACAAAAAGACTAAAAGGGACGATGTGGGCATCGTCCCCTACTATGTTGGTCGATTTTAATTTATTTGTGACAAAAATTGCTGAGGGTCTGTCAAAAATCGATATGCACCAGATTTTTTAAATATTTTTACAAAATTATCAACATTCGCTTTGTTTTTTTCACCATCATATTCAATCAAGAAATTGTTCTCATTGATAAAGTTACATATAATCAATAATTGCTCTTTTGAAATTGTTTGTAAATCCACTCGAACTGATATTTCATCAATAATATCATTATATAAACTTATTTCTATGCAAGTAGAATCCAATTTTCCATATTGTATTATCGTTTTAGACCAACTATTTTCCTTTAAGAAAGTAGTTTCTAAATTCTTCATAGACGACTGAAATTTTTCATCTGAATATTTTATTGTTTTTTCTTTGCAGATTACATTTATTGCAACTTGCCATATTGCCATATTATTCACCCCTACATAAACTACAGGACTCTTTTCCTTTAATAATCTTTATATCTCTAATTGAATATATCATTAAAAATATGAATTGTCAATAAAGTTAAACGGGACGATGTGGGCATCGTCCCCTACTATTATCTTTTATCTATTAAATATTATCTATTATCTAAAATACAACGGACAGACAAGGATGTCTGTCCCTACGCAAAAAAAGCAGGCGTGGAAAAACCCCTCTGTCACCTCGCGGTGACATCTCCCCTTTCAAGGGCGACAAGTGCCACTACGCAATTATTGGGTCGTCGAGGACGCCGACCCCTACGGAAGGTACCATATAAGGCAAAAAGTCACCCTGAACGAAGTGAAGGGTCTCCCCCTTCAGTCGCTTCGCGACAGCTCCTCCTCAAAGTGGGGAGCCTAAGAGATTCTTCTCTTTGCTCAGAATGACAAAGCAGGCGTGGAAGCCTGCCACTACGCGAAACGGCGGGGTCAAGACCCCGCCCTACCGCATATTATTTAATTATAATCATTTTGCGCTTTGCGTTTTGCATTTTGCACTTAAAAAAGTTTACTTGCGTTTATGATTTCTTCGTTTGTGACTTTGCCTGTCGGAGTTGCGTTTACGGCTTTTTCTGCTTCGGCGGTTAAGTCACTATATGGTTTGTTGAGTTTACTGTTTACATATTCCGCAAGGCTTTCACCATTGTAGATTGCATTTTGTACTCTCTTATTACCGTATTTATCGAAGAAAGTTCCGTTTTCACAATAGTTGGAAGTTTCTATTGCATTTTCACATTCCCCGTTATACTGTGGAATGTTAAGTCTTGAAATCGCATAGTAGTTTGCATCTGTTCCCTTTGCAATTGTGAAGATTTGCTTTTTATTTTCTTCTGCATATTTTTTAAGAACAAATACTGTTTCTGTTGAAACTTTACCACTAATTACGATTACATCATTTTTAAGTAATGCATCGATATCAGTTGTGTTTTTCTGTTCGTTAAGTACGCTGAAACGACCGCCTTTACAGAGAATACCGTTATCAACAGGTAATGCTCGAGTAACTGTTGAGCCGATGTAACGAAAATCTACTGAACAAAGGTTTGAGCAGTTCGTACAAATGCTGATTTTTGAGTTTTCCTTAACGGGAACGCTCTTTGTGAACGAGGTTTTTTCGCGTAATGCACCTGTCGGACAAAGTGCAACACACTGACCGCAAGCAATACAAGCAGTTTCTTTGAGTGGTTTTCCCAATTCAGGCTCAACAAAAGTATTGAAACCACGATTGATAAGTCCGATTGCAGATTTACCCATAACCTCTTCACAGACTCTTACACAAAGTCCGCAAAGGATACATTTATCTGTATTTCGAGCTATAAGGTCATTTGCATTTTCCTGATTACGGTTATGCTTTTCGCCTGCAAATCTTGATGGTTTTACATCATAATCATTTGCATAGGAAATCAGTTTACATTCAAAATAATCGTGACAACCACACTCAAGGCAACGATTAGCCTCTTTTTTAGCCATTTCTTCTGTAAAGCCGAAATTAACTTCTTTAAAGTTTGTTTTTCGGTCAGCAGGTGTCATATGTGGCATTTTTGCACGAGCAACTTTTTCAAATTTTGAATAGTCGATTGATTTACTGTCACGCTCAACGAAATATGGCTTTTTATAGCCCACTGTTTCACCGTTTAAGTATCTGTCAATAACAACCGATGCTTTTTGTGCCTCACCGATTGCTGCGATTGCAATATCAGCACCCTTATTTGTAGCATCACCTACTGCGAACACACCATCGAGTAATGTTGTAAATCTACTTTCATCTGCTGAAATTGTGTTTTTACGGGTTGCTTCAAGTGTTTCAAAGCCTGTAAGATTCGGATACTGACCGATTGCCATAATCACAGAATCAAGTGCGATTTCTTCGGTTGCTCCTTCGATTGCGACAGGTCTGCGACGACCACTTTCGTCAGGCTCACCAAGTTCCATTTTTTGAAGGATTACGCCGTTGAGTTTTCCGTTTTCACCTGTAAATTCAATAGGATTTGTAAGGAATTTATATACTACGCCCTCTTCTTCTGACTCAAGAATTTCCTGTGGGTCAGCAGGCATTTCGTCCTTTGTACGACGGTAAATAACATAAACATTTTCTGCACCAAGGCGGACTGCCACACGGCAAGCATCCATAGCTGTATTACCGCCACCACAGACTGCAACATTTTTACCGATTGTAGGTTTATTACCGAGTGCTACTTCACGAAGGAAGTCGATACCACCCCATACACCACGGAGGTCTTCACCCTGAACTCGCATTTTACTGCTATTCCAAGCACCGATTGCAACAAGAGTTGCATCAAAATCGTTCTTGATTTCTTCGAATGTGGTGTCTTTACCGATATTTACATTGTTTTTGAGTGTAACACCCATATCTTCAATAAGTTTTATCTCTTTGTCTAAAACTGCCTTTGGAAGACGATATTCAGGAATACCGTAACGGAGCATACCGCCCATTTTTGGCATCTGTTCAAACACAGTTACGCTGTGTCCCTGTTTACGAAGGAAATATGCTGATGTAAGACCTGCAGGGCCACCACCGATAATTGCGACTTTTTTATTTGTATCAGGTTCGATAGTTGGTGTATATGTATCACCTAACAAGTCCATATCTGCCACAAAACTTTTAAGGAATGCGATTGAAATTGGCTCGTCAACATACTGTCTGCGACATTGTTTTTCGCAAGGATGAGGACAAATTCTGCCGATTGATGCAGGAAGTGGCAATTTTTCTTTGATAAGTTTAACTGCCTCGGTATATTCACCGTTAGCAATAAGACCTACATAGCCCTGACAGTCTGTACCTGCAGGACAAGCCTTACTGCAAGGTGCAACACAATCGCCTGTATGGTCAGAGAGTAAAAGTTCAAGAGCCACTTTTCGTGACGCTTTTACTCGTTCAGTCTGTGTATGTACTACCATGCCGTCACTTACTTTTGTTGAACAAGCACGGAGAAGTTTAGGAATACCCTCCACCTCAACTGTACAAAGTCCGCAAGCACCGTAAAGTTCAACTCTGCCATCATAACAGAGATTAGGAATTTTTATTCCGTTCTGTGTGGCAACATTGAGTATTGTCATACCTTCGTCTGCTATTATTTTTTTACCGTCAATAGTTAATGTAATACTCAATTATTTCACCTCCACAGCATTAAAACGACAAACTGATACACAGTTACCGCACTTGATACATTGAGCCATATCAATCTTATGAGGATTTTTAACTGTACCGCTGATTGCACCGACAGGACATTTTTTCGCACAGAGTGTACAGCCTTTACAAGCATCAGCATTAATTTCGTAACGAAGAAGGCTTGTACATTCGTGAGCAGTACATTTTTTGTCAACTATATGTTCAATGTATTCGTTTTTAAAGTATTTTAAAGTTGTAAGAACAGGGTTTGGTGCTGTCTGTCCAAGTCCGCACAATGCACCATCCTTGATTGCAAGGCAAAGTTCCTCGAGTAATTCAATATCGTCTTCCTTACCATTACCCTCTGTAATACGAGTAAGGATTTCAAGCATTCTCTTTGTGCCAAGACGACAATGAACACATTTACCGCAAGATTCTTTTGCAGTAAAATCAAGGAAGAAACGAGCCATTTCAACCATACAAGTGCTGTCGTCCATTACAACCATACCGCCTGAACCCATAATTGCACCGGTCTGTGACAATGCTTTATAGTCAATTACGGTATCGAGTAATTCTTCAGGAATACAACCGCCTGACGGTCCACCCATCTGTACTGCCTTGAAATTTTTATCGTTTTTAATACCGCCACCGATATCAAAAATAACATCACGAAGTGTTTTACCCATTGGAATTTCAACAAGTCCACCGCGTTTGATTTTACCTGTAAGAGCAAAAACCTTTGTACCCTTACTGTTTTCTGTACCCATTGATGAGAATGCATTACCGCCATTTAAGATAATCCAACTGACATTAGCAAAGGTTTCAACATTATTGATATTTGACGGTTTGTGCCAATAACCTGACTGTGCAGGGAATGGTGGTTTAAGACGAGGCATACCGCGAGAGCCTTCAAGAGATTCAATAAGTGCAGTTTCTTCACCACAAACAAACGCACCTGCACCCGCTTTGATTCTGAAATCGCAAGAGAAATCTGTGCCCATTATATTCTGACCGATAAAACCTTTTGCCATTGCCTGGTCGATTGCGTTTTGTAATCTTCTAATTGCAAGTGGATATTCGGCGCGGACATATACGATTGCTTCGCTTGCCCCTATTGCATATGCACCGATAAGCATACCCTCAATAAGGTTATGCGGGTCACCCTCAATAACTGCTCTGTCCATAAACGCACCCGGGTCACCCTCGTCAGCATTACAGATAAGGTATTTTTTATCCCCTGTTGACTGACGGGCTGCATTCCACTTAAACCAAGTAGGAAATCCTGCACCGCCACGACCTGCAAGACCTGAAACCTTGATTTCTTCGATTACATCTTCAGGTGACATTGTTGTAAGGACTTTGTTAAGTGCTTTATATCCGTCATCGTTTGTATAATCTTCGATAATTTCAGGATTAATCACACCACAATGACGAAGTGCTATTCTTGTCTGTTTATCTAAAAATTGTTTATCGTCATTGGAAATTTCAAATTCCTTGACCGATGTTAAATCATTATTATTGATTGCTGTTGCGATTTTTTCTGCAATTTCACCATTAACTTTAACAAAACGATGAAGTCCGTCACAAGCATAGACATCAACGATTGGCTCAAGGTAGCACATACCTATACAGCCTGTTACTGTCAACTGATTTTTATTCAAATCAAGGTTGGAATTGAGAATTTCATATGTTTTCATAGCACCTGCAGCGATACCGCAACTGCCCTGACCAACTGCAATTTTCATTATTCTTCCTCCCTTGCTTTTTCTTGTAATTCTTTAAAAATAGAGATAGCTTTTTCAGGTGTTAATGAGCCATATGTATCGTCATTAATCATCATAACAGGTGAAAGACTGCAACAACCAAGGCAAGCCACATTTTTAAGTGTGAAAAGTCCGTCCTCTGTTGTTTCGCCGTCTTTAATTCCAAGATGTTCGTTGATTACCTTTTCAATCTGTAATGAGCCGTTAACATGACAAGCTGTACCCTGACAAAGCATAATGAGATATTTACCCACAGGCTGTAAACGGAACTGGGAATAGAATGTTGCAACACCCATAATTTTAGTTACTTTAATTCCTGTTCGCTGTGAAATGTGTAAAATAACATCAACAGGAAGATATCCGTAAATATCCTGTGCGTTCTGTAAGATTGTAATAAGGCTTCCCGGAACGGTTGCATATTTTTCAAGGCAAGGTTCAAGAAGTGAAAAATCCGTCGAATTCTGACAATTACAACTCATAATATACCTCCAAATATGTTTAAAAACATCTACCCTATATAATAATACAAATTCCCCTATTTTTCAATTAGAATTTTCTTGTAAATTCATCAAAAAAATTATCGACTTTGACAACAAAAAAGTATATAATACACATATAATAAAGTCAAAAGCAGAATTGAGGTATGAATTTGAAAAAGTATTTATATGAAATGCATTTTCACACTAAAAACACAAGCAACTGTGCTAATGTATCGGCAGAAATTGCAGTTGAAGAATATATTAAAGCAGGTTATGACGGAATTGTTGTAACTGACCATTTAAGTCCGTCAACATTTATGAAATATGGCAGAGAGCTTTTATCGTGGAAAAAGAAGGTTGACTTTTTTCTTCGTGGATACAGGGCTGCAAAGGAAGCTGCAAACGGAAGAATTCAAGTTCTTTTAGGTATGGAACTTCGTTTTAGGACGAGCGAGGGTGATAACGATTATCTCGTTTATGGTATTACGGAAGAATTTTTATATTCACACCCTGAACTTCTCAATCTTAACAGCAAAAAATTCTATGAGCTTTGTCAGAAAAACGGATTTTTAGTATTTCAGGCACATCCGTTCAGAGTTGGCATGAAAGTGACAAATCCAAAGTATCTTGACGGTGTTGAAATTTTCAACGGTAATCCACGACACAATTCAAGTAATGATATTGCTGAAATGTGGGCAAAAAAATATGACCTTATGGTCACATCAGGTTCTGATTACCACGAAATTGAAGATTTGGGTTCAGGCGGAATTTGGTTTGAAAAACAAATCACGGATAATAAAATATTGGTTGAAGAATTAAAAAGCAAAAATTATGACATAAAAAAGAAATAAGCATATTAAGACTGAGGTAATCTACACCTCAGTTTTTTTGATATCTATAAACAATACGATAAATTGGAGGTTATAGGGATAAATGTAAAACGGAAAGTGGAAAGTGGAAAACGAAGGAACTGCGTTGCGATTGTAAATGATATGTCATTCTGAGGAGTGAAACGACGAAGAATCTCTGTTGGTTGATATGTCACTTCGGTAAAGATTCTTCGCTACGCTCAGAATGACAAAGCAAATTGGTTACCCCCGACAAATTATGATTTGTAGGGTTGAACAAAAAGACGGCTCCCCTTTCAGGGGAGCCGAGAATGATTTATTTCTTTAATTCTACTGCTGCTTTACATTTTGCAACGATGTTTGCAGCGTCAAGTCCGAATTCGTGGAGAAGCTGAACTGCAGGACCTGATTTTCCGAATGTATCTTCAACACCTACACGAAGTACAGGAACAGGAACTGTTTCACAAACAACTTCTGCAACTGCTGAACCAAGGCCACCGATTACATTGTGTTCTTCTGCAGTAACGATTACACCTGTTTTCTTTGCACTTTCGATAATTATGTCACGGTCAATAGGCTTGATTGTTGCCATATTAACAACTCTTGCATTAATGCCTTCTGCCTTGAGTTCTTCATAAGCCATAAGTGCTTCGTTAACCATTAGTCCTGTTGCGATGATTGTTACATCGTCACCTTCTTTAAGAACAGAGCCTTTACCGATTTCAAACTTATAGTTTTCGTCAAATACTCTTGGCACTGCAAGACGACCAAATCGCATATAAACAGGACCATCATGTTCTGCTGCTGCAAGAACACAAAGTCTTGCTTCAACATCGTCAGCCGGGTTAAGAATTACCATACCCGGAATCGTTCTCATAAGACCGATATCTTCGCAACACTGGTGGCTTGCACCGTCTTCACCAACAGAAATACCTGCGTGAGTTGCACCGATTTTAACATTAAGGTAAGGATAACCGATTGAGTTTCTTACCTGTTCAAATGCACGACCTGCAGCAAACATTGCGAATGATGATGCGAATACTGTATATCCTGATGCTGCAAGACCTGCAGCAATACCCATCATATTACCTTCTGCGATACCACAGTCGATAAATTTTTCAGGGTGTTCCTTTTTGAACATTCCTGTTTTTGTAGCAGCAGCAAGGTCTGCATCAAGAACAAGAACTTTAGCATCTGTATTTCCTAATTCAACAAGTGCTTTACCATAAGCATCTCTTGTTGCTGTTTTGATTACTTCACTCATTTTGCTGCCTCCAATTCATTAAGTTTTGCAGTAAGTTCTGCTACTGCTGTATTATAAAGTTCTTCATTTGGTGCTGCACCGTGCCAGTTAACTTGGTTTTCCATATAAGAAACGCCTTTGCCCTTAACTGTCTTTGCAATAATTGCAGTTGGTTTACCCTTAAAATTCTTTGCATTTTCGAATGCAGTTTCGATTTCATCAAAGTTATTACCGTCGATTTCGATTGTGTTAAAACCGAACGCAACGAATTTTTCAGGAATCGGATATGGTGAGTTAACTTCTTCAACAGAGCCGTCAATCTGAAGATTGTTATTATCAACGATTACTACAAGGTTGTCAAGTTTCTTTGCATTTGCGAACATTGCTGCTTCCCAAACCTGACCTTCTTCGATTTCACCGTCGCCAAGAATTGTATAAACTCTTGTGTCTTTATTGTCATACTTTGCTGCAAGTGCCATACCAACAGCAGTTGAAATACCCTGACCGAGTGAGCCTGTACTCATATCAACACCAGGTACACATTTCATACTTGGATGTCCTTGAAGGTATGAATCTGATTTACGGAGTGTTTTCATATCCTCTGTCGGGAAAAAGCCTTTAAGTGCAAGTGTTGCATAAAGAGCAGGTGCTGCGTGACCTTTTGAAAGAACAAAACGGTCTCTGTCCTCCCATTTTGGATTTGATGCATCAACTCTCATCTCTACATTATAAAGATATGCCATAAGCTCGGCGATTGAAAGTGAGCCACCCGGATGGCCAGCCTTTGCATTGAAAATACCTTCTAGCAAGAGAAGTCTTTCTTTTGTTGCAAAAATTTCAAGTTCCTTTTTCAAAGAAGCGTTCATTTTTACTCCCCCTATTTTTATTCGTAATTATTCATTATATGTTCAAGCAAGTCTGCGACAGCACCGTTATTACAATGACACGCGTGGAATTTTGCAATTTCGTGCATCGCCTTTGGTGCTTGTCCGCAACAAGCAGGAAGTCCAACTGTTTTGAGCATATCGTAATCGTTGAAATAGTCACCGATTGCAGCGGTATGACTTTGTTCGATACCGTACATATCGGCAATTTTCATAAGTGCTGAACCCTTATGTACGCCCTCATTAAGCATTTCAAATGATGAGATTGAACTTGACATGAAATTTGCTTTTGTATCAGTTAATGTATCAACATATTTTCTGATTCGCTTAATAAGGTCAGGCATACCAAGGAAAATAACCTTACCCCAGTTTTCCCTTGGGATTTCACCAGGATGTTTACAGTTTTTATAATGTAATTTATCAGCCTTGACCATTACCTTTGCAAAGATTTTTGAATTAAGAGTATAAATCATTCTGTCAGTAAGAATTTCGATTTCAACCATAGGAAATCTTTCATAAATCTCAAAAACCAAATCCATTGCGTGGTCATTGATTGCATCAAAATGAAGCATTTTTTCGTGGGCATAGTCATAGACTCCTGCACCATTAAGGATTACAGCAGGTGTACCCTTAATCGGTAATCGCTCGTAGTGTTTTCGCATTGACTGAACATTTCTGCCTGATGCCAATGTGAAATGACCGTTATATTCATTCACAAAACGACAAATTGCCTCGTAATTTCGTTTTGGTAACTGTCTGAATTTGTTATTGAGTGTTCCGTCAATATCGGACACCACAAGCCAATGTGATAAATCTTTGTTTTCCAACCTTCCAAGCACCTCCTCAGTTGGCATTGAGTTTACTCAAAAAATCCTTGAAATACTCCGGCAAATCGGAAGTAAACTCGAGATATTCACCACTTATGGGATGAACAAATCCGATTTTTATAGCGTGTAAGCACTGACCATTAAGGTAAGCACTTTTTTTATCGTTTCCATATACAAAATCACCTGCAACAGGGTGGCCCAAATGAGCCATATGAACGCGAATCTGATGCGTTCTTCCTGTTTCAAGCTTTAATGAAATGTGAGAATATCCCACATAATCATCAATAACGGAATAATGAGTGACAGCATTTTTTGAATTCTGATATGTGACACACATTTTTTTGCGGTCCTTGGGATTTCTGCCGATTGGAGCATTAACTGTACCCTCATTTTCTTTAAGATGTCCCACAACAACTGCGTTGTATTCACGAGTGAAGCTGTGTTCCTTTATTTGTTCGGCAAGTCCCATATGTGCTTTATCATTCTTGGCAACTATAAGCAGACCGCTTGTATCCTTATCAATTCTGTGAACAATTCCCGGTCGAAGAACTCCGTTGATTCCTGAAAGAGAATCCTTACAATGATAAAGCAAAGCATTAACGAGAGTTCCGCTGTAATTTCCCGGTGCAGGATGAACAACCATTCCCCTCGGTTTATTAACTACAAGCAAGTGTTCATCTTCGAAAACTATATCAAGAGGGATATTTTCAGGCTGAGCATCAAGAGGTTTAAGCTCACCCGGTAGCATTGTTATTTCATCGTCGGCACTTACCTTGTATTTTTTGTTTACAGGCTGACCGTTAACAAGTACTTTCTCGTATTCTATCAATTTCTGGATAGAATTTCTTGAAGCGTTTTCAACAAGAATTGATAAAAACTTATCTATTCGTTCTCCCTCATATTCCTGAGGGACATCAATTAAAATCTCACTCATCATTTTTACCTTTTTCGTTTTTTGCTTCGCGATATATCTGATATATAAGCCAAATAACCAGTACAATACAACTGCAGGTTACAAGAATATCGGCGAAATTAAATATTGCAAAATCAATAAAAAGAGGTTCAATATAATCCACAACAAATCCGCGGAAAACCCTGTCCACAAGATTTCCCAATCCACCTGCAACTATCAAGGAAATGCAAATATACTCCGCATCAACCTTACGCTTTTTAACAAAAAGATAAATCAAAGCCAAAATAATAATTACAAATGTGAAAATGGATAAAAATGATGTTCTTCCGCTAAAAGAACCAAAAGCAGCCCCTGTATTTTCGGCATATTTCAATCGAATAAAACCGTCTATCAATGTAAGGCTGCCAATCGGTTCGAGATGTTCAATCACAAGTAATTTTATAAGCTGGTCAATTGCAACGAGAACTGCAATTATAATTAATGTAATTACTTGAAGCATTAAATTACCTCGTCTATTTTATTTTTTCTTAAAAAAGTTTTTAAATGAAATTGAGCCTGAATCGTTGTTGTCATCGTCATTTTCTTCAAAAATCGGAGCTTCAACATTGTTTGTCATTTCAAATCTTTCAAATGTTGAAACAGGTATTTCAGGTTCATCGTCATCTGAAAAATCAATGTTATTGATATCAAAGCTGAAAGATGGCTTTGACTGAACAACAGGTTCTTCAACAACAGGTGTTTCTTCAACAACTGTCTGTGGTTCTTCGATTACAACGATTTCTTCCTCTTCAATTACAGGAACTTCTTCCTTAACAACTTCTTCAACTACAACAGGAGTTTCTTCAACAACAACTACTTCTTCAGCAGATGTTTCTTCAACGGGTGCTTCAACAACCTCTGGTGTCTGTTCTTCCTGTGCAGCTTCTTCGTCAAGCTTTTCATCAACAATTTCAGGAAGCTTGTTGATAAGGTTGATATGTTCCTTATACATTGAAACAAGTCTTTGTTTGAAGATTGTTGACTCCTTCTGCATCATTTCATAAACAAGGCTTTCGTGAGTTACCTTACGATTGATATTACCAAGAATTTCCTTTGCTTCCTTAGTAGCATCTTCAATAAGCTTTTCAGCCTCTGCCTTTGCATTTGCAAGAAGTTCACTTGACTCTTTCTTTGCACTTGAAAGCATTGCTTCAGACTCATTCTTTGCATTGAGTTCCAAAGCAGCAGCATCAGAAGCAGCCTCAGCACGAAGTCTGTCAGTTTCACCCTTTACGGATGCAACTTCTTTTTCTGCTGTTTCCTTTGCCTCAGCAACGATTTTATCAGCAAGCTTCTGTGCATTGAGAAGTGCCATTTTAAGGCTGTCTTCGTCAGCACGGTATTCTTCAATTTTCTTTGCGAAAACACTGATTTTTTTGATTAAATCTGTGTTTTCCTTAAACATCTGTTCATAAGAAGCAGAAACTTCACGCAAAAAACTATCTACATCTTCAGCACGGTAAGAGCCACGGCCTGTTGTCTGAAAAGTTTTTTCTTTAATTCTGTCAGGTGTAAGCATATATATCCTTCCCATTCTGCCATACGGCGATACTATTTTTTAGAAATTTCTTGAAAAATCAGAAAAACATTCCGTTGTTTTCAAGTTCGTCAAGCAAGTCACCCATAACATCAACATTATATGGAGTGATGATAAATGTGCTGTTAGCAACACGCTTAATCTGACCGTTGTTTGCATAAGCAACACCTGTAAGGAAGTCGATAAGACGACGAGCAACATCCTTGCTTACTGATTCAAGGTTTAAAACAACAGTTCTTTTTTCGTTAAGGTTATCTGCAATTCCGCGAACCTCTTCAAACTTTTCAGGTTTTGCAAGAACAACCTGAAGCTGTGCAGTTGTATGTATATTAACAACCTTATCCTCAGGATTTCTCTGTACACGACGCTGTGGTCTTGCTGCTTTTTCTTCCTGGTCCTCAAAGTTATCTGAACCGATAAATGAACCTGTATCTACATCATCATCCGGATAGTATCCGTCCTCATCAACATTAACAATATTTTTGATTTTGTCCAAAAAACTCATTTTTTAAATCCTCCCATTAATATATTCTCGGACCAAAAATTGAAGAACCGATTCTTACAAGATTTGACCCACATATAATTGCTTGTTCATAATCTCCCGACATACCCATCGACAGAATATTCATATTTATATTATCTAACTTTTTTGCCTTTATGTCAACATAGATATTGTAGATATTTTCAAAAAATTCACAAAGAATTGTGTTATTTTCGCAAATAGGCGGTATAGTCATTAAGCCTTTGACTTTTAATTCCGGAATTTCGGCAATCTGGTAAAGATTTTCCATAAATTCTGACTTTGAAAAACCTGTTTTGCTTTCTTCGTCACCAATGTTGATTTCTAAAAGAACATCAGTAGTAATGCCTTTTTTAGCAGACTGCTTTGCAATTTCCTTTGCGATTTTAAGAGAGTCAACTGACTGAATCATATCAACCTCGCCCACAATCTGTCCTGCCTTATTAGTCTGGAGATGACCGATAAGATGCTTTTGTACATTATAGAGATGTAAATCGGGCTTTTTGCGAAGCATTTCCTGAACACGATTTTCACCAATCATATTCACACCGTAATCAAGTGCGTAATTGATAAAAATCGGGTCAACTGTTTTTGTAACCGCCATAAGCTGAATATCACTTGGATTTCGTCCGCTTTTAATTGCACTTTCAGCAATTTTTTCATTGATTACATCAAGGTTATACCGGATATCTGCTTTACGTTTTTCAAGAAACGACTTTTCCATTATAAAGGTCAACTCCTTCCGTAATAATCTTGTCATATTGCTGTAAATAAGAAGAATCAGTTACACATTCAACTATTGAATAGTCTTCTGTTGAAGTAATAATATTGATTTTTCTGAATTGTATAATGTTACCGCGTTGAACATATACTCCCTTTTCACCCTCAATCTCACGAATGGCTTTGTTACTTACTTTCATACCAACATAGTCGCTGACAATGATTTCAATATCGTGAATACGAAGATTTGCAACATCACGGTTCATTAAATTGCATTTAAGGACAACTGCAACACTGTCTTCTTCCTTGTCACCCTTGCTCACAACAGTACAGTTAATAATTCCAACTGATGTGTTAGGAACATTAACTCTGACTGTTTTTCCCACTGTAAGTTCACCTGACTCATCATAAGGAATTGTGCAGACAAAATACCAATCGAATTCGTCAACAAGTTTACCCATTACATTGGCAGGTACTTCCTGTTTCTTGGCATTCAGTAAAACATCAATTTCCTTACAGGTCATTTCGCTGACTTTATTGTAATCAACGATATTTTCGTATCCGTCAGCAGAACCGATATAATATCCTGAATTAGGCGATGCTATTGTTTTGTAATCAAGGCTTTTGTTGTTAATTGAGAGAAGTTCAGCCTCTAATTCTGCAATCTTTGCATCAACTGAAAGTTCCTCGCCCACAGCCAACTGTCGCGCTGTTATGGCATCTCTTAAATCAGTTAATTTTTCATCGAAGTTACTACCGATAGTTTCTCTTGAAGCAGAGATAAAAGCAATACAGGCATCGTCAATAAGCTTACTGTAAGAAGAAGGTGCATTTGTACCTATACCCACACGGTTTTTAAGCTGACTGTAATATTCGATTTCTTTTTCGAGCTCGTATATACGCACATATGCTGCTGCACTTTCGGATGTTGGGAATACAACTGCAACACCGTCACCGCTTGAAACTCTTTTACCGTCCTCGGCAATTGAGACAACTGTACCGCCTGAGTTATCTGTTGTGATATATGTTTCGTCACGCACGACAAAGGCTTCTGTTGATATTGCTCTTTGCATATCACGTTTTACTGCGATTTCAGTTTTATAAGGTGCTGAATTCATCTGAACAACCTGATGAATAAAGTAAAAGATTATGAATAATCCGATTAATGTAAAGACAATATATTTAACTTGATTTTTGTTTAATTTATCAAATTTAAAATCCATAAACTATCCTCCTAAAAATTCATTTACCATACTAAAAACTGAATCGTACATTTCCTTTGAACTGCTATAATCATCGGGATAAATCCAGTTAATGTTTTCATTTTTTCTAAACCATGTAAGCTGACGCTTTGCATAGTGTCTTGTTTCCTGCTTTAACTTTTCAACACATTCTGAAAGTTCCTTTTCACCTTTGAAATACGGTGCTAATTCCTTATAGCCGATTGCCTGACAGGCTGTTGTATCAGAAGATGTGTCATAAAAATCCTTTGCCTCTTCCAAGAGTCCGTTCTGAAGCATTATGTCAACTCGTAAATTTATACGGTCATACAAAACATTTCTGTCACGATAATTTATGCCGATATAAAGGACATCAAATGGAGATTCTTCTTCGCGGGAAAGAATTTTCTGCTCGGTCATTGTTTTGCCTGTAAGTTTGTAAATTTCAAGGGCACGGATAATTCGGCTTTTGTCTTTCAGGTGCAATCTTTCAGCAGTTTCAGGGTCAATTTCACTTAACAATCCGAGCATATATTCTGCACCTTTTTCGTCGAAAAGTTCAGTTAACTCCTTACGAATATCTTCGTTGCTTTCTTCTTTTGAAAACTGAATATTTTGAAGAAGTGAGTCAATATAAAGACCTGTGCCACCTGCAACAACGGGAATATCACCCTCGTTATGAATCTTTTCGATACAACTATTAGCAAGGTTTACATATTCTGCAACGCTGAACTTTTGAGAAATCGGCTGAAAACCGATAAGATGATGAGGAATTCCCTGCATTTCTTCCAAAGTTGGCTTTGCAGTTGCAATATTCATTTTTTCATAAATCTGCATTGAGTCAGCCGATACAACTTGTCCGCCGAAATGCTTTGCGATTTCTATTGACAAGGATGTTTTTCCTGATGCTGTAGGGCCAACAACTGCAATAACGGGTATTTTTTTCATTTTATACTCTACCAAACTGTTTTTCTAATTCATATTTTGAAAGTTCTATCATCACAGGACGACCATGAGGACAGAATCGTACTTCATTATCATTTACGACTTGTTTTACAAGTGCTAAAAGTTCCAAATCGGAGCTTTCGTCCCCTGCTTTGATAGCACTTCGGCAAGCAACATTGTGATAAATCCAATCGAGATGCTCGTTTGTAATATCACGACGGTTTTTAATTATGTATTCTGCGATTTCACCGATAAGGGGTACAATTTCGCAATCCTCCAAGTCCATTGGACAACTGCGGACAATTACAGTACCGTTACCGAAATCTTCTATTTCAAAACCTGCTTTTGCGATGATTTCAAGGTTTTCGGTTACTGCTACATATTCCTCTTTACCAAGAGAAACTGTCACAGGTGCCAAAAGCATCTGACTGCCACTGTTTTGTGATTCCTTTTTGAGTTTGTTAAAGAGAATTCTTTCGTGTGCTGCGTGTTTATCAATTACACAAAGAGTTCCGTCAACCTCAACAAGGATATATGTTTTATATGCTTCACCTATAAGACGGATTGTGCTTTCAGCCTTGATTTCTTCTGTTTTTGGTGCTGAAATCGGCTGGGCAACAGGTTTTTGAACAGGCTTTGCAATAGGAAATTCAATGTTGAACGGGTCATCATCAACATCTGCTGAATATTCTGTTTTAACATCATTTACAACAAAGGTCGTTTCAGAAAGTGGTTTTAAAACCTTTTCTGTGAATGCTATATTTTCTTCTACTGTTGTCTGTTTAAACTCCTGTTGCGGTTTTGCAAAAATCTCGTTGAAAACATTTTTCTTTTCAGGTAATACTGCTTGTTTTAATGCTGTGCTTTCGTTGAGTGCAGATTTTACAGAATGATAAACTGCATCAAAAATTGCGCGTTCGTCAGAAAAACGGACTTCAATTTTTGACGGATGCACATTAACATCCACAAGTTCAGGTGGTAATGTGATAAAAAGTACACCACCGGGGAATTTGCCAACCATTACGCTGTTTTTATACGCACTTTCAAATGCAGCCGTAATCGTAGTGTTTTTTACACTTCTTCCGTTTACGAAAAAATACTGCATACCGCGTGAACCACGACAGTTAAATGGTGGTGTTACAAGACCTGTAACCGAAACATTACCCACAGCAGAATCTACATTCAAAAGACCGTTTGCAAACTCTTTGCCGAATGCAGAGAAACATACATTCTGTAAGTTTCCGTCACCGTTAGTTGTGAATACTTGTTTACCATCACGGATAAAACGGATACTGATTTCAGGGTGAGAAAGTGCGAGTTTTTCAACTGCAGCGGCTACGAAATTACCCTCGCTCACATCTTTTTTAAGAAATTTCATTCGTGCAGGAGTGTTATAAAAAAGTTCACGGACAATCATAGTTGTACCCACAGCACAACCTGCATCAGAAAAATCGGTTATAATCCCGCCTTCGATTGAAAGGGTTGTACCCATTTCTTCGTCGGCAGTTTTTGTAATCATATTCACCTTTGAAACTGCTGCAATTGACGGTAATGCCTCACCGCGAAAACCTAAAGTCAATATTGTATTAAGGTCTTCGGCAGTTTTGATTTTACTTGTGGCATGGCTTACGAATGCAGTTTTAACATCATCTCGTTCAATACCGCAACCATCATCAGTAACACGGATATATGAAATTCCACCGTGCTGAATTTCGACAGTTATGGAAGTAGCACCGGCATCAACGGCATTTTCCATAAGTTCTTTTACAACGGATGCAGGGCGTTCAACCACCTCACCCGCTGCGATTAAATCAGCCATATGTTTTGGGAGTTTATTAATTTTTGCCATTGATGTTCACCTCTTATAAATGCAGAATTACATATCAAATTTTGAGATACTACATTTTTTTAATTCATCTATTTTTTTCAAACAATCACTCAATTTAGCACACAAATCTAATGAGTAATGTTGCAATAAATTTTCTTCATTAGCAATTGTAAATGTTGATGCTTTCCATGGTCTATGAAGAATTTTTGGATATGTCAAATCCAAATTTAACATATCAGGATAATTATCAATATAAGTTAATTTTTCCATATTAGGAAAAGATTCTATTGTGAAATATCCAAGTGGAACTATATAATCGTTTTTCAAATCGTTTATCGTGGGCATATTCTCATATAATTTAGCCCACGCATAACAAAATGATGCGTATGTTGTACAAAATCTTCCACGAGTTATAAAACAAATCACTCTATACTTTTCATCAACTTTGTATGCAAAAATATCTCCACATTTAAATTTTGGAAGTTTAGGTTTTTCAACCTTAGCATATTTTTCAGTTGGTGTTTTTCGTTTTTTTGTTTTTTCTCTTGGTGTAGAAATAGTCTTTAAGAATTTTTCAAGATTTTTTTGACGCACTTTCAAATCATTTTCATTTGTTTCAAGTTCTCTGTAAAACTCAATATTTGCACCGAAACTTATAATGTGTGTAATTTTTTCAAGTACATCATCAGAAATACCACCACACATCCATTCAGCTTTTCCAAGAGCAAAATAGACATCATGAAGAACTCCATCATTTTCGTCGAATTCTTCTAAATATTCATCTAATATGTCTTGTTTTATATCGCTTAAAGGTTTGCCTTCATTGTATTCTTCCATAAATCTTTCATAAATTTCACAATACTCATCAGTTTGGGTAATACCCATTCCCCAGCATCCCATATTTAGATTATTCCTTTCAAATTAAAATGATATATTCTTTATTGCCTCCCTCTGACGAGGGAGGTGGATTTTGCGTAGCAAAAGACGGAGGGAGAGATAAATAATATGAAATTGAATTATAAAATATCTCTCCCTCAGTCAACTTCGTTGACAGCTCCCTCGTCAGAGGGAGCCAAGGAAAGTCATACAACTAATAAGTTGACGGTTGCCAAGCAAAAGGTAATAAATCTTTTGCTTTAACTTTTATGAGATTTCCATTTTCATCATTTACGATTACCTTTATATCAGGGCAATAGGAAAGCAACATTTGTCTGCAATTACCACAGGGTGATATAACGCCATTCAAGTGTTTTTCGTGTACAGCTACGATTGTATCAAAATCTCGTTCACCTGCTGAAATTGCAATTCCCATTGTGATATATTCGGCACAAGAACCGTGTAAACCATCACAATTTACACCTTTATAAATGTTGCCGTTTTTACAAAGTATTGCACAACCGACTGTATGATTATAGACACCGTCGTCAAAATTTTCACTTAATACTTTAAGACCGATATCAATTAATTTTTTATCAATATCATTTAATTCATATTTTTTCATTTAATTTCTCCATATAATGCAGGCGTGGTTGAATCCCTCCACCACCTTCGGTGGTCCCCCTCCCTTTAACAAGGGATGCTGTACTATCACTACGCGGTTTTGCGGAACGGGACGCCGAGTCGTCGTCCCCTACGAAATTATATACCAAAATGGATTACCCATTTGTTTTCGTTGAGTGCTTGTGCTAAAAGTTCTTTTAATTGGTGTAATTCGGGTATGTTTTCAATTACTGCAATAAACTGTTGCATTGATGATGGTGGGATAAGTGTAATTCCACAATATGCGATGCCTTTTCCCGAAACATCAAGTGTATGCCAATAGAAATCAATGTCATTAAATTTTTCAACAATATTCTCTATGTAGTCATCATTGACAGAAATACAATCGTATTTATCGGGTTCGTACTCATCATATCGTTGTCCATTTTGAGGAGGTGTTTGCATAATTCCGAATTCGTGATGTGCCATAGTTTTTTCTCCATTGTTGTGAATTGTATGTAGAAGTGGGTGAATCCCTCCACCAGTTACAGTATTTCAATGTTCACGGACAGACAAGGATGTCTGTCCCTACGCGTTGACAAGAGAGTTAATACGATTATTCTGCTTTTTTGTTGTTTTTTTGTTTAATGTTTACGATTAGTGAGAGGGCACAGGCAATTAGCAAGACAATGCCTACTGTAATATTATCTTTGCTTGTAATTTTTAGGATTATGATTGCGATACTTGCGATAATGCCGACTATGGAAAAGATTATTCCAAGTGTGTATTCGTTCATTTTTTTCATTGTCCATGCTCCTATCATTTTTTATTTATACGCAGGCGTGGAAAACCCCTCAGTCTGCTTCGCAGACAGCTCCCCTTTCAGGGGCGCCAAGAGCCACTACGCGGTTTTGCGAAACGGGACGCCGAGTCGTCGTCCCCTACAATTCCGAATTACGAATTACGCATTTCGAATTAATTTTTTGCTTTGTCGATGAGTTCGTAGAGGAGTGCCATTGCTTCGATTGGTGTTAATGTGTTTATATCAACTGTGCGGAGTCTGTCCATTATGTATTCCCTTGAATTTGATTCAAAGGACATCTGGATTTCAGGCTCTTTTTCTTCCACGATATCAGCAACCATTTTTGGTTTCATCAAATCGTTATCCTCAAGAGTTTTGAGGATTGCCTTTGCTCGTTTGATTACATTATCAGGTACACCTGCAAGTTTTGCGACCTCGATACCGTATGAGCCGTCAGCACCGCCACGAACAATACGGCGAAGAAATGTTATATCGTCACCGCGTTTTTTTACTGCGATATTATAATTTTTAACACCGCTGACCGTACCTTCAAGCTCGGACAATTCGTGATAATGAGTTGCGAAAAGTGTTTTTGCACCGATTCGTTTTTTATCAGCAATATGCTCAACAACTGAACGGGCAATACTCATACCGTCAAAGGTTGATGTACCGCGACCGATTTCGTCAAGGATAATAAGGCTGTTCTTTGTAGCATATTTAAGAATTTCGGAAACCTCATTCATTTCAACCATAAATGTTGACTGTCCAGATGCCAAATCATCAGATGCACCAACACGGGTGAAAATACTGTCAACAATGCCGATATCCGCTGATTTTGCAGGGACAAAGCAACCCATTTGTGCCATAAGAACAATAATGGCAATCTGTCGCATATATGTTGACTTACCGGCCATATTAGGGCCTGTGATTACTGCCATTCGGTTGTCTTCACAGTCAAGTAATGTGTCATTCGGTACGAACATTGTCTTTTTCTGTAAGCTTTCTACAACAGGATGTCTGCCTTCATTTATTCTAACGATACCTTTATCGTTGATGTCAGGTCTTGTGTAGTTGTTTTTGAGTGAAACCGTTGCGAATGAACAGAGAACATCAAGAAGTGCTACTGCATGGGCAGTTCTTTGTGTACGGAGATACTCACCTGCGATTTTCTTGCGGATTGAATTGAAAATCTCATATTCAAGACCAACAATTCTTTCCTGTGCACCAAGAACTCGCGTTTCAAGAGTTTTGAGTTCTTCCGTTATATATCTTTCACAGTTTGAAAGTGTTTGTTTTCTTATGTATGTATCAGGTACTAACTCTTTATATGAGTTAAGGACTTCAAAGTAATAACCGAAAACCTTGTTGTAACCGATTTTAAGTTTTTTGATACCTGTTTTTTCCTGCTCGTCTGCTTCAAGTTTTGCAAGAACACTCTTACCGCCATTTACAATGTCGCGAAGTTCGTCAAGTTCTTTATTGAAACCGTCTTTAATCATTCCACCCTCGCGAACTGAAAATGGTGCATCTTCCTTAATTGCAACTTCAATAAGCGAGCACACATCATCGAGAACATCAATTTCTTCATAAATTGATTTAAGAAGATTGCAGTTTGCATTTTTAAGGTTGTTTTTAAGTTCAGGTAACTTTTCGAGAGTTGTTTTAAGGGACAAAAGTTCCTTGGCATTTGCTGTATTATACACAACTCTTGTCATAAGGCGTTCCATATCGTAAACACCCACCAAAAGTTCTGTTTCGCCCTCAAGAAGTTCTGTATTTTTATAAAGTTCGTCAACTGCATTAAGTCGTTTTGAAATTTCTGCACAATCATAAAGCGGTCGCTCGATAAAAGAACGAAGCATTCGCTTACCCATTGCAGTTTTAGTTTTATCAAGCACCCAGAGAAGTGAACCCTTTCTGTCTCTGTCACGCATTGTTTCAAGGAGTTCAAGGTTACGGATTGCTGAAATACCAAGGCTCATAAGCTTTGCATCCGTATAGAAATTCACATTTTTAATATTTTCAAGGTCACGCTTTTGTGTTGAGCGAAGATACGAAAGCGCTGCACCCAATGCACAGACTGCAGTTTCGCGCTGATTAAGTGAAATTGTACCTAAATCATTAGTAGCAAAATGCTCTTTACATAAATTTTCTGCATTCGCGAACTCAAATTCATCAATCAATAGCTCAACAGACGCTTCAAGTTTTTTGGATATGAAATCAGAAAGAGAATTAAATGAAACAACCTCTTTATTGAGAATAATTTCGGTCGGAAGATATCTTCCCATTTCATTAATAACTCTTTGTTCAACATTTTCTGAAAATTCTGTTAAATTGACTTCGCCTGTTGAAATATCGATAAAGCACATACCGACTTTTCCGTTTGATGCACAAACAGAAGCAAGATAATTATTCTTTGATTCATCAAGCATTGAACTTTCAATAACAGTACCCGGTGTTATAACGCGGATAACATCACGCTTAACAATGCCTTTTGCACTTGCGGGGTCTTCCATCTGTTCACAGATTGCTACTTTGTATCCTTTTGACACAAGTCTTGCAATATATCCGTCAGCACTATGGAAAGGTACACCGCACATAGGTGCTCTTTCAGCCTCACCACAATCACGGCCTGTGAGTACAAGTTCAAGCTCTTTTGACGCAGTTTTTGCATCGTCAAAGAACATTTCGTAAAAGTCACCAAGACGAAACATCAATATGGTGTCTTCGTAATTCTGTTTTATTTGGAAATATTGTTGCATCATTGGTGAAAGTGCCATATTAGTAATTCCTTCTTAGTAAATAGATTTTTGTTATTACGGGCGATTCGTGAATCGCCCCTACACACCTCATCCGTCGGCGTTGCCGCCACCTTCCCCTCAAGGGGAAGGCAGAGATTAGGTTTTAATTAGTGTGAGCAGCCTTCGTCGCCACAGTCACAATGACAACCTGAACAATCGCCACCGCACTGATGTGCTTTAGGGTCGCATGTGTCAGGGTCATCACCGTTAACACACATAGCAAGGATACCTGTAAGGTAATTCATAAGGTCATCGATATCGTGTCTTGCTTTTTCATAAGCCTGCATATTTGGATTCATCATAATCTGTGTATAAACACCCTGGAATTCTTCGTTATATGCCTGCATTTTGCCTTCATCAGGATTTTCCTTTGATGCTTCGTGCTGTGCAGAAACCTGAATAAGCTGGATTTTACCCATAAGTTCATTGAGTGCTGTATCCTTTTCGTTAGCCTCAATAGCTTTCTGCATTGCAAGATATCTTTCATCCTGCTGAATTGCTTTACCAAGTTCTCTTGTAAGTTTTTCGAGTGACATTTTTTTTACTCCTTTATAATAATTTTAAATTATAGATTATTTTATAACCGCTGATAAAATCGATGTACAATTGTCAATGAGATAGTTTTTCGGCAGAGCCGTCAAAAAACGCAGGCAATACTTTGTGTATTGGCGAGTATTTTGGACGAGTTATGACGGAAAAATAGCCATTGAGAATTGTGCATAAGATTGCAATCAGTGGTTATTATACTAATTCTCCACGGACGAGCCAGTTAAGTGGTTCTGTCACCTTTACGCGACAGAATTTGCCAACTAAACCTTTATCGTCAGACGGAAATTCAATAATAACATTACCATCGGTTCTTCCTGCCAAAAATCCGTCGAGAGTTTTGCTGTCACCCTCGCAGAGTACACGATAGGTTTTACCTTTCATTTCTGCACTGTGATTTGCTGCGATACTTTCCTGTAAATCACAGAGTTCTTTAAACCATTTATTCTTTTCTTCATAAGGTACAGGGTCATCCATTAAAGATGCTTTTGTACCCTTTCTGCTTGAGAAAATGAAAGTGAAAAGCGAAGTATAACCCACTTCTTTTACAAGTGACAATGTGTCGCAGAATTCTTCATATGTTTCACCGGGAAAGCCAACGATTATATCACTTGTAAGGGAAAGTCCTTCGATTTTTTCCTTTGCATAATTTATAAGTTCAAGATACTTTTCACGGGTATATCGACGATTCATTTCCTTTAAAATTCTGTTATTACCCGACTGCACAGGAAGATGAATATGCTTTGATGCTTTTTCACATTCTGCGATTGTGTCAATAAGTTCTTTTGTGCAGTCCTTTGGATGTGAAGTCATAAAACGGATTGTAAATTCACCGGGAATATCATTCAACTGACGAATGAGTTTTGAGAAGTTGATATCCTCGTCCAGTCCTTTTCCGTATGAATTGACATTCTGTCCGAGTAGTGTTATATCTTTATAACCCTCCGATACAATCTGCTTAAATTCTGCGATAATATCCGCTGACTTACGACTTCTTTCCCTGCCACGGACATAAGGTACAACGCAATAAGTACAGAAATTATCACAACCGTACATAATCGGTAACCACGCTTTAGCAGAGTTGTCACGGATTGCAGGGATACCCTCAGCAACGGGATTAGTTTCTGTCATATCAGAGAAAACTCGTTTACCGCGTGTAAGATATTTTTTGAAGATTTCAGGTATTAAATACTGATTATGAGTACCGAAAACAATATCAACATACGGATAGCTTTTATAGAGCTTTTCACGGATATGTTCCTGTTGCATCATACAACCGCAAAGGGCAATTATGAGATTAGGATTTGACTGCTTTAACTTTTTAATTGCACCCACATTACCGAAAACTCTGTCCTCTGCGTGTTCACGGATTGCACAGGTGTTATAGAGAATCAAGTCAGCTTCTTCCTTTTCTTCGGTCATAGTATAACCCATTAAAACAAGCAGACCTTTAATTCTTTCGCTGTCAGCAACATTTCCTTGGCAACCGTAAGTATGAACGAATGCCTTTGGACTCCCGCCGTGACGGTGAAGAAGTAATTCACTAACTTCACCTGCTATATTCTTTTGTAATTCAATTTGTTCTTGTGATACGAAATTTGTCAAGATTTAAACTTCCTTAGTGTAAATTGAGAGAAGGAATGAGAGAACATCTTTGTAAACAACATCTCTGTCAGTTTCGTTAAGAATTTCGTGTCTCATTCCAGGATAGAGAATTGTTGTCGGTTCAATTCCTGCTGAAACAAGGCTGTCTGCGACTGCTAAAACGCCTTTACCGTTCATACCAACAGGGTCATTTGCACCTGAAATAATCATAACAGGTAATTCCTTTGGCATACGAAGTGCCCAGTCGGAGTCACAAGCCTCACGCATAATGTTATAGATATCACGATAACCTGCAAGAGTATATGTAAATCCGCAGAGTTCGTCGTTTGAATAGTTAAGGCGGTTTTCTGCATTTTCAGAAAGCCATGCAAGTGAACTTTCCTTATCAGCACCCATCATTGAGAAGCCTTTGTTCATAATTTCTGCAATTTTGTCAACTCTACGCATAAGACCGTATTTGCTGACGAGCATATCGATAAGGTCAACACCTGCATTGATGATGTCAGGCATATCACCTGTACCGCAAAGAATTACACCGTCAAGTTCGTAACCGAAATGAACAGCATAAATTCTTGAACAGAATGAGCCCATTGAATGACCAAAGAGGAAATATGGAATATCAGGATTTCTCTTTTTCATAATCTTTGTGAGAATGTGCATATCGTCAACAAGACGCTTGTCACCGTTGTAATCTCCCATATAACCAATCTGATAACGGTCGTCAATGCTCTTACCGTGACCTAAATGGTCATTACCGCAAACAACGAAACCGTTTGATGCAAGAAAACGAGCAAACTCGTCATATCTTGCAATATGTTCAGCCATACCGTGAGTGAGCTGAACTATACCCACAGGAGTTAATTCATCGTCTTCCCAAATGAGTGTTCTGATTTTATTTTGTCCGTTTGATGAGTTGAAATAAGCCTCTTTTCTAACCAATGCCATAGTTTTTCCTCCCTTAAACAGAAGCAATTTTTGCCGTCGGGCATACTTCTGCATATTAATAGTTAGATTATACTACAAATCTGCTTTTTTGTCATTAAAAATCTTTAAAAAATTTAATTTTTTTAATTTTGTATAGATTACTATTCACAAGGTTATTTTTTTAAAATTTTTATGTAAATTCATTAAAGAAAAATGATATTTCTTCCATTTATGACACAAGTTTAAGGTAATTTTACATAAATTTTGACATCTCTGAAATTTGCATTGAATTTCTGTTTATGATAAAATACAGAAAACTAAAAAGTAAGGAGTGAAAACCATGACATACGAGCAGGTTGTAGCAAAAGTTAAGGCTAAATTTCAGGATGTTGACGCATCTTCTGTTGATGGCGTAGTTGCTTTACAGATTAACCTTGAAGGTAAAAATGTAAACGGTATTTTCTATATTGAAGTTAAAGACCGCAATGTAAACGTTGAGCCATATGAATACTATGACAGACACGCTATTGTTACAGTTAACCCAACAAACCTCATGAAGCTTGTTGACGGCAAACTTGACCCGGTTGAAGCATACAACAAGGGTAAGGTTACAGTTGATGGCGACGCAGGTGCTGTGCTTACTGTAATGAATCTTGTGAAATAAGATTTAAAAAAGTAAATATGACACAAAAATAGGCTCCCCTTGTCAGGGGGAGCCTAAAAGGTTTACATATTTAATTAATAATGTGCTACACCACAAGAGCAGTATTTGTTTGTGCCGAAAATTCTGTTAACAAAACGAAGAATTTTCCAAATGAAACCAGCAAAGCCTGATTTATGGCAACTGTGATTACAAAGCTGTTCATCACAGTTATCACAATAACCATCATTATCAGCATCTGCGTGGCCTGTTGCTTCGATAACAATTAATTCACGACTGATTTCTTCGTCACATACTGAGCAATAAACAAATTCATATATACTGCCATCTTCTGTGCAAGTTGCATTAGCCGGCCATTGTTGAACAGGTTCTGCAGGTGTATGACCTAATGCATCTACATAATCATCAACATAAGAGTCACCACATTCGCAAGTATATGTTGTATATCCTTGTTCTGTGCAAGTAGATGCCATTACAACCTCAACATAATCGTGCATATGATAATTAAAATGAATTGTTGCCCTAAAGATTGAATGATTTTCATCACCAATAGAAATAGCTCTCCATTGTTCTTCAGTTCCTAAATAAAAAACATCTGTCAATTTATCACACCAATAAAACGCACCTAAACCAATTGTAGTTACATCGGTGGGAATTATTATACTTGTGAGATTTTGACATTCAGTAAATGCCCAGTCATCTACTACTGATACACTGTTAGGAATTGTATAACTTGTTCTTAAATTGGCTATAGGATATTGAATCAGCGTCGTTTTATCTTTATTAAATAATACACCAGATTTGTCGCTTGAATAATATTGATTATTACTATCTACCGTTATACTTGCAAGACTATAGCAATTACCAAAAATTTTCCTACCAATTGTTGTTATGCTATGGGGGATTGTAATACTTGTAAGGCTAAAACAATGAGCAAATGCATAATCACAAACAGTTGTTACACTATCAGGAATTATTATACTTGTAAGGCTCTCGCAACCACAAAAAGAATCTTTTTTAATTATTAATACACTATCAGAGATTGTCACACTGTTAATGTTTGTACAATAATAAAATGCATAATCACCGATTGCTGTTACACCATCATTGATAACAACATTTTTTATACTATCCTTATAAAACTCCCAAGGACGATTATTTGATTTATAATCATACATATCACCTGTACCTGAAATAGTCAAAGTGTATGTTGATGAGTCATAAGTCCAAGTTGCATTATCACCACAAGTGCCTGATGTTGGTGCTTCTGCACTTGCTGTGAGTGGGATGATGGATATCACCATAGTTATTGCGAGGATAATTGATAAAATTTTGTTTGTTTTTTTCATAATAATTTTTCCTCCTTTATGTAAATATATTGTCTTCTCAAATTTAGTATATTTCAATATTTATAAAATTGCAATATAAAATACAAATTTTCATTTATATAAATTTATTCATAACAAACTCCTCCATAAAACAAAAAGTGCGTCAACCGAAGTCAACGCACGAAAAATGCATGACTCCGAATGTTGCGACACATTTATTCTGCCATACAGGTACAAGAATAGAGGATGCATTTTTACCAATATAAAATGCACCTAATATGACATAATTATTCAAATGTGTCGCAAGAATAGTTTACCACGCGAATCAAGAAAAATCAATAATTATGTTTAAATTGAAAACGGGACGCCGAGTCGTCGTCCCCTACGAATATTATTTATTATCTTTTATCTATTCTTTATTATTTAAAATGACAGACAGACAAGGATAAACTCCCTCAGTCACCTAACGGTGACAGCTCCCTCTGTGAGGGAGCGGATTTGTCCCTACGCGATTGAGAGGGATTCTTCGCTAACGCTCAGAATGACGGTGCAGGCGTGGAAGCCTGCCACTACGCGTGTTAACTTTTATCTATTATCTTTTATCTGTTATTTATTATCTAAAATATATGGAACTATCTCTCCCTCCGTCATTTTCTTACGAAAATGCCACCTCCCTCGTCAGAGGGAGGCATACAACCCCTCAGTCTTTTTTGCAAAAAGACAGCTCCCCTTTCAGGGGAGCCGAGAATGATTATTTTAATATTTAATTGGGTTTGCGTCAAGGTATTTCTTAACCATAAGTGCTACTTTGAACACGATTGCGTCATCGAATTCACGAAGGTCAAGACCTGTAAGTTTCTTGATTTTTTCAAGACGGTAAACAAGTGTATTTCTGTGAACAAAAAGCTTTCTTGATGTTTCGGAAACGTTAAGATTATTTTCAAAGAATTTTTGGATTGTGAAAAGTGTTTCGTGGTCAAGGCTTTCGATTGAACCGCGTTTGAAAATCTCACGAAGGAACATATCACAAAGTGTTGTAGGAAGCTGATAAATAAGTCTTGCGATACCAAGGTTATCGTAGCTTACGATTGTCTTTTCAGTATCAAAAACTTTACCAACTTCAAGGGACACCTGTGCTTCACGGTATGAACGAGCCAAATCCTTGATATTGTCGATTGCTGTACCGATACCAACAAGAACGTGAGTATAATACTCTGTTCCCAAAGAGTCAGCAACTGAACGAGCAAGCTTTTCAAGGTCCTTTGGTTCAATATTATTCTTAACCTCTTTTACGAGGGCAATATCTGTTTCATTGATATTGATAACGAAGTCCTTTGACTTATCAGGGAACAAGTCCTGAATAACATCAAAAACGGAAACATCGTTCTTTTCAGCAATTCTTATAAGAAGAACTACACGAGTAACATCGTTATTAAAGTGAAGTTCCCTTGCTTTGATATAAATGTCGCCGGGAAGAATATTATCGAGAATTACATTTTTAATGAAATTACCGCGGTCATATTTTTCGTCATAATACTGCTTGATTGTGGAAAGTGAAACAGAGAGAATGCCAACATAACGGTCAGCAGTAATATCATCACCCTCAACAAAAACCGCATAAGCAGGATGCATATGCATACTGAAAGCTTTGTATGTGTAGCCGTCAATAACTGTCTTTTCGTCAGAAGCAAAAACCTCTGCAACAGCGTTGGACTGAACCTCGCCGATTCGTCCTAATTCACTGCAGGAAATAACAGTTCCTGTTTCATCGATAACACCAAATGTTCTTTCAACAACATCAGACATCTGGTGAACTATACCCTGAAATAATCTGTTCGACACCGCAATACCACCTTTTATACAAAATCACGATTGGATTACTATGTATTTTACACAATAAAATTCATTTTTGCAAGTGATTTTTTGATATTTCTCAACTTTTTCAAACAAAATACACAAAAATTTTCGCATTTTTTGTATATATCACGCATTTTAGTTGGTTTTTATCTATCGTTTTCTTTGTTCAAAATGACCAAACACTTTATTTTTCTGTGACTAATTTAAGTTCCTCGGGTGTAATTTCACGACATTCACCCGGTTTAAGAGTGTTATCAAGTTCTAATTTGCCCATTCTCACACGATGTAATGAAACAACCTTATTACCTGTCGCTGCAAACATTCTTTTTACCTGATGATATTTGCCCTCGCAAATCATAATTCGGACATACGGCTTGTCCCCTTCTATGACCTGGACCTTTGCCTCCTTAAGCACCGTTCCGTCACCAAGGGTAATTCCGTTTTCAAGAGATTTTATATCGTCGTCAGAAAGCTCGTGCTGAAGACCTGCAATATATGTTTTAAAAATATGATTTTTAGGGGATAAAATTCTGTGTGCAAAGTCACCGTCGTCGGTTATAAGAACAAAGCCTGTTGTGTCCTTATCAAGTCGGCCTGCAGGAAAAAGTCCTTTTCGATATAACTCATCAGGGACTAAATCAACAACTGTTTCGTCCTTGTCACTGTCGCTTGCAGAAACTACTCCCTGTGGTTTATTAAGCATAATATAAATATGCCTTTTAAGGGTAATTTCTGTTCCGTCAACGGTCACACTATCTTTATTTTCATCAACTTTAACGGAACTGTCCTTTATTACCGTTCCGTTAAGCTGTATTCTTCCTTTTCTTATCATTTCTTTTACTTCTTTTCGGGATAATGTCCCTTGTGAAGCAAGTATTTTATCAAGTCGTTCCATTTTTCTATCCTTTAAATCCGTGCATAAATCCGTCAAGCTGTACCGAGCAAATATCTCCGCCGATTACCTTTCCGTCATAAACAAGAATATTTGCGTGTATGCATTCCTGATTTTCGTATCCATCATAATTTTTCACAATATATGTCCAGCATTTTGCACGCTCACCTGAAAAATTATTAAGGTCAAAGCCTTGAGCTTTCTGAATTTCGTTATATGCGTTATATGTATCGTCAGGCTCCTCTGGAATTATAACTTCTTTTATTTCAATCGGGTCTTCAACAACATCCCATCCGAATTGGGAAAGAAATTCCATTCGTTGTTTATGGGTTTCTGCAGAATAACTTACGCTGTTAATATTACCCGTTTGCTTGCTTTCATTTGACAAAATGAAAAGAGAAATAATTGTCATTATAACAAAGAGTACTAACAATATGAATTTTATCTGTTTTGATTTAACAGAATAAACGAACATAAATAAACACCTCGAACACATTTTATATAAATAAATATGCGGCGAGGTGCTATTGTTATGATATTATTACGATATTATTCGTCAACTCGTTTTGTCTGTGATGCAGATTTAAGATGCTGACGCGCACGACGGATTTCGTTAACTGAATTTGTAAGAGTTTCGTCAGCAACAGCAACAATGCTTTCAACATATTCACTTGCACTCTGACGCATTTCTCTTGACCAGTTTCTTGCCTGTTCTGTAAGTTCAGTTGCAGAAGCACGAGCCTGTTCAATGATTTCGTTTGCAGTCTGTCTTGCCTGTTGAATGATTTCTTCAGCCTGAACCTCAGCACCTCTTGTAATTTCGTCTTCAGAAATGATTTCCTTTGCTCTTACATGTGCCTGTTCGATAATCTTGTCAGCATTATCCTGTGCTCCTGTAAGAATTTCTTTTCTTTCTGATGCGATTTTTCTTGCCTGCATAAGTTCTTCCGGCATATTGAGTCTTATATCCTCGATTGCTGTCTTAATTGCCTGTGCATCAACCAAAAGATTTGATGTAAATGGAACTGTTTTTCCTTCCTCAAGTATAGACTCAATCTCGTCAAGTAAGTTTTCTACTGTCATTTGCTTACACCTCTTTTAATTCTTTCAACTATATCTTCACAAATTATTTCGGGAACAAAGTCACTTATATCCCCACCTAATTCGCAAATTTGCTTTACTGCGCTTGAACTGAGATAAAGATTTTCAACACGAGTGTTGATAAATATTGTTTCCAGTTCATTGTTGAGTTTTTTATTCATCTGTGCCTGCTGAAATTCATATTCAAAGTCAGACACAGCACGAAGTCCCTTTACAACTGCAACGGCACCCTTCTGCCTTGCATATTCAGCCAAAAGTCCTTCGTAAATATCCACCTCAACATTAGGGAAATCCTTTGTACATCTTTTGATAAGCTCTGCTCTTTCCTCATAAGAAAAGCAGAAATTTGTTTTTGAAGGATTCTTCATAACAACAACGACAACCTTATCAAAAAGTTTTGAGCTTCTGCGTATTATGTCAAGATGTCCGTTAGTTACCGGGTCAAAACTACCCGGACAAATTACTGTTTTCATTGTTTTCACTTATTCTTTCTGTATGTGGTAATTTTTATTTTACCATACTTATATTCACGGTCCTTTGAAAAATCACCTGCTGAATCAGGTAACTCCTCACGCAACTCACTTTCACAGAGAATCACACCGTAATCAGCCATTTTTTCAGCCACAAAAGGCAAAACATCATCAAGAATTTTCTTGTTGTATGGTGGGTCAAGAAGTGCAATATCGAAAACATCCTTACTTAAGTTTACATACATTTTTCCGTCACCGCAGAAAACACTTGCACGCTTTTCAAAACCCACAGTTTTAAGATTTTGTTTTACAACATCAATAGAACGATTTGATGCATCAACAAATGTACAATGCTTAGCACCACGGCTTAATGCTTCAATACCCAACTGTCCTGAACCCGCAAACAAATCAAGAACAGATGCACCCTCAACATCAAACTGAATAATATTAAAAAGACTTTCCTTTACCCTATCAGTAGTAGGACGAACATCGTCACCCTCAAGGGTAATAAGTTTTCTGCCTCTTGCTTCACCGGTAATTACTCTCATAAATTCGCTCCGTTGTGTAAATACATATTGATATTATCGCATTTTTACATGTATTTGTCAAATTATTTTAATAATATTATGGAAAAATCAACCGTTTTTTAAACAAATAAGTAATTTTTCAAGTTCGTTTACTGTTTCTACGATATATTCTGCACCTTCATTTTCAATTACCTCACGGTCACGGAATCCCCATAAAACACCGATAGATGGTAAATTTGCATTCTTTGCTGTAAGGATATCAGTATCAGCATCACCCACAAAAATTGCATTTTCAGGCTTACTGTCAAGCTTTTCAAGTGCATAGAAAACTCCGTCAGGTGCAGGCTTATTAGGTCTGTCATCTGTACTGCCAACAACCAAATCAATATTTTCACCGAACATTCTCTTACACAAATCCTGTGCAGCGTAATCAATTTTATTTGTGACGATAGTCGTTTTAAAGCCTGCTTTTTTGATGTTTGTAAGCATCTCATTTATGCCTTCATACGGTGCAGTTTTATCCTCCATATGAACTTTATAATAGTCATTGAAATCCTTGAAACAAACATCAAAAGTATCTGTTCCAACAACATCTTCGGGAACTGCTCTTTCCATAAGAACTTTTATTCCGTTACCTACAAAAGAACGGATTTCACTCAAAGTTCTTAATGGAAAACCTTGTCGGCTGAGTGCGAAATTAACACTATCCATAAGGTCCTCAAGAGTGTTTAAAAGTGTTCCGTCTAAATCGAAAATTATTGTATCAATCATCTTTATTCCTCACTGTAAAATTCGTGTATTTTTTCTGCAAGTTGCCTGTTAATTCCTTTTACTTTCTCAAGTTCATCAACAGATGCACTTTTTATATTTTTAATAGTTTTAAAGGTTTTAAGAAGTTCTTTTGCCTTTTTCTCGCCAATTCCGTCAATTTTGGTAAGTGACAGTTCAAGGCCTTTTTTAGTGTGTTTTTTATGATGAAAACCAACTGAAAAACGGTGAACCTCTTCCTGAATTTCCGACACCAAAGTAAAGGCACTTCGCATTGAATTTATTGCAATTTCGCCACCATCACCTGTTATGGCTCTTGTTTTGTGTTTTGAGTCCTTCACCATACCGAAAAGCGGTATATTGAGATTTTTTTCTGTCATAACCTCTTTGACAGCATTAACTTGTCCTTTGCCACCGTCAAGCAAAATCAAATCGGGAAGTTTGCCAAAGCCGTCTGTTGCATTATCGTCCTTATACTTAAAATACTCGTCAAATCGACGGGACAAGACTTCACGCATTGAGCCATAGTCATCCTGACCTGTAAAAGACTTGATATTAAAAGTACGGTATGCGCGTTTGAGGGGTTTTCCGTTTTTGAAAACAATCATACCTGCCACATTGTCCTCGCCACCTGTATGAGAAATGTCATAGGACTCAATGTATTCAGGTGTTTTTGAAAGTCCTAAAAGATTTTTAAGTTCTTCCAATGATTTAATTTCGACCGATTGTCTGCCCTTTTTCTGTGCAAGCTTTTCATAGGCATTTTCACGACACATATTGACAAGTTTAAGTCCCTCACCTCTTTGTGGGACTGTTACAAGACATTTTTTACCACGGACATTTGTGAGGTGTTGCTGAAGCAACTCCATATCGTCAAACATCTCGTCCACATAAACCTTTTGCGGTACGGTGCGATTCATTCCGTAATACTGAATAAGAAAATTACATCTTACATTTGCGACCATTTTTTCTGAATCAAAGAAAAAGTATTCGCTGTCACACAATCTGCCTTTATCATAACGAAGTACAGTTATGCAGATGTCCTGCTCATTTTCTGCAAGTGCAAAAACATCCTTTGAATCTCCTGTTTCAGTGACGACTTTCTGTTTTGATTGCATATTTTCAATAGCACGGATTCTGTCGCGATATTTGCCTGCCTTTTCAAACTCAAGATTTTCGGCACAAGTGTTCATTTTTTCTTTTAAATCTTTTATGATTTTTGTTATGTCACCATTAAGAAAATCAAGAGCATCGTTTACTGCTTCGTCATATTCTGATTTTGGGATTTTACCTGTGCAGACGCCCATACAACGGTTTATATGGAAATTAAGACAAGGTCTGCCTTTTTTGAAATCTCTCCGAAAAGATTTATTGCATTGTGGCAACCTGAAAATTTTGTTTGCCTCATCAACAGATTGTTTAACTGAATATGAGCTGGTAAACGGTCCGATATATTCTGCATTTTCATCGTCTTTTTGTAAAACTGCTGAAATTTTACGATAAGGCTCGTTTGTGATTTTTATATAACTGTAACCCTTATCGTCTTTCAGCAAAATGTTGTATTTTGGTTGATTCTGCTTGATAAGACTTGCTTCAAGCACCAAAGCCTCGAACTCGGAGTCGGTAAGAATGTAATCAAAATCCTCTACATTCTCAACCATTTTGCGGACTTTGACAGGATGTTTATTCTGTGAACCGAAATACTGACTTACACGGTTTTTAAGTTTTTTTGCCTTGCCGATATAAATGATTTTACCTTGTTTGTTTTTCATAATATAAACACCGGGAGTAAGCGGTAATTTCATCGCTTTTTCACGGAGAATATGCAGTTTTTCGTTCACAAGAATTCACTCCTTTCAAAGTTTTTGATGGGAGACCCCCCTCAGTCAAATGTTACACATTTGACAGCTCCCCCTCAAGGGTGGAGCCTAATACGAATATTATATCACATCATTATAAAAAAATAAAGCACACTCAAAGCATCCTTCAAGTGTGCTAAATTTCGTTTTCTTATTCAGCAAAGCCTGATTCAACAAGTTTAACAAGCTCCTCAACAGCCTGTTCCTCGTCAGGACCACCTGCGTGAATACGGATTGTTGTGCCACCCATAATGCCCAATGAAAGGACACCGAGAAGGCTCTTTGCATTTACTCTTCTGTCTTCCTTTTCAACCCAGATTGATGATTTGAATTCATTAGCCTTCTGGATAAAGAATGTTGCAGGACGAGCGTGCAAACCAACTTGATTTTTAACTTCTACATCTTTAGTATACATAACTCATTCTCCCAAATGAAAAATATAAATAACATAATTAAATACGTTTATTACTAATATATTATACCACAAAACTTCGACTCGTCAACGAAAAAAGCCGTAGTTTTCGCCTAAAAACGATAATTCAGTTATAAAAACAAAAACACCTTTTTTATAAGATTTAAGTTTGTGCATTTTTCCTATATTCTTAAAGGATTTTTGTCTATTATCAATATTATTAGTTGAAAACGCGGTGATTTGTGAATTCAGTTGACTCTGTAAGAACACCGAATTCCATTCCGCAAGCCTTATAGTATTCAATAATCTTTGGTAAAGATTTCATTGTGATTTCCTTATTATCGTGCATAAGTACAACTATTTTCTTTTCACCGCGAGGGAATTGACTGCAATTTATTACTTGCTTTACAACTGTGTTTGCACCGTCAGCATCACCGTTACTGCAATTCCAGTCAAAGTAACTGTATCCCTTTTCAACAACCGACTTAGTAAGACGAGTCATTATGCCTTTTGAATACTTTTTACTGATTGTGTTGCTTCCACCACCAGGAAAACGGATAATTTTGGTTTCAACACCTGTTTGTTTTTTTACAACATCTGAAATTTTTTTTAAATCTTTGAAATAAGCTTCGTCGGAAGCATACACTTCAGAATACACATGTTTGTAACAATGAAGTCCAATCTGATGACCACGGTCGACAATATCCTTCATTACATGATTATATTTGCCGTTCACCACAAAAAAAGTTGCCTTGACACCATATTTATCTAAGATGTCAAGGATTTCGGGAGTATATTGTGACGGCCCGTCATCGAATGTGAGATAAACTGTTTTACCTATTGATGAAACCGGTGTTGGCATAGTTGGTTCCTTAGTAGGCTTTTTTGTGGTAGTTTCCTTGGACGATTTTTTTGATGATAACTTTTTATTCAGCTCATCAATCTTTTTATTGAGTTCGTCAATTATACTTTCGTTTTCATCCTTCTGATTATTCAGCTTGTCCTTATAAGACTTATCAAGATTGTTTTTTTCTTCTTCCAGAGCATCTTTTTCAGACTGCTTTTCACTTAAAAGTTGTTCACCTGATGCCAACTGACTGTTGAGTTTTTCAATCTCCTCGTTTTTATTGTTATTTTTTACACCGAGGACAACTGTAGAAATCAACAAAATCATTGCCAATGCCAATGCGATATATTTAATTAAATCTGATTTTGTTATTACTTTGATATCCATTTCTCTTACCCTTGCCGCACACTATAAATCCTGTTTCTTTAAAAATTCCCTATCCGCTTTTGTAAGTTCTGCTTTTTCTAACATATCAGGTCGATATTTTGCAGTCATTAATAATGACTGTTCACGACGCCATTTATCAACATTACCGTGATGACCGGACATCAATACATCAGGAACCTTTAACCCGTTCCACTCATAAGGTCGTGTGTATTGCGGATATTCCAAAAGTCCGTTGTAATGACTTTCAAGCTCCTTTGCTTCGTCATTAGGGAGTACTCCCTCAAGCATTCTTGAAATTGAGTCAGCAAGCACCATTGCGGGCAACTCGCCACCTGTCAGCACATAGTCCCCGATTGAAATCTGTTCATCAACCAGCGTATCAATTACCCGTTGGTCAACACCCTCATAATGACCGCAGAGAATTGTAATTTCAGGCATTTTAGCCAATTCCTTTACCTTATCCTGAGTAAGCACCTTTCCACAAGGCGACATATAAATAAGATGATTTTTGTTTTCACTTTTTTCACAAATTGCTTTATAACAATCTGCAATAGGTTGTGTCTGCATAAGCATACCCATTCCGCCACCGTACGGAGCATCGTCAACACGGCGGTGTTTATCCTGAGTATAATCTCTTATATTAACACAATTTATTTCAACATATCCCTTTTCCCTTGCGCGTCCGATAATACTTTCAGAAAGCACAGACTCACACATTTCGGGAAAAAGAGTCATAATGTTAATTTTCATCTTCAAATAGCCCTTTTATAGGATTAATTCTTATAATACCTTCTTCCACATCAACCGAAACAATTACCTGTTTGATTGCAGGAATAAGCACTTCACCTTTCGGAGTTTTAATATGCCACACATCGTTGGCACCTGTTTCACTCACATCACATATTGTTCCCAAAACCTCGTTTGTATTGTCATCAATAACAGTACAGTCAAAAAGTTCCTGAATAAACCAGGTTCCTTTAGGAAGACGAGCGTCACTGCGTTTCATATAAAGCACTTTATTTTTTAATGAACGTGCTTTATCAATATCATCAATACCGTCAAGCATTAATATGGCAACATTGCCGTGAGGACGTGCAGAGATGACTTTTATTTCTTTTTCGCCTTTATTATCAAAATATAAGGTTTTAAATTTTTTCACAAATTCAGGTGTATCACACCAAGGATCAAATCGCATTTCACCCTTTATTCCGTGAGTTGATACAATTTGTCCTAATTCAAGATATTCTTTAATCATAGCGTATCCTTTTTTAATAAATTTACAATAGGGCAGACTAAAAGCTGTCTGCCCTTGTAAATCAGTCAATATCGACCTGAACTTTTTCACCTGTGCGAGTTGCACCGGCTTTAACAACTGTTCTGATTGCTTTTGCAATTCTACCCTGTTTACCGATAACTCTGCCCATATCGTCCTCAGCAACGTGAAGATGATATACAACAACACCACGGTCGTCAGGCTCGTCAACAGTAACAGTAACAGCATCAGGATTTTCAACAAGACCTTTAACTATTGTAATAAGAAGTTCCTGCATTTTTTCAAATACCTTTCTTATTTAATAGCGCCGCTCTTTTTAAGAATAACCTTAACTGTGTCAGTTGGCTGTGCACCATTCTTAATCCACTGAGCTGCTTTTTCGTTGTCAATCTTGATTTCAGCAGGGTCTGTCATTGGGTTATAAGTACCAATTTCATCGATGAATCTGCCGTCTCTTGGATAACGAGAATCTGCAACTACTACTCTGTAGAAAGGAGCTCTCTTAGCACCCATTCTGCGAAGTCTGATTTTTACTGCCATTTTTGTTTCCTCCAAAATATATAAATTTTTATTTTATAAACACTTTAGTGTTATATACATTACATCGGGAAGCCGCCCATGCCACCCATACCATTCATACCGCCATTACCAAAGCCCATACGCTTTAACTGACGCTTCATTTTACCTGAATTCATCTGCTTGAACATCTTTTGCATCTGACGGTGCTGATTAAGAAGTCTGTTTACATCTTCAACCTGCATACCGCAACCTGCTGCAATTCTGCGTTTGCGTGACGGATTAATAATGTCAGGATTTCTTCTTTCTTTTGGTGTCATTGAAAGAATAATTGCTTTCATTCTGTCAAGCTGACGCTCGTCAACATCAACATCCTTAATCTTTTTATTAACACCTGGAAGCATAGAAAGAATATCTTTCATACTGCCCATTCTGTTAATCTGTTCAAACTGGTCAAGCAAATCCTCAAGGTCAAACTTGTTTTTACGAAGATTTTCCTCAAGCTTTGCTGCCTTTTTCTCATCAAGAGCAATTTCAGCTTTTTCAATAAGAGAAAGGACATCACCCATACCGAGAATTCGGTTTGCCATACGGTCGGGATAGAAATAATCGAGTTCGTCGAGTTTTTCACCCATACCGACAAATTTAATCGGTTTACCGGTAACAGCACGCGCTGAAAGAGCAGCACCGCCACGAGTGTCACCGTCCATTTTTGTAAGAACAAGACCATCAATGCCAAGTTCGTCATTGAATGTGCTTGCAACAGTAACAGCGTCCTGGCCGAGCATAGCGTCGATTACAAGAAGAATTTCGTGTGGACGAACTTCACTCTTGATATCCTTGAGTTCGTTCATAAGTTCTGTATCGATATGCAAACGACCTGCAGTATCGATAAAAACATAGTCATAACCCTTGTCTTTTGCAAGTTTGATTGCCTCTTTCGCGATTGTAACAGGATTTGTCTGTCCCATTTCAAACACAGGAACACCAACCTGTTCACCAACAACCTGCAACTGCTTGATAGCAGCAGGACGATAAATGTCACAAGCTACAAGCAAAGGTCTGTGATTTTCATTTTTAAGTTTTCTGGCAATTTTTGCACAATGAGTTGTTTTACCTGAACCCTGAAGACCACACATCATAATGATTGTAGGCGGATGACTGGCATAAGCAAGTCGTGTCTGAGTTCCACCCATAAGCTCTGTGAGTTCTTCATTAACGATTTTAATAACCATCTGTGCAGGTGTAAGACTTTCCATAACCTGAGCACCGATTGCACGCTCGGTTACTTTTACTGTAAAGTCCTTAGCCACCTTATAGTTAACGTCAGCTTCCAACAATGCAAGACGAACCTCACGCATTGCTTCTTTGACATCTTTTTCATTAAGACTGCCCTTGCTTTTCAATCTTTGAAAAGCGGCTTCAAGTCTGTCGGATAAACCTTCAAATGCCATATCTTCACCTATTCTGTCAAGGAAAGTGCAATTGACTTTATCTTAACTGTTTTATCATTGATTTCACGGGAAAGGTCGTGGGAAAGATTGTATTCATTAATCTCATCCGAGTATTTCACAATATCCTCAAGTCCTTTTTGGAACTTTTCAAGTTTTTGTGAAAACTTAAGCTTTGATTCCATATCGAAAAGCAAAGCCTCTGCCCTTTTAATGGCATCACGGACACCCTGACGCGTTATTCCCTCATTTTCTGCAATTTCTGAAAGTGAAAGGTCGTCATTGTAGTAAAAGTTGAGATAGTCCCGTTGTTTAACGGTTAATGTTTCGCCATATAAATCAAGGAGCATTGTTATCTCAAGACTGTTTGCCACGAATAATACCTTCCTTTCAAAAAAACCGTTCTGTAAAGCACATTCACTTTACAGAACGGTATTATACTAAATAACTATTTATTTGTCAAGACTTTTTTCCTTTAATTTCTGACCAATCTATACTGTCTTCACCTGAATTGTCAGCTGAGCCACCGCCAATGATAATCGGATTCTCATCCTCGTGATATTCATTATCAGAGATAATCAAATCATCACCCGGAACGATATCCAATTCGTCATCAGTTGATTCATCATTACTTGCAGGTTCTGTTGACTGTGTCGGAGTCTGTGAAGGTGTTTCTTCTTTCTCGTTACCCTTACAGGCAGCAAAGACAATTACAACTGCAAGTATTAATACTAATGCTATAATCCACTTTTTCATATATAAAACTCCTTTTGTTTTTTCTTATTTTATCATATTTATAGTTATTTTGCAATTATTATTTAAGCTCGGCTATTGTGACACCGTCTTCACCTTCGCCAAACACACCAAGCCGGAATGTACGGATATTAGGATGTTTACGAAGATAGATATGAATGCCCTTACGAAGAGCACCTGTTCCCTTACCGTGAATAATGGTGATTTCATTAAGTCCTGTACGAAGAATGTTATCGATAAAAGTATCAAGGTCAAGCATTGCTTCTTCTACGGTCTTACCACGAATATCAATAGATGAATTTGACGATGCAGTTGCTTTTGACGAACCTGTATGAACAGTTCTCATGCCGCCTGTCTGCTTTTTCTGTTGCTTTTGACCACCCATAAAACGGATATCGGCAATATCTGCTTTCATTTTAATCATACCGGATTGTACCTGAACGGTATTTTTCTTTTCATCAACAGATACGACTTCGGCTTCACCACCGAGAGTTTTGACAAAAACTCTATCACCCACTTTTAATGGTCGTGGTAATGTATAGTCACCGTCATCTTCGGAAAGACCATTCTGAATTTCGTCCATTTTATCAAGCTGTCTGCCCATTGCAGCCTTTGCTTTTCTTGCAATTTCCTGAAGATTTTTCTCCCTCGCCTGTTCTTTTTTCAGTTGTTCAATTTCCATAAGCAGAGAATTACCTGCACGACGAGCACCCTCAACAATTCTTTCTGCTTCTTGTTTTGCACGGGCTATTTCTTTTTCGCTTTGTGCTTTTGCTTTTTCAAGGCTCTTTTCTGCATCTTCTTTTTGACGAATAATGTGCAGTTTTTCTTCTTCTAATCTTTGTCGGTCATCTTCAAGTGCTTTTCGTGCAGTTTCAAGAGTATCAACAGCGTCCTCAAATCTTGTATCTTCTTCGGATATAAGTGCTCTTGCAAAATCAGTAATGCTTTTGTCAATACCAAGTCGACCTGCAATTGCCAAGGCATTTGAACGACCCGGCATACCAATAAGCAAACGGTATGTAGGTCTTAATGACGCAACATCAAATTCACAACATCCGTTTTCAACTCGATTTGTTTTAAGTGCATATTCCTTTAACTCGGAATAATGAGTTGTGGATGCAATTTTTGCACCCTTTTGTCTTAAATTTTCAAGGATTGCAACTGCCAAAGCAGCACCCTCAACAGGGTCAGTACCTGCACCCAATTCGTCGATAAGTACAAGACTTCTGTCGTCTGCAGTTTTTAAAATTTCAACGATTGTTGACATATGTGCAGAGAAAGTTGAAAGTGACTGTTCAATGCTCTGCTCGTCACCGATGTCGGCTAAAACATTGTCGAACACAGAAATTCTGCTGTTATCAGTAACAGGCAACATAAGTCCGCATTCTGCCATAAGTGTTAAAAGACCGATTGTCTTGATTGAAACGGTTTTACCACCTGTATTAGCACCTGTAATAACAAGAGAATCGAAGTCAATTCCCAATGAAATATTGACAGGGACAACTGTTTTAGGGTCAATGAGTGGGTGTCTTGCTTTTTTTAGCAAAATTTCACCGTCATTATTAAGAATAGGGCGACTTGCTTTCATTTTATAAGCAAGATGTGCTTTTGCAAAGATTAAATCGAGAGTAACCGCTGACTCAAAACTGATTTTGATTGTATCTTCGAACTCCCCTGCTAAGGCTGAAAGTTCTGTAAGAATTCTTTCAATTTCGTCCTGTTCACGGCTTTCAAGAACCTTGATTTCGTTGTTTGCTTCCACAACGGCTGCGGGTTCAATAAATACTGTTGCACCACTACCTGATGTATCGTGAACCATACCTGCAACTTCACCACGATTTTCTGCCTTGACAGGCACAACAAATCGTCCGTTACGCTGTGTGATAATTCCGTCACGAAGAATTTTTGAATAATGTGAAGAATGAATCATTGAATCAAGTTGTTCACGAATTTTGTTTTCATAGTGGCGTTTTTTACGACGGATTTCTTTAAGTTCAGGTGATGCGTTATCGCTGATTTCAGTTTCAGAGATAATGGCATTTGTAATTCTTTCTTCAAGATACTTATTGGGATAAAGGGAATTGAACAAATCATCAAGGGCAGTTTCCATACCTGCACATTTTTCGTGCCATATGGTAATACCACGAATGATTTTAAGAGTTACTGCGATTTTAAGAAGTTCACCTGCTGAAAGTGAACCGCCGGCACTCGCTCTGCTTAAAGCGTTATTAACATTCTGTAATCCGCCGAATGACGGTGCACCGAATTTTGCAATAAGTATATAAGCCGCTTCGGTTTTATCAAGCAACTCAAGTACCTCAAAATAATCTGTCAACGGCTTGATTTCCAATGCTCGTTCTTTCGCATCAATACTACTTGCCGTATCAGACAGCATATTGAGAATTTTATCAAGTTCAAGTGAAATGAAATGTTTGTTCATTTTGTTATTTCCTTATAAAAAGCTAATGTTTTAAAGTTTTTTTGCAATTTAGATAATAAATACTTTTCAGTAATGTATGATAAGTCCGGTAAAGCATAATCTTCCATACGGAATGAATAGATTTTTTCAAAATCTGAAAATGCGATATGTCGTAAAGCCTTTACAAGTCCTATATCAAGAGGATAAAGCAAATCGGTCGCAACACAGTTTTCGCAGTATAGTATGCCGTCTTCAATATCAAAATACATCGTATTTGTGTCCTCTGTCCCGCATCGCTCACAAGCAGTAAGGTCAGGCATAAAACCCGCTATACACATAATCCGCATTTCTGTAATTGCTTTTATCTGTTCATTTGGTAATTTGCTGTTGGCAAGAAAATAAAGAGAATTGAGGATTAATCTTAAATATTCCTCTGCCGACTCGTCCTCCTGAACAAGAGAAATGATAATCTCGGCAAAATACTGTGCAAGTGCTAATTTTTCAAGGTCGGTACGAAGCGAGAAAAAGAGTTCAATAGGCTCGGCTTCATCAATTATGTAGGTTTCCTTGTTTTTGTACAAGGAAATTTTTGAATAACAGAACATACCTGTTGAACTGTTCTTACGGTTTTTAACAGATTTTGCTCCGCGCACAAAAGCACGCACAAGCCCGTTGTGGCGTGTCAGCACCGTAACGAGCTTGTCTTTTTCACCAATATTCTGTTCCTTGAGTATCAGACCGTCCGTATTCGTCCTCATAATCCGGTTCTCCGTCAATATAGGTATTATTCTTATTTTTCAAAGACTTTTTATACATTAAATAGTCTTCAACTTTTCCTGTTTTTGTAAATCTGCTCCAGATTGCCATACTATCCAAGTTAATCACCTACCATTAGTAATTTGGCTTGGAAAGTATGAAATATAAGTGGTAAAAATAAAAAGATTTGGTAAATTAATCTAATCCGAAATTGTGGATAAGTCCTTCGCGATTACGCCAACCTTCTTTAACCTTTACCCAGCATTGAAGATTGATTTTACAACCGAAGAAGTTTTCCATATCCTGACGAGCATATGTGGAAATCTTTTTAAGCATATTACCGCCTTTGCCGATAATGATACCCTTGTGAGTATCGCGTTCACAATAAATTGTTGCTTCAATATCCATTATTCCGTCACTGCGTTCACGCATTTTTTCAATGCTGACCGCTGTACCGTGAGGAATTTCTTTATCGAGTAAACGAAGCATTTTTTCACGGATAATTTCACCTGCAAGAACTCTTTCAGGCTGGTCAGTAAGTGTATCGTCAGGGAAGAAATGCTCGGACTCGAATGCGAGTTTTTTAAGCTCGTCCAGAAGGGCATCAATTCCGTTGCCTGTCTGTGCTGAAACAGGGACAATGGCATCAAATTCGTAATGTTCTGTCATTTCAGCAATTCTTGAAATAAGGTTTTCCTTTTCCTTGACAGTATCAATTTTATTAATCGCAAGGATTGCAGGATTTTTACCCTTTTTGATTTTTTCAATAAGTTCAAGTTCAGCAGGATTGAGTTCACCCTCAGGCTCAACAACCAAAAGACAAGCATCAACACCGTCAATACTGTCACTTACTGCTTTAACCATTTTTTCGCCAAGTTTTGTCTTTGGTTTATGGAAACCGGGAGTATCAGTAAAAACAAGTTGAATGTTATCGTCAGTTGTAAGAACACCCATAATTCGTGTACGGGTTGTCTGTGGTTTTGAAGAAACAATTGCAATTTTTGTTCCCAAAAGTTTATTAAGAATAGAAGATTTGCCGACATTGGCTTTTCCTATAATCGCTATAAAAGCTGTTTTTGATGTGTTCATTTATTCTCCTTACCCTTAAACGGTATTCCTTTAAATATAAAAATTGTAAAAATAACTACTGAAATTGCAAACAAGACTATTGCGACAGGATTTGCAATAAAATATTCAAACAATAATGCAAATGCAGTTGGCTGATACATAATTGCAATACCGCAAAGAACTGAAAAGATTGCAAAAATGAGTACGGAACCTGCTGCACAATCCTTTGCAATTTTACCATACTGTGTATGCTCTTTCCCGTGCAAATCAACAACCGCTTCAATGGCTGTGTTTATAAGTTCTGAACCTATGACAAGTCCGCAAGCGATAAATAAAATTGCTGTCTGAGTTCTTGTAACCTCAAAAAAGTCAAAAGCAAAAAGGAAAAAGAACATATAAATCATACAGACGATATGTATTCGCATATTTCGTTCTTTGGTAATTGCAGTAAAAACACCCTGAAAGGCAAACCCAAAACTTTTAATAAGTTCTTTCATAAAATTATTCTTCCTTTTAAAGTTTGAGAGAAAATTGTTCATAGTGCATTTTGAAGTGAAGGTGCTGTATGTTGATACTGCCCTGAACAAAAAATGTGCTATGGGCGATTTTATCCAAACTTATTCCTCGTCAAAATAGTAGCTGCCGTTTCTCTTTAATCCGATTTTTGTAAGTACTGCTTCTTCCTTTTCTCGCATCTTAACAGCTTCAAGTCCGCCATTTTCGTGGTCATAGCCTAAAAGATGAAGAAGTGAATGAACTGTTAAAAATCCGATTTCACGCTGAAGAGTATGACCGTATTTTTCAGCCTGGTCATAAGCGTGTTCAATGGAAATTATAATATCACCAAGCACCTTTGCCCCTGTGTCAAGGTTTGTATCGAATTCGCCATTCTCACCCATTGGGAACGAAAGCACATCTGTACTCTTGTCCATTCCACGGTGTTTAAGATTGAGTTCGTGAATCATCTCGTCATCAACGATTGAAACGCTGATTTCAGCAAGGTCTGTAAATCCCTCGTGAACAAGCACCGCCTTACAGCAACGACGAATCAGCATTCTGACACCTGTGGGTATTTTCATCACATTCTGTTTATTATCAATTATAACTCTTAATTTCTCGTTCATTTATTCTTCCTCATTTCCTGTTTCTCATACGCTTTAATAATATCCTGAACAAGACGATGTCTTACGACATCCTTTTCCGTAAAGACATTTATTGCAATATCGTCAATTCCTTTAAGGATTTTCATTGCCTCAACAAGACCTGATTTTTTACCGTCAGGCAAGTCAATCTGAGTAATGTCACCTGTTACAACAATTTTTGAATTAAAACCAAGACGAGTCAAAAACATTTTCATCTGTTCCCTTGTAGTATTCTGTGCTTCGTCAAGGATAATAAAACTGTCGTCAAGTGTTCGACCACGCATATATGCAAGTGGTGCTACTTCAATACTTCCTCTTTCCTGATATCGCTGAAAACTTTCTGCACCAAGCATATCAAAAAGAGCATCATACAAAGGTCTTAAATACGGGTCAACCTTCTGTTGCAAGTCGCCAGGTAAGAAACCAAGCTTTTCACCCGCTTCAACTGCAGGACGAGTAAGGATAATTCGGTTAATTTCTTTTGCACGAAAAGCATTTACAGCCATTGCAACGGCAAGATATGTTTTACCTGTACCAGCAGGACCTGCACCAAGGGTAATTGTGTTATTCTTGATACATTCAATATATTTTTTCTGTCCGAGAGTTTTAGGCTTAATCGGTTTTCCCTTTGCAGTAATGCAGACACAGTCACCTGTCATTTCACAAAGCTTGTCCTCGCTCCCCTCATTAACGAGGGAAAGGACATATCGCACATTCTGTTCAGACAATGCTTCACCACGGTTAATAAGCATCAAAAGTCCGTTGATTGCTCTTACTGCTTTTGATACGTTTTCAGCATCACCGCTGACTTTAATTTCTGAACCACGACTTACAACCTTTACATTGTACTGTGATTCGATAAGTTTAATATTTTCATCAAAGCTGCCGAACAGACTGACGGTTTGTTCCATTCTGTCAACATTTATTACTTGTTCAAACAACTTATCCTCACCTACTTACAAAACTGTCTATATTTAAATTAGTTTATCACAATTTTTATTTTTTGTCATCATTTTTGACATAAATTTCCTGTAATTTTCCTATTTCACGCTGACACTCACCGTTAAAAACAATGTTGTTGCCGTTTTTTGTTACAAACGAATCTTTAACAATACAATAATCAAGAATTTCGTTCACATAACAAGCACTATCCCACAAGGCAATTTTATCTTTTGTTTCATCGTCTGTTGTATCAGGATTCTCTGAAAATTGTGCACTGTACTCAGTTATTATTCCCACAGGAATGAGTATTTTTTCAGTTTCAAGAAAAGAATTGTGTTTTGTGAAAAAACTATCTCCCACAGACGGACCGATAGGGATTTTAAGTCCAAAAAAGAACAGACAAGGTCTTGTTTTTTCGAGCACTTGATTATATGTAACAAAATTATCACCACAGGACGTGTGCTTGTATTTTACCAATGCTTTGACATAACCGTCTGCGTGGACAAAACTTTCCGTTCCGTCAGGGTGAGGAACAATTCCGCTTATAAGCAAATCGCCTTTTGTGACGGCTGAACCCGGTTTTACTTCTTCAACTCCGTAAAGAGAGTCGATACTTAGAATAACGCCGTCTTCACTTGCGATAAGATTTGTCGGCGTTTTATCATCATAATTTTCGGGTGCAGGTGTTTTTTCTCTGACTTCAATTACAACTGATGTACCCTTTCGGTTGACTGATGCCCACGAAAGACGCTCAATTTCACTTACTACATTCTGTGCAATCTCGTCGTCATCAAGGATTTTTACGGGTGAACCTACCTTGACTCCGTATTTTTGAAAGGCTTCAAGAAGGTAGTCCTGTTCAAGCTCTACATTCCCCACAAGGGATATACTCCATATAAACTGGCTTAAAATTACTGTAACTAATGTGAAAATACATACTCCTATTAATATTCCTACTCGTATTTTATTTCTTTTAAGTAAAAATATAAGACCTTTTTTCTCCAATACTTTCAGTTTCATTCCCGATTTTCTCACAGCCTTTCGGATTGACAGGTATCCGTTTATTGTGGTGGAGGCTGAAATATTCCCTTTGACATTTTTGATATTCCATAAAGGTATGTTGTCGTGTGTGCAAAGGTTGAGAAATCTGTCAGAAAAGCCACCGAATGCCCTGAAATTCACATATCCTAAAAGATATCTGATTATTTTTATAATAAACATAATTTCGTCACCCTAAAAAATCTATATCACTAATCTGACCATTTATAATTACTACATCATTGTCAAAGGATTGGATTAAAAGATTATCACCCGATAAAGAAAGGACATTTTCACCAAGACTTATACGGATATTGTTTTCGGTATATTCCACAACACCTTTACAACCGTCAATGATAACTTCGCGGTTGCCTGTAAGTTCGATTCTTGGCTCATCACGAAACATTTCTCCGATTATTTTGTTTTTTATTTGATTTTTTTCTCTCGTTTTTCGTGCCATTTTTGCACCTCGCTCATAAAAATATATGATATTCATATTAAATAATTCATTATAAGGTGATATTTTAAATATATTTTATGGGGATGTGAGTTTATGACTGTTGTAAAAGTGAAAAAAGAGTATTTTTCAATTATTCTTATATTGATTTGTCTTATTGTGCTTTTTCGGTATCCTGACGAATCAAAAAACGGTGTTATAAAAGGAATTGAAATTTGTTTATATACAATTATTCCGTCACTTTTTCCTTTTATGACACTTTCAACTTATACTGTAAAATCAAACATTTTATCTCCTTTTTACAAATTGCTGTCCGGCACTTCGAAAGCGTTTTTCAAGCAACCGCCCTGTGCAATTTCCGTTATAATTTTGTCAATGATTGGCGGTTTTCCCGTTGGAATTAAAATGGCGAATGATTTATATATGCAAGGACAGATAACGAATGAACAAGCACAAAGACTGTGCCTTTTTTGTATGAATGGTGGTCCTGCATTTGTTATTACGACTGTGGGACTCAGCATGCTTGGCAGTATGAAAGCAGGCATTATAATTTATGTTTCCCTTTGTATTTCTGCTTTTGTTTCAGGTGTTATTTCGTCTTTTGTTGCTGACAAAAAAGACTTTTCAAAAAATGAGAAAAGTGATATTTCACTACCACTTTCTTCTCTTTCTGTTGCAATAAGTGATTCAATGCAATCGATTATTACCATATGTGCATGGGTGATTCTTTTCAGTTCCGCCACAAGTTGTCTGAAAAGTGTTGGTTTGAGTGAAAAAGCATATCTCGTTGTTTGTTCTTTGCTTGAGGTTACAAACGGTTGCATTCTTTTATCGGGTAAGGCTTCGATTCCTGTTATTGCAGGAATTATTGGCTTTGGTGGGCTTTGTGTTCATTTTCAGGTGTTGTCGTTTTTGAAAAACACAAGTATGAAATACGGATATTTTCTTGCAAGCAGAGTGCTTAACGCAATTTTATCGGCAATATTTACGCAGTTGTTTTTGATATTTATTCCCGTTGAAACAGATGTTTTTTCAAATTTCGACAAAAACGCTGTTTATTCGTTTTCTGTTTCATTTCCTGCATTTTTTGTCGTTATAATTATGTGCATAATTATGATATTGGATATTGATAGAAAGAAAAAAGTGTGTTAGAATATATGAGAAAGTTAGGGTGATTCGATGAAAAAACTATTTGGCAAAAAAGATATTTCAGCTTCCTGTTCCTATTGCGTTCACGGGAGAATTGCACCCAATAAAGAATCAATATTATGTAAAAAATCGGGACTTGTTGATGTTGATTATTCCTGTAAAAAGTTCAAATATGACCCACTTAAAAGACAACCCGCAAGACCACGACCGATTATCAAATACGAAGAAGAGGATTTTTCGTTGGATGTTGATAATGAAAATGAAAACGGTTTACCATTGAATGTCAGCGAGGCTGATTTTTCATTGGATATTGATGAAGAAGAATAAAGAAAACTCGAAGTCCGAAAAGGATTTCGAGTTTTTTGTTTGGAATTTTGCGGGACGCTGTGGGCATCGTCCCCTACAATTGTTTTACTATTTAGTTTTCATAAATTTTTGTTGTGCCGAAGAGTGAACGGAAGAAACCGCCGATTTTTTGGAAGAAACCTGAATCAGAATAAAGTTCTACGCTGTCTGTTGCAAGTTCGTTTCCGTTTGCATCATAAAGAGTTGCTGTAAATGTTGTGTTGCCCTTATTATTGGCGATTACTCGTAAAGAATCACCATCATTCATAACAGTTTTGCCGAAATTGTTGTTATTTGATGTCCATTCAACATATGAACCTGCAGGAGCATTTCCTGTGATTTCTGTGTGTAAAATGATACCGTCCTTGTTACGGATTTTTGTTCGTGACGGTGCTTTAACGCTGAACACATAGTAGTCAGGGTCAGTTTCACCGCATACTGTACAATTTCCGTTTGAGAAAGAATGTCCGTTAGCAGGTGTTTCATTGTCAACAAATGTATCGCCACATACTGTGCAAGTATAAGTTGTATAACCTGTTTCTGTGCAAGTAGGCTCTGTTACAACTGCATCGTAATCGTGACCGATTGCAGGTGTTTCGTCATCAACATAAGTGTCACCGCAAGCACAAGTGTAGGTTGTGTATCCGCCTTCTGTACAAGTAGGCTCTGTTACAGTTAGAACATAGTAGTGGTCACCTGTTGCATTTATTATTTCTGTATAAGTATCACCACAATGGCAAGTGTATGTCATAACACCGTTTTCTGTATGTGTTGCAGGTGTTGTGATTTCTTCTTTATAGCTATGCCCTGTTGCTTGTGTTTCATCATCAACATAAGTATCACCACAAACTGTACATGTATAAGTTGTATAACCTGTTTCAGTACAAGTTGGTGGAGTTACTACTGAATTGTAATTGTGACCAGTAGCATCAGCATAATCTTCAACATAAGAATATCCACAAGCACAAGTGTAGGTTGTAAAGCCTTGGTCTGTGCAGGTTGGTGGTGTTATAACAGGATTAAATGGATGTGTATCTGCACCTGTGCTGTTATAATGTATTCTTGCATTGAGAAGTGGGTCATTGTCACTATCTATTGAAATATCATACCATTTTTCTTCGGTGTTTGAATAATATACATCTGTGAGGCTTGTACAATCGTAAAACGCATAATAACCAATCAAGGTGACACTTTCAGGAATTGTTACACTTGTAAGACTTGAGCAGTAACAAAACACTCCCGAGCTAATTGATGTTACACTATCAGGAATTGTTATACTTGTAAGGCTGTCACAAAGGGCAAACGCATATTGACCAATCGCTATTACACTATCGGGAATTGTTACACTTGTAAGGCTTTCGCAATAAGTAAATACATAATTGCCAATTATTATCACACTATCAGGGATTGTTACACTTTTAAGGGCTGAACATTCAGCAAAAGCAAAATTACTAATTGTTGTTACACCATTTTCTATAACAACATTTTGAATGTCGTCTTTATAGCTTTCCCATGGGCGATTATTAGAATCATAATCCTCCATTGAGCCGGTGCCGTAGATTGTTAATGTGCCTGTTTCTTCGTCGAATTTCCATTTTACTGATTTTTCACCACAACCAGCACAAGTACCGTCAACAAAATTATGGATTTTTGCGGACTGGGTTGCAGATGGGATTGGCTGTAAATCAACATCTGCCAATTCGTCAACGGAAAGTGAAACTTCTGTACAACCATCTTTAAGGACTTCGAACTGAATGGTAAAAAGAGTGCCACCTACGGTTTTAGGATTAGCAGAAGCAGTAAGATATGCAAGCTGATTTTCACCATAAGCAGTATTGAATTCTTCATATCCAAAGGCTTCTTTTGATTTTACATCAACAATTTTTAATGCAGTATTGTCGTAATTAACAACAAGAGTTAATGCTGCCACAACTGAATTTTCACTCATACAGATATCAACATTTACAATGTCACCTGCTTTTGCATCAACCTTATCCGCTTCAGCAGAAAAAGTTATTTTATTGTCAGATGCGTGTGCCAATGTTGCAGGGAATAATGAGAGTATTAAAATCGTTGCCAGGAGAATTGATAAGAATTTTTTTGTTTTTTTCATAATAATTCATCTCCAATCATAACTTTATGATATCACATTTATATATGTAAATCAAGTTATTTAAGTCCTGCGACAATTTGCAGGATGTATCGTGCATCAACTGCTGTGACTGCACCATCTTTATTAATGTCGGCGAGTCCTAACTGTTTATTGCTGAGTGTTTTAAGGGCTGCAACAGACTGTAAAATCATTCTTGCATCTGTTGCGGCAATTTTTCCGTCACCTGTCACATCACCACGAATTGTTGTAGAATTAAGAACGGTAACACTACCGTTTTTTGTGGTGCAAGAATATGACTTTCCGTCATAATCTATATTTTCTGTGCTTGTAAGTTTAAGAGTATAAGTGCCTGAACTTTTTAAGATTTTGAACTTTACAGTAAATACAGTTGCATCTGTGCTTTTGTATGTACCTGAAAAATTAACCGATGAGCCTGTGTTATAAAGGCTTCCGTTTGAAACTGCATCACCTTTACTACTGCTTACACACTGAAGTTCAGTTGAATTATATGCGAGGGATACATTTGAACCCCAGATTTTTGAGCTTGATGAAATTTTTACGGTAACTGTAACCGTTTCATCCTTTTTACCCGCAACATCATTTGCAGAATATGTTACACCCTGTGCACTTGCATTGATTGCGGGAAATGATAAAACAATTAATATGATTGAAATTATAATTGCGAGAAATTTTGTTGATTTCATTCTGTACTCCTTGTACGAAAAAAGACGGAGAATTACTCCCCGTCTTAATTTAGTTTTTAAAGGTTATCTTTTGCTCTTGAAAAGGTCAAGAATGTCGCCCATATCGTCATCAGCACCAAATTTTCCGCCGTTTGAGCTGATATCTTCCATACCGCTGTTGTAGTGTGGCTTTTTAGCAACACCGTTTGCATCAAGACCAAAACCAGTTGCGATAACAGTAACAATCATTTCGTCATCAAGCTTTTCATCGAATGCAACACCGAAGATAATGTTAGCATCTTCATCAGCCTGTGCACGAACGATACCTGCTGCTGTATCAACATCTTCAAGAGTGATGTCAGCAGATGCAGTGATGCTGATGATAACGCCCTTTGCACCTGTGATTGTTGTTTCAAGAAGTGGGCTTGAAATAGCAGCATTAGCAGCCTGTTCAGCCTTATCCTTACCACTTGCACGACCAATACCCATATGAGCATGACCTGCGTCCTTCATTACTGATGTAACGTCAGCAAAGTCAAGGTTGATGAATGCAGGCATTGTAATAAGGTCTGTAACAGAGTTAACACCCTGACGAAGAACGTCGTCAGCAATGCTGAAAGCGTTAGCAAATGTAATCTTCTGTTCTGAAACATATTTAAGTCTTTCGTTAGGAATAACGATAAGAGAGTCAACATGCTGTGCAAGTTCAGCGATACCTGCTTCAGCCTGCTTCATTCTGTGGTTACCTTCGAATGCGAAAGGCTTTGTAACGATACCAACTGTAAGGATACCCATATTCTTTGCAATTTCAGCAATTTTAGGAGCAGCACCTGTACCTGTTCCGCCACCCATACCTGCTGTAACGAATACCATCTGAGCACCGTCAATTTTTTCAACGATTTCGTCGTGGCTTTCATCAGCTGCTTTTTCACCAACTTCAGGTTTTGCACCTGCACCACGGCCTGAAGTTACTTTCTGACCGATTGCGAGTGTCTGATTAGCAAGTGAACGGTTAAGAGCCTGCTGGTCAGTGTTGATTGCGATAAGTTCAACACCTGAAACGCCAGATTTTGCCATACGGTCAATTGCGTTTCCGCCGCCGCCACCAACGCCGATAACTTTAATGTTTGCGATGTCCTGATACTGATTATCAATTTCGAATGCCATTTTTAACATCCTCCTATGTATATTTTCACACCTATTTTTTGCATTGTATCATAGGTTATTTTAACATTATTAATAAAAAATTGCAATATATATTGTATATATTTTTTTATTTTTTTGCGAGTTTTTTCGATTTTTTTATACTTTTTTCTACTGAAATTGATTGATTATGCTACTGAAGATGTTTCTTCTTCATTTTTTGCAGTTTCTTCTGTACTTTCTTCTGCATTTTCTGTGGTTTCTTCACTCGTATTTTCTTCTGTCTGTGGCTCGGTTGTCGGCACTTCTTCCGACCAATAGCCTTTGCCGTCAACAGTAAGATTTATTGTACCGCGATAAAGGTTGTTTTCTTCGTCTTGTTTTTCGATAGCGGCTTTACCCAAGGCAAGTTTTGAACTTAAATTTTCGCTGTCTGTTTCACCAAGTTCAAGTGTTATTCTGCCCTGATAAACAATTTTTATGTTATATATATCCGATATATCCATCAAAGAGATGTCGTGAAGTCCGATTCGTTCACATTCAGATAAAACATCGTGAAGCTTTGTGAAGGTTTTTTCTTCCTTTGTCACAACTGTTTCACCAAGTTCTGCTGACTCGATTTCGCCTAAATTCAAAAGAATTATGTTTTCACCGACGGTTTCAAGGTCTTTTTCAAGCACCTTACCGTTTTCGTCAAGTAGTGTGAAATATCCGTTCATCGCAATACCGAGTTTTGCTTCAGTTTTTTTGACTACAAGTTCAAGTGTTGACGGTAAACGACGCTTTACGGTTACCGAACCGATATATGTGAGTTCGGACGATATTTTTTCATTCAGTTTTGATTTTGAAAGGAAAATGAGGTTATCCCCCTCTGCTACACCTGATGCTTTAATCACGGTTTCGTGGGAATAAACTGCATCACCCGACACAACAATCTTGTTTATATTAAAGAAAAGTGACAAGCCGACAATAACACCCACAACAAGAAAGACAACTCCGATAATTGAACGGAAAATAATTTTCTTTCTGCGATTTCTTTTGTTACGCTGAATTCTTCTGTTGACTATGCGTTCATTATTGGAAAGTTGTGGATTTCCGTTTGTATTTTGTCTTCTTGTATCACTCATCTGTGTTCACCCTTTTTATGTCCGCACCCAATTCATTGAGCACTTTTTCCGGTTTTTCATATCCCCTGTCGATATGATGAATTTCTGTTATTTCTGTAATTCCGTTGGCGCAAAGTCCCGAAAGTATCATTGCAGAACCACCACGCAAATCTGTTGCCTTTACCTTTGCACCGTTAAGAGCTTTGACCCCCTCAACAACTGCCATTCTGCCTTCGACACTGATTTTTGCACCAAATCGTAACAATTCGCCCACATGCTTATATCTGCTTTCAAAAATATTTTCCACAAATACGCTTGTGCCTTCGGCTATGGTAGTCAAAGCCATCATCTGTGCCTGAACATCTGTCGGAAATCCCGGATGTGGCATTGTGCGAATCATTCGTATTCTTTTAAGATGATTTGATGCTGATGCCGTAACATTCCTGCCGTTAATTGAAATAAGACATCCTGCATCTCGCAAAGGTTGAATTATTGGCCCTATATGTGACGGAATTATATCTTTTATACAGATTTTTCCGCCTGTCATTACTGTGGCAATCATATATGTAGCAACAACAATTCTGTCGGGAATAATTGTATGTTCACAAGGTTTAAGTTCTTTTACACCATCTATTGTAATGGTGCTGTCACCTGCACCGTGAATTTTTGCTCCGCATCGGTTAAGGAAATCGGCCAAATCGCTGATTTCAGGCTCTCTTGCTGCGTTTGAAATAATGGTTGTGCCTTTCGCAAGTACAGCAGAAAGAATTATATTTTCCGTTGCACCCACACTTGGGAATGAAAGGATTATTCGAGTACCCTGAAGTCCTTTTTCTTCTGCCGAACAGACTATAAAACCATTTTCCGTTGTGATTTTTGCACCAAACTGTTCCATTGATGACAAATGCAAATCAATTGGTCGAAGTCCGATTTCGCAACCGCCGGGAGTTGAGAGGACTGCTTTACCCATTCGTCCTATTATTCCGCCGAGAAAGACTATTGACGAACGCATTTCTCGCATAAGATTATCAGGAACATCGCACTTGTTGACCGATGATGAATCAACAATTATTGTATGTCCCTCACGAGTTACTACACATCCAAGATATTCAAGAATTTTAATGGTAGCATCCACATCGGAAAGGCAGGGACAATTATGTATAACTGATTCTCCGTTCACAAGAAGTGTTGCCACAAGAATCGGCAAAACGCTGTTTTTTGCCCCCTGAACAGTAATCTCTCCGCGAAGTGTATTTCCGCCTGTTACAATGAATTTATTCAATTTCCACACACCCTTTAAGTATGACAAAATACTATGCGTCACATACTATGCAGTTTGTGGAAATATTGTTATTAAAGTGATGTTATAATTCTACAGATTTCAGAAAGTGCATTGACTTTTGCATCTTTTCCTGCATTCTGAGAAATATTATAAAGTTTAATTCTGTCGTTTTTAAGTTCAGTAATTTTTTGTGCTAGATAATTACCGTCAAGGTCCTTTTCTTCAATAAGAACTGCACCGTCATTTTTTACAAGTGCCATAGCATTATGGAACTGATGATTTTCTGCCACATTGGGTGACGGAATAAGAATTGACGGTTTTTTAAGAGCCTGAATTTCCGAAATTGAGCTTGCACCCGCACGGCTGATTACTATATCACAAGCAGCCAGACACACATCCATATTATCGATATATTCACGGATATGAATGTTTGTACCTCTGCCGAACGGGATATCCATTTCCTTGAGTTTATCCCTTACCCAATTACCGTATTTACCTGTTGAGTGTAAGAAACAGATATTCTTTTCATCTTTTAAGATTTCAAGCATTTCGACGATTGCTTTGTTGATTGCATCAGCACCCAAAGAGCCACCCATTGAAAGAACGAGAATGTCGTCACTCTGGAGCCCCATTGATGCTCGTGAATAATCGCGGTCTGCTTTTAAAATTTCGCGTCTTACGGGAAGTCCTGTTACAATTGGTGGATTTTTACATTTCATATGCTGTTCGGCATCGGGAGAAGTAAGCATTACCTTATCAACTTCTTTTGCCAAGGCTTTATTGGCAACTCCCGGAAAGGCATTTTGTTCGTGAATTGCAGTTTTTATACCCATTTTAACTGCCATTTTAAGAACAGGCCCTGTTACATATCCGCCAAAACCAACAACTACATCGGGTTTGAAGTCTTCGAGAATTTTTTTAGCATCAATATATGCTTTTATTGTAAGAATAACTGTTTTTATATTTTCGATAATTCCCGAAAAAGTCATATTACGGGAAAATCCGTTCATCTGTACAGTTTTGATTTCAAAGCCTGCATTCGGAACAATCGTTGTTTCCATTCGTCCTTCTGTTCCCACAAAGAGAATTTCAGATGATGGGTCAAGTCTTTTAACTTCTTTTGCAACAGCGATGGCAGGGTTAATGTGTCCGCCTGTGCCACCTGCAACAAACATAAATTTCACGCAAAATCACACCTTTTTATAAATGATTGGATTATTCACGCCGACTTGAACTTCGTGAAATTGAAAGTACCATACCCATTTCTGCAAGCAAGATAACGAGAGATGTACCGCCGTATGAGAAGAATGGAAGTGAAATACCTGTATTAGGAAGCAAATCAGTAACAACACCGATGTTGAGTGCTACCTGAATACCTACCTGAAAAACGATTCCCATTGCAAGTAATGCACCGAAACGGTCTTTTGCATTCATACCGATTTTTATTCCTCTGTATATAAGTGCAGCGAAAAGAAGAATGATTGCTGTTGCACCCACAAATCCCAATTCCTCGCAGATGATTGAGAAGATAAAGTCGTTCTGTGGTTCAGAAACGAAAAGATGCTTCTGTTTTGACTGGCCGAGCCCTGTTCCTAAAAATCCACCTGAACCAATGGCATAAAGCGAGTTATTTGTCTGCCAACGGACACCAAGTGGGTCGGAGTCTTTATCGAGCCATGATGTAATTCGCTCACCTGCATATTCTTTAAGAATTTCAGGATTTGCTATAAGAACAATGGCTGCTACAACTACCAAAGCACCGCCGATTGCAAACCATCTGCCTTTTGCCTCGCCTAACCAAAGCATTACAACACCGATTGCAAGCATAAGGAGTGCACCCGAAAGGTGATTTTCAAGATATACGAGTACTGCGAATGAAAGAATAAGCATTCCGTATATTATGACGCTTGTGAATGATTTGTATATTACAAATCGTCCCTTTGAATACTGGTCAATTTTTTTACAGAGTGTCATTTCACTCGGTACTTTTCCCGTAATTGCCTTATGATTCTTTTCAAGAAGAAAGGCAAGAATTAAAATCAAGCCGATTTTTGCGATTTCTGATGGCTGGAATGTAATCACTTTAAGGTCAATCCAACGGTAAAATCCCGGCTGAACACTATCGGGAAGAAAGAGAACAAGTACGAGTAACAAGTACGATACAGGCACACCAATCAATGCAATAAGTCTGAAATACTCATATCTTATTCTTGACACAAGGAACATTGCCACTATGCCGATTACGGCATAGATTAACTGTCTTGTAAAAATTTCCGTACTGCTTCCGCGATTGTAATAACTGTAAGTATAGCTTGAAGAAAACAGCATTATAAGACCTACTGTTACTATTGTCATAAGTATGATGAAGAAAGGAACATCAATTGAACCTTTTGCGAACATTGAATTTATAAATCCGTTCTTCTTTTTTGTATTGCTCTTTGCAGCCATTTTCTCACCGCCTTTGTGAATTTTTTGTTTTTATCTGTCGATAATACCGTACCAATAAAGTGCAAGTCCTACTGCACAACCAATCATATTAACAAGAGTGAAAATTGTCACGATTTTGCGCTCTTTCCATCCGCACATTTCAAAATGGTGATGAATAGGTGCCATTTTGAAAATTCTCTTACCGTGAGTAAGTTTGAAATAACCAATCTGAATAACATCTGAAAGTGCTTCGATTACATAGATAATACCGAAAAGCACAAGAATAATAGGACAATCAATAGCATATGCAAGGGCTACAACCATACCGCCCAAGAACATTGAGCCTGTGTCACCCATCATAACTTTTGACGGATAGTAGTTCCAGATAAGGTAACCTAAACAACCACCTGCAAGACCTGCGGCTAAAATACTTATTCCAAAGAATTTTGTCATAAGTGCTGCAATACAAAATGCAATCGCTGTTACTGAAGTTACGCTTGCACAAAGTCCGTCAACACCGTCTGTGAAATTAACTGCATTAACTGCACCGTAGATTACACAGATACCGAAAATCCAGAAGAACCATTTAAGGTCAACTGCACCCACAAAAGGAATTTTCATATATGTGAGTCCGTTCATATAGAGTGCAAACAAATACGCAATAATAAGAATTATCTGCGGTACTGTTTTCTGAATTTCTGTAAGACCTAAATTTCTCTTTTTTACTACTTTTATATAGTCATCTGCAAAACCAACAAGACCAAGACCGATTGCAAGAATAACACCTGCAACAAGTTTTACCTTTAACTGGTCAGGCATAATGTGTTCGCTTGAAAAAAGTTTTCCGCCCATAAAGTAATCTGTTACAAGGACACATACAACGGACAAAATTGTACTTATGATAAACATAAGGCCGCCCATTATTGGTGTTCCCTGTTTTGACTTGTGCCATGCAGGGCCGATATCAAGAATTGTCTGGCCAAACTTTAATTTTCGAAGCCAAGGGATAAGAACAAATCCCAATAAAAATGCAATTATAAAGCTTAAAACGGCTGTGACACCTAATGCTACATAAATATTCATATCAACAACTCCTTATTTTACATCCCATTGTTCATATATTTTTTCAAAAACTTCTTCAAGTTTCATTCCGCGACTTGCTTTGAAAAGTAATGTGTCACCTTTTTGAATTTCACTTAAAAGAGATTTTGTAAGTTCATTTTTATCGGTAAATGAATAAACATTCATAAGTCCTGATTTACGGGCACTGTCTGCCATAAACTTTGACTGTTCACCGTATGTAAAAAGCATATCGATTTTACATTCACTAGCATATTCACCCACATTTCTGTGTGCTGTTTCGCTGTAACTACCAAGCTCAAGCATATCACCAAGGACTGCGATTTTTCTGCCCTTTGCGATTTTGCAAAGTGAATTAAGACCTGCTTTCTGTGAATCGGGACTTGCATTGTAACAGTCTTCGATAACAGTAATTCCGTTTATCTCTTTAATTCTTTGTCGCATTCCGGAAGGTACATAATTCGCAAGACCTTTTGCGATATTTTCAGGTGAAATATTGTATTCAAGACCAACTGCAAAGGCTGACAAAGCGTCGTAAACATTGTGAATTCCCACAGTTGGAATTATGATTTCCTGTATTATATCACCTTTTGTTGCAACAAAACTTGTTGAGAGTCCGTTTTCAGTAATATTTTCTGCAAGAACATCACAGTTTTTGTTTTCAATACCGAAGAAAATAACTTTGTAATCGTCTGTTTTCACAGTTGAAAGCAAATCATTATCACCGTTAAGGAAAAGCGGTGCACCCTTAGGAAGTCCGTGAAGAATTTCAAGTTTAGCACCTAAAATTCCTTCTCGTGAGCCAAGATTTTCAATATGTGAAACACCAACATTTGTAATAATTGCCACATCAGGATTTGCACATTTTGAAAGTACTGAAATCTGTCCTGCACCGTCCATACCCATTTCAATTACGGCATTTTTTGTTGTTTTTTCGAGTCTGAAAAGTGTTCTAGGAACACCGATTTCGTTGTTTAAGTTGCCCTCTGTTTTAAGAGTTTCTCCGCTTTGTTCCATAACGCAGGCAACCATTTCTTTTGTTGTGGTTTTACCTACGCTTCCTGTGAGTCCGATTACCCTTAAACCCTCTATTGAGTTTCTGTAATAATTCGCAAACTGAAGAAATGCCTTTTTTGTATCTTCAACATAAATAACATTAGCATTACAATCAACTTTTTTGTGACAGACAACTGCACCGACGCCTTTTTCTGCAACATCTTTCACGAAATCGTGTCCGTCAAAACGGTCACCTTTTATTGCAAAAAACAATGTTGTTTCGTTCACATTACGGCTATCGATTGAAACATTATCTATTATATTTTCAGAATTAAGATTTGTTCCTAATGCTTTTGCAATTTCAGTTACTTTTAAGTTCATTGTAATCTCCTGATTTCAATTAAAGTATTCCTTAACTATCTGTCTTTCATCAAACGAAATTTTTGTTTCCCTTATAATCTGATATGTTTCATGACCTTTTCCTGCAAGCAGGACAATGTCACCTTTTTTTGCTTTTGAAAGTGCGAATTCGATTGCCTGACGACGATTTTCAATCACAGCAATTTTTGCTTTCGATTTTTCCATACCGCAAAGTATGTCGTTTATTATAAGTAGTGGGTTTTCATTTCGTGGGTTGTCACTTGTGACAACTGCAATATTTGAAAGTTCCCCTGCTATTTTTCCCATTTCAGGTCGTTTAAGTTTATCACGGTCACCACCGCAACCGAAAACGAGAATAATTCTTCCCGATGTAATCTCACGGACAGCAGAAAGAATATTTCTTAACCCATCGGGAGTGTGAGCATAATCGATTATTACCGTATATTTCCTTGGTACGGGTACGATTTCGCATCTGCCTTTTACAAATGAAATATCTTCTATTGCCTTTGTAATCTTATCAATATCAAAACCGAGATTTATGAGTACCGATATTGCACAAAGTGTGTTATAAACTGTGAATTTACCGAAAAGTGATGACTCTACCCTATTTATAAAGTCAAAGCCAACAAATTCGTATCGGATACCGTTTTCATTACAGATTACATTTTTTGCTGTGTAATTCGCTTTATTATCTATCGTTGAATAAGAATAAACAGGACAATTTATTCTGTCAGCATTTTCCGAAATCAATTCATCGTCAATATTTATACAAGCAAAGTCCGATTGACCCATAAGTTCAAGTTTTGCGTTTATATAATTCTCCATAGAACCGTGATAATCAAGGTGTTCGGGAGTTATATTCGTTATGGCTGATGCACAGAAATTTATACCGTAAACTCGTTTTTGACAAAGTGCTTGGGAAGAAACCTCCATAACACAGTATTCACAACCGTCCTTTACCATTTCGCTGAACAGTTTGTTAAGTTCCATTGGCTCGGGAGTGGTGAGAATTGATTGATTTTTGGTGTTGCCCCAACTGTTTTCAACTGTGCCAATAAGTCCGCACTTTTTGCCCAAAGATTCCAAAATGCTCTTGATAAAAAAGCAAGTTGAGGTTTTCCCGTTTGTTCCTGTTATGCCGATTATTTTTAGTTTTTGTGACGGATTATCGTAAAAGTTTGATGCAATAATCGAAAATGCACACCTTGTATCTTCAACAATTATTTGCTCATTGATACCTAAATCACGACTTGTTATTACTGCAACAGCACCGTTTTTCACAGCATTTACAGCAAGTGAATGGCCGTCAACTCTGTTACCGTCAACACAGACGAAAAGTGCATTTTTTAAATTGTCATTATCCTTATCCGTTACTCTTTCAACTTCCCTTTCTTCATACACATCCTGTGTTTTCACACCCCTGAGAAGTGAAGAAAGTTTCATTGTTTTACCTCATATTAACTTGTATTGAATTAGTCTGATATTACTTCGTCAGAACGGAAATAAACCGTTATAACATATCCTGTTTCAGCCACCGTTCCCGTTGGTACGCTTTGCTTATAGGACAGCATTTTACCCGAACCCTGTGTATTACCTGCAACCTTAATATTAAAGCCTGCATTTATGGCTGTTCGGTTCGCCTCGGTCAATGTAAGACCTGTAAGTTCAGGGACTGTTGCTGTCTGCTTTTCAGCATTTTCTTCTGTATATACTACAATAACGCCACCTTTTGGCATTGACTGACTTGATGCAGGCATCTGTGAAATTACTGTTTCACCGTCACCGACGATTTTAACTGTAAATCCTGTTGCCTTTGACTTTACTGTATCTGTGCTTTCACCGATAAGATTAGGTGCTGTTACAGTTGCTTGTGCAAATTCTTCGTCTGTATATTCAGGGTCAATATTGAGGTAAGCAAGAATATTTTCAAAAATTCGTCCTGCCACTGGTGCTGCACCTGAACCACCTGTTGCGTAATACTGTGGTTCGTCGAGTGCAATAAACACAGCAATCTGTGGATTGTTCGCAGGAGCAAAACCTGCGAATGATGCTACATTTTCATCCTTGGCATTTGCACCGATTTTTTCACTTGTACCTGTTTTACCTGCAATATGGTAGCCTGCAACATAAGCATTTTTCGCTGTACCCCATACGCAAACCTGTTCCATAACATCTTTCATAATATCGGCTGTTTTTTCCGATATTACCTGTCTTTTTACGAATGGTTCAGTTTCTGAAATAATGTTACCTTCTTCGTCAAGCACCTTTGAAACCACATATGGTCGCATAAGTTTACCGCCATTACCCAAAGATGCAACTGCTGTTATCATCTGGATTGGTGTTACCTGGAATGTCTGACCGAATGATGCAGAAGAAAGTTCCGCGATACCCATATTCGGTACATCGTAATATGTTTTTCCTGCAACAGGCTTTGCTTCTGAAGGCAAGTCAATTCCCGTTGTTTCTGTAAATCCGAATGCCTGGAAGTACTTTGAGAATGTTTCTTTACCAAGTTTTTGTCCCATTGTGATAAAGAATGTGTTACATGAATTTGGCATTGCCTCAAAAACAGTTTGAGTACCGTGAGCCTTATGATTAAAGCAGTTTTGATTATAATTCGCAACTCGGATTGTACCTGAACAGTTATAAGTTGTATCAACTGTCATGATACCTTCTTCAAGGGCTGCTGCACCAACGAAAAGTTTGAAAACAGAACCAGGCTCGTAAGTATCTGTAATTGTTCTGTTTCTCCATTGTGAATACAATGCATTTGTTTCTGCCTGTTGTCTTTCTTTTTCGTCTTCAATTTCCTTAATCTGTTCAAGAACAGAATTTGAACTTACTTTATATGGTGAATTCAAATCGTAATCAGGCATTGTTGACATACCAAGAATTGCACCTGTTTTAACATCCATTACAATACCGTAAGCATATTTTGCCTGAGTTTCGGAAACCGCCTGTACCAATTGCTGTTCAAGATAATACTGAATAACCTCGTCAATTGTGAGCACAAGGCTATAACCCTGCTGTGCGTCGTAAATCGTTTCGTAATCATTAGGCATTTTGCCGTTACGGGCATTTTTTGCTGTAATAATTCTTCCTGATTCGCCTGTAAGAGTGTCGTTGTATTTAAGTTCAAGACCTGAACGACCGATATCCTCTGAACCTGTGAATCCAATGATTGTTGATGCGAATGTGCCGAGAGGATAATATCTTTTTGTATCAGGGTCAATGCCGATGATACTGCCGATTTTAGAATCTTTATTATCCTTAATATACTGCTGAAGTTCTTCCTTTTTCTTATTATCAATCTGTCCGATAATTTTTTCGTAACCGCTTTCTTTACGGTTTACTTTTTTAGTTACAGTTTCTTCGTCAAGTTCAAAAATTTTCACAAAGCCATCGATAAGCAACTTTTTCTGCTCGTCAGTTTCAACCTTTGACGGATTGATATACACAAGCCAAGCAGAGGCACTTTGTGCGATAACCTTCATATTTGAGTCGTAAATTGTTCCTCTGTTCGCTGCAATAACGGTATCACTTAACTGATTTCGTTCAGCTTTAAGGCGGAATTCCTCACCCTTTATAATCTGAATCCAGAAAAGATTTCCAATCATAACAAGTAATGCAACACAAAAAATCAAAAACGCTCTTAAAGAACGCGTTTTCATAGCTTTAGTCGGTTTTCTGTTCATTTTATAGTCACATCCCTTTTGGAAAATTAGTTTTTTAAATAAAACAACGAGAGCACAGGATATTTTATCCTGACTCTCCATCATTTCAATATATTACTTTTAATTATCGTTTATTACCTTATCAACGGTTTTGCCGTTTACTTTTGCAACATAGTCCTCTGCTGACAAATCAATATACACAACCTGATAATCCTGAACCTTAACCATACCGAGCTGATTTGCCGCATAATCTTCAACATTGTTAATTGAAACTATTGCATTAAGCTCATTGTTTATCTTAATAGTATCGCTTTTTGCAAGTTCAATCTGATTTTCAACAGCACTAATTTCACGATTGATTTCGTCAAGCTGTACTCTGCTGTAAATTGCAACAACCATAAAAAGGAAAATTGCAGTTGCAATACACATAGCCTTGAGCACTCGCTTTGTGTCTTCGGCAGTCTGCTGACGCACCTGAGTCGCTGTCATTCTTGTCTTTTTAACAAGTTCAAGCGCAGGTCTTTTCTGCGGTGCAGGTTTCATCTTTGGCGCTGCAGAGCCGTTTATATTATGAATTTTTGCATTCTGACTGTAATTGTTATATGCATAAGCATTTCTGTTCTGTTGCGCCATACTTCTCTTCCTTCTGTCTTTTTATCGCAATCTTTCGATTGTGCGAAGCTTTGCACTTCGACTTCTGTTATTCATATCAAGTTCGGACTGTTTAGCAGACAAACCTTTATGAATAATTTTGCCCTCCGGCGTTTTCCCACACACACAAACAGGAAAATCCTTGGGACAAGTACAACCCTGACTGAACTCACGGAATTTTTCCTTAACCGTTCTGTCCTCAAGTGAATGGAACGTGATTATTGAAAGTCTTCCGCCTACTTTTAAACTATGGAACATATCGTCCACAGCCTGTCCAAGCGTTGAGAGTTCGTCATTAACCTCAATTCTTATTGCTTGGAAAGTCTTTCTTGCAGGATGTCCGTCACGCCTGTATTTAGCGGGAACAGAGTCTTTAATAATCTCTGCAAGCTCTATTGTTGTTTCTATGTTTTTCTGATTTCTCGATTTTACAATGTTTTTTGCAATATTCCTTGCAAACTTTTCTTCACCATATCGGGTGATAATATTCATAAGTTCCTGCTCGGAATATCCGTTCACAACATCAAATGCACTTTTTCCCGTTTTGCTCATTCGCATATCAAGTGGTGCGTCGTGATGGAAAGAAAATCCCCTTTCAGGAGTATCAAGCTGAAAAGAGCTTACGCCAAGGTCGGCAAGAATTCCGTCAGCCTGTCTTCCATTCAATATATCTTTTATGTTGCTGAAATTATTATTGACAATTTCCACCTGTGGCATATTGCCGATTCTTTCAGTAATCACCTTAATGGCGTCGGGGTCACGGTCAACAGCAACTAAAACACCGTCCGGGATGTGCTCGAGTATCGCTCTTGAATGCCCCGCTCCGCCACAAGTGCAATCAACATACAAACCATCTTTTTTAATATTTAACGATTCAATCGTTTCATCAAATAAAACTGATATATGTTTAAATTCCATTGTTTTATATTACCAATCAACATCTGCAGAATAATCAATTGCATCTTTAAGTTCGACTTTGCCAGGTCTGAAGTTTTCGATTGGCCAAACCTCTACCCTTTTGCCGCCACCTGACAACACAACCTCTTTTTTAAGGTTTGCATGTTCTTTGAATCGGGTTTCGATATTAAGTCGTCCCTGATTATCAACACTACCGTTTGAAACGCTACTAAAGAAATTACTTTGTTCTTCAATAGTGTGAGTTCTTCGATACTGTTCGGCAATTCCCTCAAACACATCAGTTGGATAAAGCCACAAATTGCCGTGAGGGCCCGGCATAACGACAAACTTTTCACCAAGGTCATCACGATATTTCACAGGAATGAACAAACGATTTTTAGCATCAAGATTATGAAAATATATGCCTATAAATGACATTTTGTCCACTCCTTTCATAGTCAATTTTCTGCTATTTCCACATTTGGTCACAATTTGGGTGTATTTTGCCCCCACATTGATGAATTCATTATACAATATGGAACAGAAAAATGTCAAGAATAAGTTAAAAATATTTTTGTGCATTTTTCTACAAAATTTATAATATTTATTTGTTTATTTTTCACAAGTACTAAAAAGGCATAAAAAAGCACCCTATTCCCTACGGAATAAGGTGCAAATGCATATATTTTATTTTACAAACTTCTTTTTATAACCCTCAATAGCATCTTCGATAATATCTACTGCTGCGAGAACGCCCTTTGCCTCATCAATTACAGTATCCTTATTTTCAAGCATTTTATAAACTGTAAAGAAGTGAGTCATTTCATCAAAAATGTGTTTCGGAAGCTGACTTATATCCTTATATTCATTGTATGTGGGGTCACCGAATGGGATTGCGATAATCTTATCGTCAGCATGTCCACTGTCAACCATAGAAATAACACCAATCGGGTAACAACGGACAAGTGCCATTGGCTCAATTTTTTCTGAGCAAAGGACAAGAACATCCAACGGGTCGTTATCGTCAGCGTAAGTTCTTGGAATAAAACCGTAGTTTGCAGGATAATGAGTTGATGTATGAAGAACACGGTCAAGTTTTAAAAGACCTGTTTCTTTATCAAGCTCGTATTTCATTTTACTGCCTTTGCTGATTTCAATTACCGCTTCAAAATCCTTTCGTGTAATTCTTGCCGGGTCAATATCGTGCCATATATTCATTACTTTTTAACTCCTTTGTATTCTTCGATTAACTCTTTTCTGACTCTCCAAAGATTTTCGGAAAGGTCAACATAATAGGTATGTGGATTTTCAAATCGCTTAACTTCTTCCCAAAGATTGTCGATTTCACCTGAACAGTAATCTCTGATTTCGTCAACTGACGGTTCTTTATAAACACACTCACCTTTCACGAAAACAGGGACAAGCATTTTTCTTGCAACAAAGTTTTCAACTTCTTTGCGTTTCCATGTGAAATCAGGGTCAAAGAGTGTGTATGGTTTACTTTCGTCAATTTCTTCGTTTTCAAGTGTGAGCACATCAGCAATAGCTTTACCTGTATCACAATCAAAGAGTCTGTAAAGCATTTTTGAATGTGGTGTTGTAATTTTACTTACATTTTCGGAAAGATTGATTTTAGGGATAATCTCACCATCTTTTTCAATAGCACTCAACTTATAGACACCGCTGAAAAGAGGTGCTGATGCTGAATTGATAAGTCTTTCACCGACGATAAAGCAGTCAACCTTTGCACCCTGTAAAATCATATCATTGATAATGTATTCATCAAGTGAATTTGATGCAGTAATACTACAATCAGGGTATCCTGCTTCATCAAGCATTTTTCTTGCTTTTTTAGAAAGATAAGTTATGTCACCTGAGTCGATGCGAATGCTTACAGGACGCTTGCCCATTGGTGCTAAAACATCGTTGAATGCTTTTATTGCATTCGGCACGCCTGAACGGATTGTATCGTAAGTATCAACAACAAGTGAACAGTCATCGGGATATTGTCTTGCATATTCGCAGAATGCCTCGTATTCGGAGTCAAACATCTGTACCCAACTGTGAACCATTGTATTCATTGTAGGAATACCGAATTTTTCACTCTGTACAACACCGGATGTACCAACACAGCCACCTATATATGCAGCACGAGAGCCATAGAATGCAGAGTCAAAGCCGACTGCACGACGAGTACCGAATTCAGCAACACTTGTACCCTTTGCAGCACGGACAAGGCGGTTTGCCTTTGTTGCAATAAGGCTTTGATGATTCATACATACCATAAGAATTGTTTCAATAAGTTGTGCCTGAACAATAGGTCCGCGAACCTTTATTACAGGCTCATTTGGGAAAATCGGTGTTCCCTCGGGTACTGACCAAATGTCACACTCAAACTTAAAATTACGAAGATAGTCGATAAATTCGTCACACAAACCAAGAGTCCCAAGATATTCCAAATCAGACTCGGTAAACGAGATATTTTTAATAAAATCTACAATTCTTGAAAGCCCTGCAAAAACTGCAAAGCCACCTTTATCGGGAACTTTTCTGAAGAAAACATCAAAATACGCAATTTCGTTGTTTTTCCCACTCATAAACAAGCCGTTTGCCATTGTGAGCTCGTAAAGTTCTGTCATTAAAAATCTGTTCTTATTGAGAGATTCATTATTCATAAATATCACCTGTTTATATTTTAACAAATATTTAATTAAAAGTCTATATCAAATTATTATTGAATAAGCACAAATATTAGTATATAATATTTTTAACTTGAATTTAGGAGAAATACTTATGAAATTTGATGAATTGATTTTAAAAAGAGAAAGTTGCAGAAATTATAACGGTGAGCCTGTAAGTACAGATTTGCTCCTTAAGTGTGTTGATGCAGCAAGACTTTCACCGTCTGCTTGTAATTCACAGCCTTGGAAATACTATATTATAAACGGTGGAGAAAGTGCAGAGAAAATTAGAGATTGCATCCAGCCAAACGGTGCGAATAAATTTGTACAGAATTGTCCTGCATTCGCAATCGTTACTGAACAGACTGCAACTCTTAAATCTTTTGTTATTGAAAAGGTTAGAAACAGCCAGAAATGGGCTGAAAATGACATCGGTCTTTCAGTTGCTCACTATTGCTTACAGGCTGCTGATTTAGGACTTGGCACTTGCATTATTGGTATGGTTGAGGAAGACAAAGTCCGTGAATATTTCGGTATTGAAGACAAAATAAGACTTGTTATTGCGACGGGATATTCAGCAGATGAAGCACCGAGAAATAAAGTGAGAAAAACACTTGATGATGTTTGCGTGGTAGTTGAATAAGTGTAAAATGCAAAACGCAAAATTAACGGCGAGGTCACCCTCGCCGTTGTTGTTTATTATGAATTACTGTATTTTTCTATATATTTTGTTGCTTTATTTCTAATCCATGCACGATTATGATTGATAAATGGTTTTATTTGTATGTCATATCCATCTGCACCCATTTTATAAAGTGTATCAATTACATGACCGTCAACATCAGAATCATTTAAAAGAGTTGCAATCTTTTCCGCATAATTAACATAACACTTTTTGCCCAAGAGCATGACAAAACTCTCGCGACCTCTTTTTGCTCTTTTATCCATACAAATTGCAACAATTCGTTCAACTTGTTCTGTATTAGGTCTTTTCTTTCCATAAAGTATATGTTGACGAATTTCTTCACCTTTTTCCCATAATTCATGTTCAAAACCATACCAATCATGCACATCAGGTGCAGTTTCCATAAACGGAAGGTCAGGTAAATTTTCGTCGGGAATCATTGATTCAGCATTAGATAAAAGTTTATTTAGCGTTTTATCAAACATATCTCTATCCATAGATGTTTTCTGCTCTTTTTTATTAGCACAATTTTTTAAATTCTTGAAAATCATCAAACGAACACCTCTTATCAATTATATGTGTATATGTGAAAAACTTACGGGACGATGTGGGCATCGTCCCCTACTTTTATTGTTTGTTGATTCGGGCTGCCGAGTCAACAGCCCCTACATTTTGCACTTTGCGCTTTGCATTTTGCACTTTATAATCTTACTGATATTCCGTTGTCGCGGAGATAGTGTTTTAAGTCCATAATTGGGATTTCGTTGAAGTGGAAAAGGGATGCGGCGAGCACTGCGTCTGCTTTGCCTTCATTGAATGCATCAAGGAAATGGGATTTTGCACCTGCACCGCCTGATGCGATTACAGGCACACCGACACATTCTGAAACTGCACGATTAAGGGCATTGTCATAGCCTGTTTTTTGACCGTCGCAATCCATACTTGTAAGGAGAATTTCTCCTGCTCCCCTTTTTACTGCTTCTTCTGCCCATTTAACAGCATCAATACCTGTTGGGATACGTCCGCCGTTAAGGTAAACTTCCCAACCTTTATCATTTCGTTTTGCATCAATGGCACAAACGACACATTGGCTACCGAATTTGTATGCAGCCTCACTTATAAGGTCAGGATTTCGCACGGCAGCAGAGTTTACTGAAATTTTATCAGCACCTGCACGGAGCAATTCCTTAAAATCTTCAACTGTTCTTATTCCGCCACCTACTGTGAACGGTATAAAAATATTATCGGCAACCTGACGGACAATTTCGAGCATTGTGCCCCTGCCCTCGTGAGTTGCAGTAATATCGAGGAGAACTAACTCGTCAGCACCTTTTTTATTGTATTCAATAGCACATTCCACAGGGTCACCTGCATCACGGATATTGACAAAGCTGACACCCTTTACTACTCGTCCGTTTTTCACATCAAGACAAGGTATAATTCTTTTAGCGTACATTATTTAACCTCCATTGATGCGAAATTTCTTAAAATCTGCAAGCCTACATCACCTGATTTTTCAGGGTGAAACTGGGTTGCGAAAATATTGTCCTTACCAACAGCAGAATGGAAATCAATTCCGTAATTTGTCACGGTTGCGATTTCATTTTCGTCCTCTGCGTGAAGATAATATGAATGAACGAAATAAACATAACTGTTTTCGGGAATATCTTTAAAGAGAGTATCTTTCTGCTTGATTTCCAATGAATTCCAACCGATATGAGGAATTTTAAGTCCCATATCCGGTGAGAATTTCTTGATTTTACCCTTGAAAATGCCAAGTCCTTTTACTCCCGGTGATTCTTCGGATTCTTCAAAGAGAAGCTGAAGTCCCAAGCATATACCTAAAAACGGTTTACCGCTATTAGCATTTTCTTTTACTGTATCAACAAGACCTTTTTTAGTCATTGAGTCCATAGCATCACCGAATGAACCAACACCGGGAAGAAGTATTTTATCACAAGCGTTGATTGTTTCGGGATTGTCTGTTATCACACTTTCGGCACCGATAAAGTCAAGTGCTTTTTTCACACTCTGCAAATTACCTGCACCATAGTCAATTATTGCAATCATATATGTCATTCCTCAAATTTGAATAATAGAGATATTTTAGCACAGTAAAGTGAAAAAATCAATATGTAAATATGATACAAAAAATCAAAATAAAAAGCCGTTATTTCGTCATAGATAAAAGTTGACTTTTACATTTTTTTCCTTTAGAATTTATTTTGACGGAGGTGTCAAACATGAATGATATTTTAAATAAAAAAGGTTTTATCAGCGATATGGACGGTGTTATCTATCACGGTAACAAAATTTTACCCGGTGTTGCTGATTTTGTAAATTGGATGATAGACAATGATAAAAAATTTGTATTTTTAACAAACAGCCCTGAAAAAACTCCGCACGAGTTAAGTATGAAATTAGAAAGAATGGGACTTAAAGTTTCTGCTGACCATTTCTATACAAGCGCTATGGCAACTGCGGCATTTTTGAGTTCACAGAAACCGGGTTGTACTGCTTATGTTATCGGTGAAGCAGGACTCACAAAAGCTCTTTATGACCAGGGAATTTATATGAATGATGTTAACCCTGACTATGTGGTTGTCGGTGAAACAAGAACATATAACTTTGAGAAAATTGAAAAGGCTATTGAACTTGTTCTCAAGGGTGCAAAGCTTATCGGTACTAACCCTGACATTACAGGACCTACTGAAAGAGGAATTATGCCTGCAACAGGCTCACTTATTGCTCCTATTGAAATTGCAACAGGCAAAAAGGCATATTTCGTCGGCAAACCTAACCCGTTGATGCTTCGTCACGGACTTCGAAAATTAGGTTGTCACAGTGAGGAAATCGCATTTATCGGTGACAGAATGGACACTGATATTATTGCTGGTATTGAGTCAAACGTTGATACGGTTCTTGTGCTTTCAGGTGTTACATCAATGGAAACTATTGACCTTTTCCCATACAGACCAAAATACATTTTTGAGAATGTCGGGGAAATACTTACAAGAGAATAAAAAAGATAAAGAGAGTCGATGATGACTCTCTTTTTTATATGCATATGAAATTATAAATTGGAGTTTGGCGAAATAAACTGATTATGCGTTTACGGCTCCCTCTGACGAGGGAGCTGTCTGCGAAGCAGACTGAGGGAGAGATTTAGTGAACAGTAAAACTATCTCTCCCTCCGTCAAAATCAAAGATTTTGCCACCTCCCTCGTCAGAGGGAGGCGTTACAATCGCAACGCAGTTCCGACATTTTGCACTCTGCGCTTTGCACTTTGCACTTATTATTCATCCCGACAAATTATAACTTATCAACATCGGCGTCGGTAATCATATGGAAGCCTGCGTTTTCGAGGGCTTTTTCTGCTGCGTCATTATCAGCAACACGAAGAACAACATATGCGTGTTTTTCTGTACGAGCCATAAATGCGTAAAGATATTCCATATTGATTTTTGCTTCGTCAAGGACTTCAAGTGCCTTTGAAAGTTTGCCCGGCTGGTCACCGATTTTAACACCAACAACATCAGTCATTTTGATAAGATATCCTGCATCATGTAATGCCTTTGTTGCAACATCATTGTTATCAACGATAAGACGAAGAATACCGAAATCTTCAGTATCTGCGATTGAAAGTGCTCTCATATTAACATTGTTTTTTGCAAGGATATCTGTGATATCTACGAGTGTTCCCTGCTTATTTTCAACAAAGATAGTTAACTGTTTTAATGACATAATTAAGTCCCCTTTCTATTAATCATAAAGTTTACGCTTATCAACAACACGAACTGCTTTACCTTCGCTACGAGCAATACTCTTTGGTGCAACAAGGTGTACTGCAGGATTGATACCAAGCATAATTTTCATAGCATTTGCAAGTGATTTTTCCTGTGCTGTGATACCGCTGACAGTATCGGAGAACTTTTCAGGATTCATTTCAACAAGCACATCAAATGTATCATTATTCTTAACTCTGTCAATGATAATTTGATAGTTCGGCTGATAGCCTTCGTTGAGAAGAACTGTTTCAATCTGGCTTGGGAATACATTAACACCGCGGATAATAAGCATATCGTCACTTCTGCCCATTGGTTTTGCCATTTTAATGAATGTTCTTCCACAAGAACACTTTTCGCGAGTGAGGACACAAATATCTCTTGTACGGTAACGAAGAAGTGGGAATGCTTCTTTATCAAGTGCTGTGAATACAAGTTCACCCTTACTGCCTTCAGGTAAAACTTCACCTGTATCAGGGTCGATAATCTCAGCAAGGAAATGGTCTTCGTTAATGTGCATACCTGTCTGTTCTTCACATTCAAAAGATACACCGGGACCTGATGTTTCTGTAAGTCCGTAAATGTCATAAGCCTTGATTCCAAGTGTTTCTTCAATCTGATGACGCATTTCGTTTGTCCAAGCCTCTGCACCGAAAATACCTGCTTTAAGAGGAATCTGGTCAGGTGTATAACCCTGTTCTTTCAACGATTCACCCATATATGCAGCATAAGATGGTGTACAACAGAGAATTGTAGAATTTAAGTCCATCATAAACTGAATCTGACGGTCTGTGTTACCTGATGACATAGGAAGTGTAAGACAGCCTACCTTATGACCGCCACCGTGAAGACCTGCACCGCCTGTGAAAAGTCCGTATCCGTATGCCACCTGTAAAACATCCTCATTTGAGCCACCTGCCGCTACGATTGCACGAGCACAGCAGTCTTCCCACAAGTCAACATCATGCTGTGTATAGAAAGCAACAACTCGTCTGCCTGTTGTACCTGATGTTGAGTGAATACGAACGCACTCATTAAGTGGTTTTGCGAGTAATCCGTAAGGGTAAGCATCTCTTAAATCTGCTTTTGTAAGGAATGGGAGTTTGTGCAAATCCTCAATACCTTTGATATCGTCAGGTGTTACACCCTTTTCATCCATTAAATTCTTGTAGTAAGGCACATTTTCATAAACATGCTTTACCTGTTTCACCAATTTTTCTGACTGAAGTTTTTTAATTTCTTCAACAGGCATGGTTTCGATTTCTTTTTGATAATAACGTTTTTCCATTTTACATTCGTCCTTTCTGCAATATGCTATGGGTTTTAAGGAGTGCAGAAGTAAAACAAAAAGTCCTCTGCATTCCAATTCGGAACACAGAGGACGAGAAAAATCCCGTGGTACCACCTCTATTTACCATTACCTCACGATAACGGCCTCCGAGTGCAAACACACCCTTGTCGATATAACGGTCGAACCCGTTTGACCTACACAATCAACAGACCTTCAGCCAACGACTTACGGAATGAATTCACCGACTTTACATTACTGCATCACACCAACCGCAGTTCTCTGAAAATGATATTTTCGGGTACTGGTTTCCGCTCAAGCGTCTTTATTACTTTAAGATTTTAGCACACTAAATTCTCAAAGTCAAGTAGTTTTTCTAAAATAAATTTATGAGTTGTAGCCTAATTCAAAGGCTTTCTTATTCATTTCTACAAACTTAGGTGCAACTGTATTTTCGATTGCTGTAATCCAACTTTCATATGGAATATCGAAATATTTTGCTGCTTTACCCATCAAAACGATGTTAACAGCCTTTGATGAACCTGCCTGTTCAGCAAGTGAAAGTGCATCAAGAGCATCAACGCTTACACCCTTCTGAGTTAATTCATCAAGTACATTTTCAGGATACTGAGCAGCACCGATAATAACAGGCATTGGGTCAATCTGTTGAGTATTTACAACGATTTTACCGTCTTTTTTAAGATAGCTTGCATATCTGCCTGCTTCAAGCTTTTCAAATGAGATAATAATATCTGCTTCACCGTCTGTGATAATTGGTGAATACACCTTTTCGCCAAAACGGACATAAGTTACAACTGAGCCACCACGCTGACTCATACCGTGAACTTCGCTAACCTTTACATCGTAGCCTTCGTCAACGAGAAGACGACCTAACAATTTTGATGCAAGAAGACTACCCTGTCCGCCAACACCGACAATCATAACACTAACAGTTTTCATTTTTGTCGTCCTCCTTTATACAATAGCATCAAATGCACAAAGCTGTTTACAAACTCCACAGCCTACGCACAATGTTGCATCAACCTTTGCTTTTCCGTCTTTCATACTGATTGCAGGACAACCAAGTGTCATACATCTCTTGCAAGACTTACATTTATCTGTATCAACCTTCAAAGGTGCTTCGTGTTTAACTGATTTAAGAAGCACACATGGTCTGCGAGAAATGATTACTGATGGTTCTTCTACTGCTAATTCTTCCTTAACTGCTGTATCGCAAGCTTTAAGGTCATATGGGTCAACAACTCTCACACGATTAATACCAAGAGCCTTACAAAGCGCTTCAAGGTCAACCTTTGCAGCAGGGTCACCCTTGATGTTATAACCTGTTGTAGGGTTCTGCTGATGTCCTGTCATACCGGTAATTGAGTTATCAACGATAATTACGGTTGAATTTGTAGCATTATATGCCACATTGACAAGTCCTGTCATACCTGAATGCATAAATGTTGAGTCACCGATAACAGCAACACTCTTCCTTTCAGCGTCCTTACCTCTTGCAAGGTTAAAGCCGTGAAGACCTGAAATTGATGCACCCATACAAAGAGTTGAATCAAGAGCATTGAGTGGTGGTGCAGAACCGAGAGTATAACAACCGATATCACCAAGAGCAGTAATCTTATTCTTTGCAAGAGTATAGAACAAACCTCTGTGCGGACAACCTGCACACATCATTGGTGGTCTGTTTGGAATTGCTGAATCTGCTGATACACTTTCAGGTAATTCCTTACCGAATGCTTTTGCGATTGTGTTTTGAGAAAATTCGCCTAATATTGAGAATTTCTCTTTACCGATTACATCTATACCAAGTGCTTTTACATGATTTTCAATGAATGGGTCAAGCTCTTCAATTACATAAAGAGTTTTAACCTTTGATGCAAAGTCTTTAATAAGTTTCACAGGTAACGGATATGACATACCGATTTTAAGAACGCTTGCACTATCCCCCATTACCTCTTTTACATACTGATATGAACAGCCTGATGTGATGATACCGATTTCATCGGAGTTCATTTCCACAGCATTGTATTCACAGTTTTCTGCTAATTCCTGAAGGCTTAATGTTCTGTCCTCAACAAATGGATGACGCTTGATAGCATTAGCAGGTGCCATTATGTACTTTGCAGGATTTTTTTCATAATCCTTTAATGTTGCAGGCTGTTTTTCTCCTGTTTCAACAATTGACTGACTGTGTGCAATTCTTGTACACATACGAAGAAGAACAGGAGTATCGAATTTTTCTGATAATTCAAAAGCATTTTTTGCAAATATGTATGCTTCCATTGAGTCAGCAGGTTCAAGCATTGGCACTTTTGCTGCCATTGCATAGTGACGAGAATCCTGTTCATTCTGTGATGAATGCATTGCAGGGTCATCAGCAACGCAGATTACAAGACCGCCATTAACACCTGTATATGAAAGTGTGAAAAGCGGGTCTGCAGCCACATTAAGACCAACGTGCTTCATAGCACAAGCAGAACGCGCACCTGCAAGTGATGAACCAAATGCAACTTCACAAGCAACCTTTTCATTTGGTGCCCATTCGCTGTGAATATCATCAAATTTACTTAAAAATTCTGTAATTTCAGTTGATGGTGTACCAGGATAGCTTGAAACTACACCTAAACCACCATCGTGCAAGCCTTCTGCGACTGCCTGATTACCTATCATTAATTTTTTCATATCTATTTCTCTTTTCTGTGTAATTATGATTTATTCTGTGAATCAACAAGACCTTCGCCACCGTACATTTTACGAAGCTTTGGTTTTTCAATTTTACCTGTAGGATTACGAGGTACATCTGCAAAAATAATCTTTCGAGGTCTTTTATATCGTGGTAAGCTCATACAGAATTCGTTGATTTCTTCTTCTGTGCAAGTCATACCTTTTTTGACTTCAATAATTGCAGTTGCAATTTCACCAAGTCGAGGGTCTGGAAGACCGATAACAGCAACATCCTTGATTTTTTCGTATGCCGCCATAAAGTTTTCAATCTGTACAGGGTAAAGGTTTTCACCGCCTGTAATGATAACATCCTTTTTACGGTCAACAAGGAAAATGAAGCCGTCTTCATCAAGCATTGCCATATCCCCTGTCAAAAGCCAACCATCTTTAAGTGTTGCTTTTGTTGCCTCTTCGTCACGATAGTAGCAGGTCATAACACCCGGTCCTTTAAGACAGAGTTCACCAACATCGCCTTGGGACACTTCGTTTCCGTCAGGGTCAACAATTTTTGTCTGCCATCCATAACCCGGAACACCGATTGCACCAACCTTGTGAACATTTTCAACACCAAGATGAACTGCACCAGGTCCGATTGACTCGGAAAGACCATAGTTTGTGTCATACTGCTGATTTGGGAAATATTCAAGCCAACGCTTGATAAGGCTTTGTGGTACAGGCTGTGCACCGATGTGCATAAGTCTCCAGTTTGAGAAATCAAATTCGTTCAAATCAATTTCACCGCTGTCTATTGCATTGAGAATATCCTGCGCCCAAGGAACAAGAAGCCATACGATTGTACATTTTTCATCACTTGCAACCTTAAGAATATTTCTTGACTGTGTACCCTTAAGAATAATTGCTTTTGAGCCCGTTAAAAGGCTACCAAACCAATGCATTTTTGCACCTGTATGATAAAGCGGAGGGATACAAAGGAAACAGTCGTCCTTTGTTTGTCCGTGATGAGCCTGTTCGCAACGGCAAGAATGAATAAGGCTTTCGTGATTATGTAAAATCGCCTTTGGGAAGCCTGTTGTACCTGATGAGAAGTAAATTGCTGCATCATCGGATTCTTCAAGCCAACATCCGTGATATGAACTTGAACATTCTGAAACAAGCTCGTTATAATCATCAGCAAAAGCAGGACAACTTCCGCCAAAATAAATAAGTTTGCATTTTTTACTGATTTTATCTGCAACAGCCTCAACTCGTCCTACAAATTCATTACCGAAAACGAGAACATCAGCTTCAGCAAGGTCAAGACAGTAATCAATTTCATCAGAAGAATAACGGAAATTAAGTGGCACTACCAAAGCACCTGTTTTAAGAATACCAAAGTATATAGGTAACCAGTCAATACAGTTCATGAGAAGTATTGCAACCTTATTACCCTTTCCAATTCCGTTCTGTGAAAGCATATTTGCAAATCTGTTTGCTTTTTCTTCAAACACACCCCAAGTGATTTCGCGACGATAAGGACGCCTTGCACCCGGCTCAACAAGTTCAAATTCACTCCATGTAATTCGTCTTGTTTCAGGTTGTTCAGGATTAATTTCAACCAATGCCACATCATTTGGAAATTCACGGGCATTTTTTTCAAGTAAGTGTACGATTGTCATAACATAGTTCTCCAAAAATTACAATATTTGATTATTTTACTTTAAATTCCCTGAAAAATCAATAGAATTCGATAAAAAGAAATTTTTTACAATTCCCTCTTGACATATTTGCTTTAAAGTGCTAAACTTTAAAGCGTTAAAGCAAATATACCACATTATCTCTTGTTTGTCAAGAAAAAGTTTATTTAAAAAGGAGTGATTAAAATGACAACAACAATGATGATTAGTATACCAATGCTTATATGTTTCTTCGCACTTATGATAGGTGTCGGTTTTTATTGCAGAAAAAATGCAACTAATGTTGACGGATTCGTTCTTGGTGGACGAAGTGTCGGACCCTGGCTTACAGCCTTCGCATTCGGTACATCATATTTCTCTGCAGTTATCTTTGTTGGTTACGCAGGACAATTTGGTTGGAACTTTGGTCTTGCATCCACTTGGATTGGTCTTGGTAACGCATTTATCGGTTCACTTCTTGCGTGGAGTGTGCTTGGTCGAAGAACAAGAGTTATGACACAGCACCTTGACTCAAAAACAATGCCTGATTTCTTTGAAAAAAGATACGATTCAAAGGCACTCAAAATAGTAGCATCTATAATAGTATTCATTTTTCTTATTCCATACACCGCTTCACTTTACAACGGTCTTTCTTCTCTTTTTAATAATGTATTCAATATTCCATATTCAGTAATCGTTATTATCATGGCTGTTCTTACAGGTATTTATGTTATTTTCGGCGGATATATGGCAACAGCAATCAACGACTTTATTCAAGGAATTATAATGCTTGTGGGAATCGTTGCAGTTATTGCTGCCGTTCTTGTTAAAAATGGTGGTTTCACTCAGGCTGTAGCATCTCTTACACAAGAAGCAGGTGCTGAATTCACTTCAATGTTCGGCCCTAATCCCCTTTTCCTTTTCTTTGTTGTAATGCTTACTTCATTGGGTACTTGGGGATTACCGCAAATGGTTGGTAAATTCTACTCAATCAAGGACGAAGGTTCAATCAAAAAAGGTACAATCATCTCAACATTTTTTGCAATTATTGTTGCAGGCGGTTGCTACTTCCTTGGTGGCTTTGGCAGACTTTACAAAGAAGAAATGGTTGCAGACGGTTATATATCAGAAACAGGAGCAGTTATGTTTGATAAGGTTGTTCCTACAATTCTTTCAGATTTAGCTCCCGTTATTGTTGCTCTCGTTATTGTACTTGTTCTTTCTGCATCAATGTCAACTCTTTCTTCGCTTGTTCTGACATCTTCATCAACACTTACACTTGATGTTATCAAGCCAAGACTTGAAAAGAAACAAAAAGTTGACGATAAAAAGAGCATTTTCATTCTTCGAGTTTTCATTGTATTCTTCATCGCACTTTCTGCTGTAATTGCAATTCTTAAAGATACAATCTGGGCAGAATCAGTATTTATCGCACAGATGATGGGTGTTTCCTGGGGTGCATTGGCAGGCGCATTCTTAGCTCCGTTTTTATACGGTTTATATTGGAAAAAGACCACAAAGGCTGCTGTTGTTACAAGCTTTGTTTTCGGTACAGGACTTGAAATAGTACAACTTTTAATCAGCGTTGGTCTTTTCACTCCTACAACACCAATCTTGAGCTTCGTGTTCACAAATTCACTTTATTCAGGTGTATTTGCTATGGTCGGCGGACTTATACTTGTTCCAATTGTAAGTCTTTTGACACAAAAGACATTACCAAAAAATGTTAACGAAAAATTCAGTTGTTACAAGGCAACCGTCACAACAAGCGTTACAAATTCATTGGGATAAAAATTTAGGACTTGGATTTATTTCCAAGTCCTTTTCATTATATCTTCAATATTCTTTTTGCGTTTTTATAAAGGATTAACTCCTTTTCCTCCTGTGAAAGTGAAAGAGAGTTAAGCATTTCAATTTCTTCCCCTGCCTTGCTCCACGGAGAATCAGAGCCAAAGAGAATTTTATCTGCACCGTGATTTTTTACTATTCTCAAGAATTGGTCATGGGGATAATAATTCATACCCATTGAAGTATCAATATACATTTCCGTTCCCACAAGATACTCTTCAACTTCATTCCATTGACGCTGACCACCAAGATGTGCGGCTATAATAATTCCTCCCTGCATCTGCTTTGATATTTCTGCAAACTGCTTGGGACTGCTGTGAATTGGCGGTGGATAAGCAGGGTCATATCCTGCGTGAAATAGTATAACAAGTCCTTTGCTTAAAGCATAATCATAAATTTTAAGCATATAAGGGTCATCTACATAAAACTGCTGATATTCCGGATGAAGTTTTATACCCGGTAATCCCAGTTCACATACAAGGTCAATATCACGCTTATAATCGTCTGTTTCGGGATGAATTCCGCCAAAGGAAATCAATCTGTCACAGGTGATTTCTTTTGCCCAATTATTTAATGTAACCGTCTGACTCGGTTTAGTGATAACCGGTTGCACCACCGAAATGTCAACGCCAAACTTGTCCATATTATCAACAAGTCCTGACACAGTACCATTACTGCATGGCATATATTCTCCGTTACAACCTTCTACAAGTGACTGTATTGCTCTTTCTGCGATTTTATCGGGAAATGCGTGTGTATGAAAATCTATTATCAAAACAAGTCCCCTCCATTCTGCATATACATTTATTATTTCGAAGTTACAATCTATTATTTGTTTTCAAACATACATCTCAATTTTTCAACAGAATTATAAAGTTGTTTTACTCCGTCAGGCACACTCTCTGTTTTAAAATCATCAAGAAAACTGCTTGCTTCAAGCGTAAGATATCCGTCATATCCAATTTCTTTTAATGCTTCCACAATAGCCACAAAATCAATATTCATTGAAAACGGAATCTGGTGTGAATCGTGAAGTTTATCGTTATCGTGAATGTGAAGTGCTTTGAGTCTTTTGCCTAACCCTCTTATCATTTCGGGTGCTGATGTGTCACTGCCCTTCATTTCTGCGTGACCGATATCAAGACAAGCAACAAAATAATCGTCATTTACTGCATCAAGATGTGCATTGAAGCTTTCAGGAGTTGCACAGGCTGCAAATGAGGAATGTTCTGCATTTTCATACCAGTTCCACATATTTTCTGTTACAATTTTAACATTATGCTCTTTGGCAAATGGCAAAAGTTCAAAATACATTTCTGCATTTTCTTCAGGTGTACCGTTGTTCATAGGATGAACAATGCAAATGTCACCACCTGCTTCAGCAACACATTCGATTGCTCGTTTAATCCAGTCTTTACTCCGTGGTGAGCTTGGAAACGGTGCGTGTCCTTGATTGCATATAATGCCGTTATCAAGACCGATTTGCTTGAGTTTTCGTGCAAAAGCAAGATAGCCACTCTGTGCAGTAGGATGACTTGTAGGTATTAAAATGCCGTTTTCCTTTTTACACATATCGAACATTGAAAAGTCCCAAGCATCAAAGCCTGCTTTTGCCACAAGTTCAACCGCCTTTTCTTCACCAATATGTGATGCGATTGAACCGATTTCAGTAGATACTTTCATAATATACTCCTATTTTTCTTTTTAATTATATAATCAAATATTGTGAATACTACACATCCTATTGCATAACAAATTAAATCTGCAACAGAAAAAGTTCTACCAAATAAAGTTGAAATAAAAACATTGTCGTCAAGGCCCATTATTTTCACAAAATCAAAATATTGTCCAATTTCAACTAGAGTCGAAAAGATAAGCACAAATATCGGCATTAATTTAATTTTTTCGGGAATTAAAAATCTTGCAAAAGAACAAATCAAAACTGTTATAAGCATATCACCTATATATGGTCGAACAAAACTATCACGGACAAACAAAGCAATCAATATTTCTATTATGAGTATTAAGAGAAATAAAACACCCTAGATTACTCTTAATTTGTTTCTCATTCTAATCACCGCCACCGTTTTATATTTATTTTATTATAAGAAATAACAAAATGCAATAAAAACAAGAGTCTTCCAAAAGGAAAACTCTTATTTTTGGTACGAGTGTTGATAACGGATTCAAATTTTAATATCAATTAACCGGCAGTCAACCACATATTCTTGCTTGTATCAGAGAATTTTGTAGTTTCTTCAACAAATCAAATACAGATTGCGAGGAAACGATATGTCAAACTTTATCGAAGAATTATACTACGGTAATATAGAACCACAGGAATTAAACACAGAGCTCTTAGGTAAACTCAAAAAGAAGCTGAGCAACCTTTCCAAAAAAGAAGAACAGCTTACTGTAAGGTTGAACGGTGAGGATAAAGAGCTGTTTCAAAACTATGTAAGTGCATATATTGAATTATCAACAATGAGTAATGCAGACAGCTTTATATCAGACTTCAGACTCGGAGCAAAATTTACATACGACACATTTGTTGAAAATCAGAAAGGATGAAAAATTATGGCAAACATTACATACAGACAAGTCGCAGATTATATGATACCCAATCTCACCCTACCACCTGAGGAAACAGCCATCCGCCTCGGCAAATGGGGTATGATGCACAAGGATTACCTGCTAAAAAACAAGAAGGTGTTATTTACAACACTACTTACCCAAGGTGAACTCTATCAGCACTGTGCCGAGATAGAAAATATGGCACGAGATATGTTTGATACTCTTGTAGAACAGATGAAAGTGACTGAAGGCGTAACCGAGCAACTGAAAGAAGAAAATCAGATGGAATGGATATGCCGTGTGCAGAATATTGAGGTAAGGGCAAGAGAAATAGTAAATTCTTCTTTGATTTATACATAATAATAAAAAAGCAAGTCTTCAGTAATTCACGGAGACTTGCTTTTTCATATCTTATAATATTGTTCAAAACATACTTATCAAAAACAAATGTAATGGATAATACACATAGAAAAACCATTTCATAATGCTATTAAGTTTTTGATTCTTTCCTCGATTTCCGTTATACATCATAAGAAGCGGTATTGCAAGAACAATACCCATTTGAATGATGCCATAAACTTTATTTAACGCAAAGAAATATACAGTCGCATATATGAACACATAAAAAATCATCCACAACATTTGTTTTTTGAAGTTGTCTCTGTTTGTGCCTATTGCAAGAACACACAGACTTGCAATACAGCTCCAATCACTTGGAAAACTGATAACACAAATCAATAACACTAAAACTATCTTAAAAATATTATTCTTGATTTTGTTGCTGTTTACAACACGAAGTATAACCAATCCCCAAGCAAGAGCCCAAATCACACTTGTCTGATTAAAAATATCCCCGTAGTAAAACGGAATGAATGATTTCCAATCAACAAAACTGTTTGAAGCAGCAACGTAAGCAAAATGGGAAATGATAGCAAAAACAAACAACCGTGTAGTGTATTTGTTGATATTTCGGGTATAGTGATATCCTTCTGCAATAAAATAGCACATTATGGGACAGGTTATTCGCCCGATTATATGTAGAACAACGGGCACTATATTGGTAGAATATCCTGGAAATACAGCCCAAGCAATATGATCAACTGTCATTGCTATTATTGCAATAAGTTTTAGCATGTTTGAATCTAATCTTTTAATATTAACCATAGTGTTCAACTCCTGTGCCTATTATAGCAAATTCCCGATAATATTTCATCTGTTTTTTGATTTTACAAACGGCACAACTGCCAACAAAGAACTTACCGCAGGTAAAACGCTGAATAGGAAAAACAGCATTGTAAACAGAGCAGTATATTCAGCACTTTCTCTTGCTACAAAACCATTTGCGATATACTCATTAAGTTTTGCAGTTTCGGCACTTGTGAAGCCTATTATCATATATCCCGCACTTGAAATTAATGAAGATACACCACTTTGAATTTTGATAATTGCCGTCTGAAAAGAGAAGAATAATGCTGTCGGCTTTGTACCTGATAGTTTGTATTCTAATTCTACCGCATCATCAATAAGCAGGGTACGAATGTTTGAAGCAAGACTCAGGAAACTGCCGGATATAAGTGAAAGGATGAACATAATCACAAAGTTTGTAAAGGTGTTCATTGTTGTTTTGTTGCCAAGATACAATACAAAAATCATAATATTAGGCAGTATGGATGCAAGGTTGCATAAGATATATGCCTTTAAATTGCCGAGTTTTCTTGAAAGTATCGGCACAAGGAAAGTTGAAAGCATCAAGCCAACGAAACTACCTGTACCAAGTAAGAATGTATAAAGAAAAGTAAGTCCCGAATTTTTGCTTGAGAAGTAAAAGGCAACCAACGCAGATAGTACCACACCCTGCAAAGAACTCATTGAAGACAGCAGTCCTGACATAATAATTTTCTTCAAAAGCGGATTAGTGAGAATATATTTGTACTGTTGCTTTATGTTGGCACTTCTCTTTTCGTTACTGTGTAATCGTTCTTTTGATACGGTTAACTGATAAAGAATATATCCAACGATAGAGAAAGCAAGAGTAATGATAAAAAAGGCATTTCGTTCATCTGTTTGTGTTCCTCCAAGTGCTCCCGAAACCGCAAAGGCAAGCGGCTGAACAATCAGGCAACAAATACTGCAGACCATCGCACCGATAGGACGCAAAGAAAGTAGATTTGTGCGTTCTCTTTCATCTGAGCACAGTATATTAGGATAACTTATCATAGGTATGTCGCCAAAAGAAAACATAATCTCCCACAGAATGAAAATAGCAAATCCATAAACGATAATTGTTGCGTTTTGAAGAGTACTGTTGTTGTCAGAATAAATCTTCATCACAAAGCAAAGAACTGTTATTATTGCTGTTGGCAACGGTAAATGTCGCAGATATTTTGCTAACGGCCATTTGCTTTTATTAATGAATGCCCCTAAAAACGGGTCTTTAATAGCATCAAATATTTTTGCCGTACTGAGTATGATTCCGAGCCAAAAAGCAGGGATAAGAATAGTGAATTGAAGGTAATAGGCAAAGCAGGATGATACAAGAGCATATAGTACGTTCTGTCCTGACAGACCTAAAAGATAGCGTGTTTTTTCGTTTTGCAGTTTTGTTTTCATTGCGAAACTCCTTTCGTTACATACTCTTGGTATGTAAAATGATAAAATATATTGCCGCAGATGCGGCTTGGTTTTTGCTTGTATACATACTTTTAGTATGTATATTGCCTTAATAAATTGCCACCGAGGTGGCAATTTATCATTTTCTGTTGTCCATTTCGTTGATTTGCTTGTTCATATTATAAACCGCCGGGTACATGTCAGAAACATCAACACCGAGCATAGCCATCATGCCTAAAATTACCTGACACTTTTTCTCAATATCCTCATCGCTCATAGAGAATACAAGAGGATTGAGCCAAACATTGGCAAGTAAAGAGATAACCTCTGCAAGCTCTTTTGCAAACGGTATTTTAATTGAGCCGTCCTTTATGCCTTCTTCAAGTACAGGCTTGATTGCATTAGGTGCAATGTCATTGACAGACCTTAAAAGCAAGTCACTTAACATATGAGGCATATTCTGCAGATGAATACCCATACTTCTGAACTTCTGTTCCTGTTCGTCAACGAGGGACTCGTAAAGCATAGCTTTAAGCTTCTCTGCACCGTTGAGAGATGCGTCTTCTGCTATCTTATTCCACTTACGAGCCAAAGAGTTTTCCTGAAAAAGTCTTGCAGTAACTGCGTTCAGGATGTCCTCTTTTGATGTGAAATGATGATAAATAGCACCCTTTGTAAGACCGCCTAAATTATCAATAATATCTTGAATCGTTGTGTGTTCGTAACCTTTTTCAAGAAATAGCTTTTGAGCCGTATCAAGAATTAGGGTTATTGTTTCTTCGGGGTATTTATTCCTTGCCATAATTCACCTTACATACTATTAGTATGTTTATTATATCAATCATACACCGCATTGTCAAGGTTTTGACCTGAAAAGCGCATTAAAGGTAGAAATAATTTACTTAATATGATATAATAATATATTATCGATGGAAGGGGTGTTAACCTTGATTTATAGAGTAGATAATTTTATAGAAAACAATATAAATCCGATAACAAAAAGTGAATATGATTCCTCTTGGTTAGTATTGATTCTTTCATCTAATATAGATACTGCAATGATTGTTGGTGCGAAGAATGGTTGTGCTTATACCATAAAAATCAGCAAGCAGCTTCACGATGATTGGAAAATGGCTGTCGGAGATTTTATCGGATATTGTAATGCAAGTAATCTTAACGGTATTGTTGCAATTACAGAAGATGAATATAATCAAGCTCAGAACCATTATACTGGACACAGTTATAATGAAACACTCCTACGTGATTATGAAATGCCAATTTTAGTACATAGCACATCAATGGAAAATTGGTATCAAATACAGAAAGACGGAATGCTCAAAAGTTGGAATAAACTTGCTACTTCTGAAAAAGAACCTATTGGAAAACTACTTGGTGATCCTGTTTGTTTTTGCGATTATGTTATGTTCGGTGGTGGTGTCAGTGGTGAAATCGTTGTTAATTCCAAACAATCAAGCAAAATTGTAATGGATATTGATGCAGAATATAAAACGGGCGCCAGACTTTATTTTGATGCTGAAAAAATGGCAAAAGCTGGTTTGCTTGTTCGTGACGGTGCACATATCAAAGTAAAAGATTTTTTACCACTTGAGCCATATCTTATTTGGACAGCTACTTGGGATAAAGTTGGATTAGAAAGTCAACTTTCTACACCGATAATTTTTGCAGAACTGTCAGATAAAAAATTTGAAAAAGTTTATCATTATGGCGAATGTCAAATATGCGGTACATACTGTAAATTATCATTTGAACATATTCCACCTGAAAATGCTCTTAATAATAATCGAACTAAAGTATATACCGGAGAAGATGCCATTAAAAGATACAAAGGTGAAAAGGCATATTATAAAAATCAACAGCAAGGTATGGGCAAATACTCTGTGTGTGAAAGATGTAACAATAATACCGGTGCATGGTATGCAACAGTATATAATGATGTTGCGAAAGAAGTTGGCTATGCTTTATATAAAATGGATCCCTTGAAACATGGTGAAATTTTTGCCTTTAGCACAAGAAAATTTCCTGCTTTGGCTTTTGTGAAGCAAGTCATCACAATGTTTTGTAGTTTGTTGCCTTATTCAGAAGTCAAGCGATTAGGCTTTGATGAATTTTTACTTAATAAAGAAAGCAATACTATTGATAAATCACTATTTGATTTGCGCATTTATTTAACTCATAAAAATGTCGGACAATTAATGGTTGGACCAACTACCCTTGCTAGTATATCAGATGCAGGTCCTAAAGCAACAACGTGTTGTGATTTAGGAGCATATCCATTTGGATTTATATTAAACTTAACACCTGAAAATCCTATTGAATATGGAACAAGTTTGATGAACTTGTTTGATGCTGAATATGGGAAAGAGTACAACTTGAAATGGGCTTTGATGTTGCTGGAAAGAACAAGTGATGTTCTTCCACTTCCAATATTATTTAAACCTTTACCTGACGGTCAATATATAGAAGAACAATAAATAATATTAATGAATAAACTCCATTGGTGTCAGCAGCTACACCAATACTGTCTTATATTTGATGATAAGTTTGATTAAATAGAAATGTGAATATGAAACAACCGCCTTACTTGTGTTTCGCAAGTAAGGCGGTTGTTTTTGTTTGAATAGTTGTGCAAATTGTTGATTTCGACAAAGTTCGTTCTTTTTCGAAAAAATGGCGTTACTTTTTCCTTTATACAGCACTTTATAAATATAAGACAGATTATATTTTAAGGAAAATGCTTATGAAAACAAACGAAATCGGACACATCAAAACAAAAGAGGAAATAGTAGAAATCCTGAATAGCAATGGTTTATCACATTATCCAGAAACATATCACGGTTGTAACGGCCTTTTCATTTCTGAAAGTGACAGCAAATGTTATCGCATTTACCAGGGTATATCTGTGACAATGTGCAACAAGGATATTTTCAGGGTGTGCCTACACGAAATTATATACATTGCCATAGAGGACAGAAAATCCGTGCTGTATATAACAGACCGAAAAAAACGAAACGCACTACTCAATGGAGTACTGGAAAGAAGTTCTCGATGAAAAATCTTTCGCCCAACCCCATTACAGTTACATAGTCAACCTGCATTATATGGAAGAAGTAACCAAGGATTTTGTTGCACTCAAATGTGGCGAAGATGAATATAAGGTTTATACTTCAATGAGGAAGATAGGTGCATTTAAAAAGCCGTGGGTGGAGTTTGATAGCAATGGAAAATGAGACGAAAAACAAGCGTTTTTGTCGAAAAGTGCGGCGTTTTTGCATTACTAATTGAAAAAGATGATGATTTTAATATATTCTATATTTGTATTAAATGATCTTGCGAATTTAATTTATAATCTGTTGAGTTCTATCATTGTATGTAAATTTATCCCGAATAAAAAAGTTAACAGTAAATAATAGCAATTTCTAAAACTATATTTTATAACAAGAGGAGCAATATAAATGAATGGTGAAAAAGAACGAATCCTTTTTAACATTACAGTTTTTCCTGGAGATGACGAATACGCTAATGAAATGGCCGACGCGACTTATTTCAGATTAAATAATATTTTAAGCGGTAGCGAACAGTTTGTTAATGTTTTGCAAATTTGTACAAAGTTAAACGAATCGAATAAAATATTAAGCGATTATATACATAACAGATGCTCTGCTCTCGTAAAAAAGAATACTGTTTTTTCTCCAGAAGATAAAAAAATCAATTTAATTTTTAATAATGTTGCGGATTCTAGGCGAAAGAACATTAGAATATTATTGTATCCGGGAGCTCGAGAGGATATTTTAAAACTAAAAATGAATGAAGCTACGCATAATATGATTATACAATTCAAGGAAGATTCGGCATATTTCGTTCCGACAGAGGCACATAATAATCCACCATCGTTTTACCAAATTTGTTTATCCGAAGATATCGCTATACTTCATTCTGAAGCACTTCTTGTAGACTCGTGCATGTGTCATTATTTAGGAGTGAGTGATGTAGCTTATCATCATGATGATAAGCAAAAAATCTCTGCAGATAAGGTACAGTTTATTCTTGAGTGTTCAAAAGATGAAAGTTTTCTCAAAACATTTTCTAAAGATGGACGCAATTTGATAAAGTATGTTGCTTCAAAATTAAAGACGGACACTCCTTATATTTCGTTCCTTTCAATTTTTACTGTTGCACCATATGATATAGTAAAAAATTTTGATTCTGATGTATTCGCTTTTTTTGAAGACTATTGCAATTTGTGGAAAAAATTCCAAGAGTGGTATTTTAAAGAAAATGGTAGAGTATTTTATAAAGAAAAAGAAATTGTAAATCCGCTTGAAAAAGTTTTTGACAGAAACATTTATCAAGGTCAAATCAGTCCTAGTAGAATAAAAGTTGAAATTGAAAAAAAGATATTGAACCCACCTCAATTTATCGATGATAGGCCTTTTGGAAAAGAAGAGCGATTTGCAATAGTTTTAATTAAGCATATCCCAGATGACACTCATTCGATTGCACAGTTAAAAGCCTTGTTCCCAGGAGAATTATATCCAGCTAAATGGGATATAGTATATTGGGGAGAGATTCACAAATATTATGATAGTGGCTTTGATTTTGAAATAGTACCGTTCATTATTAAATTGTGATTTGAATTCTTTTTTTTGGAGGTGTTATGAATGGCATATATTGCTTTTTTTGATATGGTTGGAATAAGAGCATCTGCGTTAACAAGTAATCAAGAATATACAGCGTCTATAAATGAGTTTAATGATACATTGAAACAAGTTTCGCGAAGATGCAATTGTAAGATTTATGGATACAGCGATAATGCCTATGTTGAAATTGATTCTTTGGAGGATGTAATTAAATTTTTTAGATTGTTGAGAGATACACTTATGAAAACCCATCGTTATTTTTCAGCTTATGTTGATAAAGGTTCGTTAAATTCGGATAAAGTTGTTTTTGAAAACAAGAAAGGCTTTTCAATGAAGTTTACGGATCCGGCAACAATTGGAATATATTTAAATCAGTGTCAATTTTCTGGCATAGGTATTTCGTTATCGCAAAAAGTCGTTGATGATTTGATATATAATAATATGTGTGATGATTTTTGCGTTTCTATTTTTGAAAAAAGAGACAGTTCTACTAAAGAAAAAATGGAATTTGTATCATTATATGATGTTTCATACAATAAATTTGGATTGGCAAAACTAGAGTATGTTATTTCAGATTATTTGATGACAGCTGCAATGGACGAGAGAGCTGGTCGTTATTATATTACACCAATAATTTCAATGGTAAAGAGTATTGATAAGTCTATCATTGATGAAAAATTAGATGGATTAATATCTATATTAAAATTTGAAAAAATCCCAGAGGTCTTTAGAAATTTACCTCATCAAGAAAACTATCGTTTGTTATTTATGCTTGCTTTTATCGATAGGATATATTGTATTAAAGATAGAGATGGATCAATTAATGCTAAGACCATATGTGAAAAAATAATAAAAAATTTTGGCTTTTCTAATGAGAGGTTAATGGAAAATTTGCCTCTTGTTTCAACATCGATTATATCAAAATTAAATAAACAAAGGTTTTTGTATGTGCTGTATAATTTGAAATAGAATATTCATTTGTGATTATATATCGATTAGTATGAATTATTTCAATTTAAATGATGAGGAAACTATATGACTAAAAAAATCATTACAGTACTGTTGCTAATATTGGGATCTGTTTTTTTAGTATTGGGGATACCTGTTATTATTAATGAATTCTATAAAATGAACGCTGGATATTTAACACTTTGGGGAGCACCAGATGTTCTTTCCTTTTATGGTGCAATTTTAAGTGGACTAATAGCTGTGGGTTCTTTAATTGCAACAATATACTTTACTAAAAAGGATACCGAAAAGCAATTGAAGTTTTCTACTGCACAAAATAATGCCCCCTTTTTTGTTATGCATAAAGTGCTTGATACCCCTGAATATTTAGAAAATATAGAAAACAAAACGTGGAGCAAGGAGTATGTACTTACTAATAGTACAGACAGTAGTTGTGTGGATTTAGTATTAAAGAATGTTGGTAGCGGCATCGCACTAGATATAGCGCTAGAAAATTTAAAATCTATCAAATGCTCAAACTCTATTGTTCAATATGCTTGTCAAAATGATAATATTAAAATAATCTTGGATATAAAAGAAATATTATTATCAGAATTTTGGAAAGACGACAAATTAGAGTACAAAGAAACATTTACTTTAAAGTATAAAAACACTATGGGTATAAACTTAAAACAAACTATATCACTTTTTGCAAAAATAAATAATGGTCAAAATACTGTAAGTGTTACTTTTGAAAACATTTCTTCACAAAATATTAGCTTTATAAACAATACTTAAACAGAAATTTTATATGTTTCATATAGGATTGACAATGCTATATTAACCGAATATAGCATAAAAGCAAATCCGAATGTTGGGTAAGTATTAGTACTGTATGTGTAATTACAACCTGATGAACTTTCTGATATTCTTACTGAACTTATAAACAACTTTTTGAATTGGCTTTATGAAAATATAAAAAAATGTCAAAACAGCTAATAAAATAGGATAATTAACATTGTGGTGTCGGCAAAAACCGACACCACCTTTTCTTTTTCGGGAAAGTTCTTGACAATTGAACGAATGTTCTATATAATAGTAAATTGGTAAATAATGTATTTGCCCTACAACTAAATACAAACTGAAACACTTATTTATTAGTGCCCATAGTGAGCCAGAAATCACTGTGCCGACCAAAAGAGTATCTGTCCGAATACTTGGTCAGTAACATTCGGACAATCAGTGCTTAAACTTTAAGCCGTTACATAGTTTCAGTACAAACTGTGCGAGAGGATGAAATGTCCTCCCGCTATTTGTGCTGTCTATGTGATGGCTTTTTTGTTTGCAAAAACTTTTCCTGAAAATCAGGAACAAAATTATGCGGCTTATTCCCATTACCTTTAGGTGCAATTTCTTTATATAATAACTGCCCCCACAAATGAAACTCGGCATAAAGGATACTACAGCCACCCCTACATAGCGAAGCTCGTCTGCGGTGTATGCCGCAACTAAAGTTTGTCGCTCCCTTGATAAGCGAGAAATTTTAGTTTATGAGCCTCGCAGAGCCCACTGACATCTTTGCACGGTGAAGTCGTGAAAGTGTCATAGTGGGTTACGCACTTTCGAAGAAAGTCAGCGGAACAAATAAGGCAGTAATGCAGAAAGGAGGTAAAACCTATGTCAAAGAAAAATTATAGTGTAGCAAGAGTTGTCACTCATACACAAAGCACAATCGGTAAATGTGAAAGGCACAACGAAAGAAAGAATGAAAGCTATGCCAATATGAATGTTGATATGGCTCGGTGTGATATGAATGTGCATTTCAAGAGCTATGGTGAACTGACCTACAATGAACAACTGAATAAGCTCATAGCCGAAAAGAGAGTCTGTATGCGAGGCCTTAAAGCTGATGCGAAAGTCTTTGATGAAGTCATATTCGATGTCAACACAGACTACTTTGAAACTCACGGCGGTTATGAATATGCAAAAGAGTTTTATGCAGAGGCCTATCGTTTTGCAGTAAATCTCTACGGTGAGCAGAATATTCTATCTGCCGTTATGCACGCTGATGAACTGAACGTGGCTCTCACAGAACAGTACGGAAAACTTGTATATCACTACCATATGCACCTTGTAGCTCTGCCCGTTGTTGAGAAACAAATTCTGTGGACAAAGCGGTGCAAGGATAAATCACTTGTGGGTACTGTTAAAGAAACCGTCAATCAGATAAGCCACTCAAAAAAGTGGAAGTCACCTCAGACAGTAGATGAAAACGGTAATCCCGTATTCAACGAAAAAGGTAAGCCTGTGCTGATTCCGTCTTACAGTATCCTGCAGGATGATTTCTTCAATCATATGCAAAGAGCCGGTTTCAATGATTTCATTCGTGGTGAGAAAGGCAGTACGGCTGAACATCTGTCTTGTCTGCAATATGAAATACAACAGGATAAGAAACGCCTTGAAGAAATCAAAAGTCAGGTCGAAAAGGAAGAAATCCGTTACGACACTATTCATACTGTTCACAAAACTTTCAATGAAATTGACGGAATGGGTAAGAAAACGCTTACGGGCAAAGTAACAATTTCAAGTGAAGATTTCAATGACCTGAGTAATATGGCAAAGCAATCCGTTGCAGCAAGGAGTAAGATATTTGACCTTGAGGGTGAAAATGAAAGGCTCCGAAAAAGAAATTGGGAGCTGCAAAGCAGTATAAACAGACTGAGTAAAAGGCTTCATGAACTTGAACAAGTCTGTGCACCGTACCTTGAGGCATTGAGGCTGATGCCTGAAAAAGCAAAAGCATTTATATCGGATGTACTAAAAACTGTCCGAAAAGAGAAAACCAACAAAAATATTGATATCAGAAAAGAGAGGTAATTAAATGAGTAAAGAAGATAATTTTATTAACACTCTGTTTGAGAAAACAGAAGAAAACAAAGAAACAGAGGCGGTAAAGCCTCAGACAACCGAAATCGTACAAATGCCAATGAAAAGCATTGTTCCGAATTTCAAGAATCCTTACAAATGCCGTGAGGAGGATATGAAGCCTTTAGAAGATAGCATTCGTGAGAACGGTATTATTCAGCCTTTGATGGTGCGAAAGGATGATAAGGCTGATGTGTATGAAATCATATCAGGTCACAGAAGATTTCTTGCAGCAACAAGGCTTGAAATGACAGAGGTGCCGGTGGTAGTTCTTTCAATCAGCAAGGAAGAAGCGGATATTATTCTTGTTGACAGTAATCTCCATCGTGAGCATATCCTGCCCTCGGAAAAGGCATTCGCATACAAGATGAAAATGGATGCTCTTAAAAAGCAGGGCAAACGAACTGATTTAACTTCGGACCCAGTCGGACCGAAGTTATCTGCAGATGAGATTTCTGAAACTGACAGTGCATCTCAGGTGAAAAGATATATTCGTCTTGCGAAACTTATTCCTAAACTTCTCAGTATGGTAGATGAGAACAAAATCTCATTTTCCGTAGGTGTTGAGCTTTCGTATCTCAATAAGACAGAGCAGACTGATTTGTTTAAATTTATTGAGAAAGAGCTTTGTACACCGTCACTTGCACAAGCTCAGAAGCTGAAAAAGTTATCTCAGGAAGGCACACTTAACTCAGAGGAAATATCTTCCATTATGAAACAACCGAAACCTAATCAGATTGTTACAGTTAAAATCCCCGAAGATAAAATCAGCAAATATATGAAATCTAATGCTACCGTAAAGGAAAAGGAAGATTTTCTTGCAAAGGCTGTTGAATATTACGGCAAGCATCTTTTAAGACAGAAAGACAGAGGTGCAAGATGATGAGGAAAATTAATGATTTTTGTGGTTTTCTTGATGAGGATGAATATGTAATCGGCGGTGTACTTTACAAGGTTTCTTCCAAGTTTGCACCTGCAAATATCTGTAATCTTGAAAACACAATGAGTGAGAAAGTAGAAAAATATGTTGGCAGTGATTTTGCACATTTGACATTAGTGCCTGACGAAGATAAAATTGAAGCAGAATATGTGATGACTGCCGGAAAGGAGGACTAATGCAGTCAAACAATATAGGAATTACAGCTCTTTATTGCCGTCTTTCCCGTGATGACGGAAACGACAAGGAGAGCAACTCAATCGAAAATCAAAAGCTTATGCTTGCCCGTTACGCAAAGGAAAAAGGCTTTGAAAACACAAGGTTTTATGTAGATGACGGCTTTACGGGAACGAATTTCAATCGTCCTGATTTTAAGCGAATGATGGAGGATGTTGAAGCGGGATATATTTCGACAATCATCGTCAAGGATATGTCCCGATTCGGAAGAAATTATGTTGAAGTCGGTCTATACACCGAATCATACTTTCCCGAAAACAATATCCGCTTTATTGCCATAACCGACCTTGTTGACAGTGCTGACGGTGAAAATGAAATAATCCCGTTTAAAAATGTTATGAACGAGATGTATGCAAGAGATATTTCAAAGAAGGTACGCTCTGCCAAAAGAATCAGAGGTAATATGGGCGAGCCCCTTTCTCAACCGCCTTATGGTTATATGAAAGATCCTCAGAATCCTAAAAGGTGGATTATTGAACACGAGGCGGCAAATGTTGTGAGAGAAATATTCAGACTTTATCTTGAAGGCTACGGTCAGGACAAAATTGCAAGAACCCTGCAGGATAGAGGAATAAAGAACTGTACCTCATATTGGCAGGAGCGAGGTGTAGGCAGAGGCGGTAAAAAGGTACAGCCTAACCCGTACAAGTGGAAAAGCTCTACCATAGGTCAGATTCTTATTCGTCAGGAATATTGCGGTGATGTGGTAAACTTCAAAACCTACTCCAAGAGCTTCAAAAACAAGAAAAGACTTCAGAATCCCGAAGAAAACTGGAAAATCTTCAAGGATGTTCACGAACCGATTATTGACCGTGAAACCTTTGAAGCGGTACAGGCTCTTATCAAGAAATGCAAACGCAGAGACCCGAAGCCTGAAAACGGAGACAAGAATATCTTTTGTGATTTTCTCGTCTGTGCCGAATGTGGTCATAAGCTATGGTATCATGTGAATACACGAAACAAGGACATTCACTATTTCAGTTGCAGTAATTATGTAAAGGATTACAGAGGCAGCTGTCAGCACAGACATTATGTGAGAGCAGATGCTATTGAGCAGATTGTTATGCTTGAGCTTAAAAAGATGTCGGCTTGTATAAGGCATAACGAAGAACACTTTGCCGAAATCCTTGCACGGAAAACCAACAGCGACAGAATTTCTGAAGAAAATATCTCAAAACCGAACTCGAAAGACTTATGAGCAGAAATGCAAAGGTCGAGAGAAATTATGAAAAGCTGTACGAGGATAATATGGACGGCAAGGTAACCGACGAGTGGTTTATGCATATGTCAAGAAAGTACGAAGAGGAACGAATTGAGTTAAGGACAAAGATTTCAAAGCTCAGAGAACAGCAAGAGCAGCTTAATAACAAAGAAAAGGAAAAAGCACTTTTCGTTTCTGCGGTTCGTAAGTTTATGGAAATGGAAACCTTAACTGCACCACTCCTTCACGAGCTTATAGACCACATTGACATTTATGAAACCGAAGGTACAGGCAAAAACAGAACACAGCGTATTGTAATTCATTATCGCTTTGTGGGATATATTGAAATCCCGTCAAATGCAGACAATTACAAGGCAGATACCCGTCAGGGTGTAGCAGTGGAATATCTCACTGCATAACAAAAAAGAGCAGGCTCAAAACCTGCTCGATACATATTGGAGAAACTATGAATTTAAACAAAAAAGTCGAGTGTTCACACGAAATCCGTTATGAACACTCGAAATGGTGGAAAGTAACTCTTTATATCCGAACATATAAGTATTTCTACGGGGACGGTTTCAGTACCGTCCCTGTAGTTGAAAAGAATTTGCAGTTCATTCTCATAAACTACAATCGAATTTATAAATATGTCTATAAGGCATTTTCGTGCCGAAAGGCTTTCTATATTAAGCTTTCGAAGCTCATAGAACCAAGTGACAACATCTTCTTTCGATAAGAAAGGCTTTTTTATTTCTTCCTTTGCTATAAGAAGCTCTGTTTCGTCACGGCTTTTTTCAAGTTCCTGTAATCTTTCTTTTGTTGAAGATGTGTAAATACCGTCCTCAATAGCCTTTATAATATTATCAATACTTTTATTGATTTCTTTAAGGTTAGAGCGAAGTGCCGGCAGTGCTACATTTTCCTTGCTCTGTTGTTCAACAGCAATGTCAGCAAGCTTATCAATAAGCTCATCATTCATAATAATTTTCATAATTTGCTTGAGAACTAAATCCTCAAGCAATTCTTTTTTTATGCCTTTTTTCTTGCTGCAGCCTCTTTTTCGCTTGGCATTGATACACTTGTAATATCTGTGTTTTGCACCGTTCCTGCTTGTGCCTATTTCACCGACCCACAAGGAACCGCAGTTGCCGCACACGAGCTTAGAGGTAAGAAGATAATCTTCGGTAGCCTTATGCTTTGCAGGTGCACGTCTGTTTTTTGCTATGGCTCTCTGAACATCATCAAAAAGCTTGTCAGGAACTATCTGCGGTATTTCTCCTTTGTTTACAATATCACCGTACCTGTATTCGCCTAAATATCTGCGATTTTTCAGAACGTTTGTCATAGTGGTGATTGTCATTTCTGTTCCCCATGTGTTACGCATACCTCTTTCGTTCATAACCTTTACGAGCTGTTTAATTGACATACCCTCAAGATATTTTTTGTAACACTCAAGAACAAACGGTGCTGTTTCGGGGTTTATTGCATATCTTCGGTTTTCATCAATCTTGTATCCGATTGTGAGGGTGCCGCCGTTGAACTTGCTTTTAAGTGCGTTTTCGTGCATACCTCTTGCAACTTTTTCTGCAAGCTCGGCTGAGTAATATTCAGCCATACCTTCAAGCAATGATTCAAGCAGGATACCCTCTGCTCCTTGTGAGATAGTTTCTGTGGCAGATAAAACTTTAACGCTGTTTTTCTTAAGCACATTTTTGTAATGAGCTGAATCATAACGGTTACGGGCAAAGCGGTCAAGCTTCCATACAAGGACAATGTCAAAAAGCTTTTGGGCACTGTCTTTTATCATTTTCTGAAACTGCGGACGG